>NZ_NWTH01000063.1:0-14211 GCF_002531555.1 Sinorhizobium sp. BJ1
GCCTCCGCCTGCCGGATGAGCGCATGCTGAAGCTTTGTCTCCGCATCGACATTGACGAGCCGAGCCGCCGCCGCTTCGACATTGGCGACAGCTTGCGCAAGCCGTGCCCGGTAGTCGCGATCGTCGATCCGGAACAGGACGTCGCCCGCCTGGACGGCTTGGTTGTCCTCAATATCTACCGCCGTGACGTAACCCGCAACCTTCGGAGCGAGCGAGGTAACATCGCCGCGGACGTAAGCGTTGTCGGTCGACGCCACGCCGGTCGGACGAGCCCAAGCCCATCCGCCAGCCACAACCACCACGGCGCCGAGGCACAGCAGCAGGCCGATCATCTTTTTCTTGTTGGGCTCAGCCACGACGCCCCCCAATCCCGATGATATTGCGCATTGTTTCCTCCATGCAGGCTGTGGCCGGTAATGCCCAGAATGCGCCTATGCGTCCGGCGAACCCATTCTACCGAAGTCTCTGTGATGCGAGGGCAAGGTCTAGGTCGGATGCGCCCAGCGGATGGGGATCCTTATCGTGTCGCTAGTCAGACAACGCCGGGAAAGGGCACATGATCGCCGGAGCGCCCTGACCGAGCTGAAGCACAGCTTCCAGACGTGTGTTCCCGTGAAGCACTCGGAGAAAACGACCATCATGGCACGAGGGCAGAGCGCTTACAGCGTTTGGTCAGCATCTCATGGGCAACCGATTTCCTGATCTCGTGAAGTCGTTCTATGAGCAAGGACCGGGTTGGGCCACGTCGCGGCTCGCCGACGTCCTTGAAGTCGCCAGCGAACGAGGAGAAATTCGGACTGATGATTGCCTGCGCCTGGCCGGGCACTTTGCAGGTATGAGCCGCGTCAACCTTGTTCAGGTTATTATTTGACTCCGCCCGCCGCTGTCGGACGAAGCAGCACAGCAGGCGGTCGTGCATGCTGTTTGGGCGCACAGTGGTGTTGCGCGTGAGGCTGCACTGTCACTTTATGGCGAGCGAGCACCGCAGCAATATGAGTAGCGAGGCCGCGCCGGCAGTGCCAATATCGTTGAACAGCTCCGCCGCGACTATCGCGCGTTGGCCAGAGTCTAGGCCGCGCCGGCCCCACGCATCGGCGCGGGCAGCGTTTCCCATGCCCGGATCAGTTCGCCGACGGAGGCGGCCTCCATCTTGCGCATGACATTGCCGCGATGCAGCTTGACCGTCACTTCACTAATGCCGAGGTCGAAGGCGATCTGCTTGTTGAGGCGTCCGCGCGCCACTTCGTGCAGAACCTCGCGCTCCCGTGGCGTCAGCGTCTCAAGGCGTTCGACATTGCGCTTGACGATCACGGCTTCCTCCCGCCGCGCGGCGTCCATCGCAATGCCCGCAATCACAGCGTCAAGCAGCGTTTGGTCCCGTACTGGCTTGGTGAGAAAGTCCACGGCGCCGGCCTTCATCGCCTGGACGGTCATTGGAATGTCGCCATGCCCGGTCAGGAAGATGATTGGCGTGGGGTTGCCATTTTGGGCCAGATGATGCTGCAGATCCAGACCGCTCACTCCTGGCATGCGAACATCGAGGATCAAGCAGCCGGGGCTGTCCAATACGTTGGTGTCGAGCAATTCGCCGGTCGAGGCAAAGCAAACGGGCTGGAATCCGGCCGACAGGATCAACTCCGACAGCGCCTCCCGCACAGACGCATCGTCATCGACAATGATGACGAGCGGCTGCTCCGCTTCGCTTTTGCTCTGCTGTGACAGCGGCGCCAATCTCCGCACGAACGGCTGGTCAACTCTCATGATCATCCTCCATGTTTCGATTGTTTAAGGCGTTGTCCACGGCAGCCAGCAAGACCTGGGCATCGAAGGGCTTGCGGAAAAACCCACTGATGCCCTGGGCGCGATCCTGATCCGCAATCTCGTGGCGGCCGGTTATCAGGAACACCGGCAGCTCCGGACGCACCTTCTTCACCCAGTCACGAAGTTCAAAGCCGTCCATGCCTGGCATGCCGATGTCGGTGATGAGCACGTCCACGCCCGACAGCCCGCTGATGAGCAGCGATCCCGCGGACGAGAAGCTGTGCGCGGCATAGCCCGCGGACTCCAGAAGGTCCTCCAGCGACTCGAGCAGTCTTGGATCGTCATCGACGACCGCCACGACAGGTCTTCGCTTGCTCACGCTCCGCTCCCTCCCGCTCGGCGCGAATGAGTGACCGGTATTTCCAATCGCTCCGCGATACGCACGAGATCAGCGAGCGACGCCGCTGCCATTTTATGCATCACATTCCTTCTATGGATTTCCAGCGTGACCTCGCTGATCCCCAGCTCAGCGGCGGCCTGCTTGTTGAGAAGACCACTCACCACGAGCGGCAGCACCTCGCGTTCGCGCGGCGTCAGGTCGAGATAGCGTTGCCTCAACACGCCGAGTTCAGCGCGCTCCGATCTTTTCTCCCGGTCCTGGGCGATTGCCGCGTGGATTGCGGCCATGAGATCCGCATCGCTGAAAGGCTTGGTCAGGAAATCCACGGCACCGTGCTTGATCGCACGCACCGAGGACGGGATGTCGCCATGTCCTGTAACGAAGACGATCGGCGGATGATCGCCGTTCGCGATCTGCCTCTGGAGATCGAGGCCATTGATATCGGGCAGCTCGATATCGAGGATCAGACAGGCAGGCAGGTCCGGTTTATCCGCATTCACATAGTCGCCGGCCGATCCGAAGGCAATTGCGCGCATGCCATGCGAGTCCAGCAGTTCGCTGAGCGCCTCCCGAATGCGTTCATCGTCATCAACGATGAAGACGATATGATCGTCCGTCATCATCACGCTGCTTCCACTTCAACGGGTAATGTGAAGACGAACGTCGCTCCATGCGGTTGGTTCTTCTCCACCCACAACCGCCCGCCGTGAGACTCGACAATCGAACGGCAGATGGCGAGCCCCATGCCCATCCCATGCGCTTTCGTCGTAAAGAACGGCTCGAAGATCTTGTCAGGAGATTCGACACCCCGGCCGCGATCACTGATCTCGGTCTCGGCCGTGTCCCCCATCCGGCGCACACGGATCCGAAGAACTCTGTCGCTTGTAATGGTGTCCATGGCCTCCATGCCGTTGCGAATAAGATTGACCAGAACCTGCTGGATTTGGACGCGATCGAGCGCAACAGGCGGAAGGTTGCTGTCGACATCAACGTCCATACGGACGCGCCGCCGCGCCGCCTCCTCAGCGGTCAGGTCACGCGCCTCCGCGATGACGCTGTCCAGTGCCGTGGCATGCCTCGTCTCGACCGATTGCTTGAACAAGGCGCGGATGCGGCTCACGACGTCGGCGGCGGCGTTTGCGTCACGAATGATGCGCTCCACCGTCTTTTGCGCGCGCACTAGATTTGGCGGTTCGGCCGTGAGCCAGCGCTGGCAGGCGTGCGAGTTCGCCACGACGGCCGCTAGAGGCTGGTTCACCTCATGCGCGATAGAAGCCGAAAGCTCAGCAAGGCTCGCCGCCTGGCTCGCACGTGCCAGGTTCTCTTGCGCCAGACGCAGCTCTTCCTGCGCCCGAACCTCACCATCAATGTCCAGGCAGGTGACGTTCCACTGCACGATGGCGCCTTCGGCGTTGCGCATCGCCGCGGCGCGCGTATCGACCCAGCGATATTCGCCATCGAAGCGCCGCAGACGGTGCTTCCGAGCATACGGCTCGCCGGTGGATAGCGAATGGGCATATCTCTCTTTGACACCCGCCACGTCGTCGGGATGAACACCGGCATCGAGTGTGCCGGCCAAGCGAGACTTCCCGGTTCCGTCCAATTCTTCAAGCTCATACCCGAGAAATTCGCGGAGCTGTCGGCTGCGATATAACGGCTCGCCGTCCGGCGCAGCGCAATCGATCATTACCGGTAGCGTTTCAACGAGCTCCCATAGGGAGCGTTCTCTCTCGCGCAGCGCTTCCTGAGAAGTCACAAAATCGTGGATATCGACGTTGGCGCCGTACCACCGGATGATGCGGCCACTCTCATCGCGGAGCGGATCCGCACGCCCCTCTGTCCAGCGGTATGAACCATCCCGTCGGCGGTTGCGAAATTTCAACTCAAACGCTTCACCCGTGCTGAAGGAGTGGGTTAGGGCGCGCTGCAAAGGGATCCTGTCGTCAGGATGGACGATGGTCTGAATTGCTCCGGCTAATCCTTGCTGGGCATCAAAATCCTCCAGCTTCAGGCCGATATAATCCATCATGGTCTTGTTGATGTATGCGGGCTCGCCCCCGGGCGTTACGCACCAAATCTGCACTGGCACTGTGTCAATGAGTTGCTGAAGCTGCCGCTCGCTGCGTCGCAGCGCCTCCTCGACACGCAGCTGATCGTCGATGTCATGCGAGAGGCCGTACCATTGGAGGATGCGCCCGCTCTCGTCGCGCAGCGGCTCCGCGCTGCCTTCCACCCAGCGGTAGACGCCATCCGCACGCCGCAAGCGATACGTCTTGGAGAAGCGCTCGCCGGTGACGAAAGAATGGTTGAGCGCTTCCCTAAGGCTGGCCGCATCATCGGGATGGACGGCGGCTTCTATGATGGCCGCCAGCCGGCTCATGCCCGGCTTGTCTGCATCTGCCATGTCCAGGCCGAGAAAATTTATCAGGCGCTGGTTGAAGAAGGTCGGCTCGCCCTCCGGACTCAACCGCCAGAGCAGGCTCGGAACCATATCCACGAGCTGCGACAATTCACGCTTCCCGTCGCGCAACGCCTCCACGCTTTGGCGCAATGTGAGCACCGCCAGCTGATGCTGCCGGGATATGGCGGCCACGATGAGCGCCGAAAATGCCGAGACGGCCAGAAACAGCTGCAGCATAAAGTGCTTATGCCTCTGGGACTCAGTATCGCCGGCAAATTCGCTGGAGCCTGATATCGTGAATACCGCTGTGATCACAGCGAGGAGGATCAAGGCGACGGCGGCGCCTTTAAACTCAAAGCGGACTGCGGCCCAAAGAAGAGGCGGCATGGTTATGTAGACGAAGGGCAAGAAACCGCTCAAGGAAAGGGCAGCGACACCAAGAAAGATCAGCCCCAGGACACAGGCTTCCATCCATTGCGCGGCCGAGAGCTGGGCCTTGCCGCGCCAGTTCTGCAACACGACCAGCGCCAGTGGTGCCACGATCAAGACTCCGGTTGCGTCTCCGATCCACCAAAGAGGCCAGGCAGTTGTGAAGGATTGCGATTGTATGCCAAACCACGCAAGTGTCGCGCTTCCCACCGTCGCGCTTACGACCGGGGCAATTCCAGCCGCCAGTACGACGAATGCGAGAACCTCCTGCAAGGTTTCCAGCCGAACCGGGTGCTTGCAAGCTCGGTTCACGAGCCACGCGCCAACCACCGCTTCAAGAGCGTTGCCGGCATAGATCAGGACGGCGGCAGGAAACGGACTATGGAACCACAGGAAATTGCTAAACAGTTCCGCCAGAAGGCCTCCCAGCACCCACCACGGCCAGCTGTGCCTGGAAGCGAGGATAAGCGTAGCCATGAAAAGCCCGCCTGGAGGCCAAATGGAAATACCTGTTCCGGGTACGATTGCGAGCGACTGAGCGAAACCGCAGCCCAGAACATAGGCTGCGACAAAAAATCCCAGATGCAAGAATTGGGGGCGGTGCGACCAGATCATTGGCTTCTCCTGCCGGACAAAGCCCTGGGGGCTATCAGCGCGCTTCGTATAGCACTTGTTTTCAATATCTGGCCTGGCGAACTCATAGACCCACCCTAATCCCGCCATGGCCCAACCGCACCTCATGGAAATCCATGAGATAAAGTGGATATCTGCGGATCTGATCGGCGCATTCACACCAAGAATGCGTAAGACAGTCGTCGACACAGTGAACAAGGGCGACAATTTACGTCGATACACCCGAGGCCTTGCATGAGCTCCCGCGACAGCAAGTCGAGCTCTGGTAAAAGGCCAAGCCGCGACGGCTAGTCTAACCCGACCACCGAATCTGACGACCGAGCAAAGCGTCACGAATGAAGTAGTATTCTTATCAGTGAGATAGCCTACTATTGCGGCTGAGCACTCTCCAAAATGGACGTTTGATTTCGACCAGTTGCCGACCGGGATCACCAGCCTTGAGACGGTCCCTAAGTAAAGCACGTAGATCTTTTTGAACTGCAGAGTCGGACAAGAAATAGCTGTGACCCGCAAAGCCCGCACTTCCCCTGTATTCGATAAAGTCGGCGATACCCGATAACTGTGAGTTCCTCCACAGCGCATTCGAGCCCGCCTCCTTAGAGCTGATGCTGGCGCTTGTTAGGCGCCCGAGTCGAACAACGCTTCCGAACAGCCCGCTTGAAAGTGCAAGCGCCTTGTCATTTGGGGATGAATAAACTGTCAGATGCAGCGAGCCTATGGGCGGCAAAAGGCCGTAGGGGGTTGCTTTGGCTCCGAACGGCGCATCGGGATCAGACACGAAGCCGAACAATTTTGTCGTGGCAACATCCAGATCGATGTCAGGAGCGAACAGCACGACATTGCTGATTTTGTAGCGCTCGGTGGGGGAAGACCGGGTGGCGTAGGCCTCCATTCCCAACTGCTGAAGGGCGGATATTAGAACGTCTGCTCCGCGGCTGTGCGCGATGAGGTGGAGACGTTTGACACCGTCGGTCCCGGAAATGATACGAATCGCCTTCTTCAAATCCGACACTGCGAACTCGCCAGACTCCCGGTCGATATTGTAACCGTAGAAAGCGCCGCCCGATCCGCCCGCTGGCCACGAAAGCGACACGCACACAAACTCTGCAGAAAGGGTATTGCAAATCTTGCCAGTGGCTTTCGCAGCATCGTCGAAACTGTTGTTATAGCCATGAACAAAAATGACCACTTCTTTACGTTTTGCCATCGCAAGGCGCCGAGTCACCTCACCCTGCAACCCTGCCGCTGCCAGTATATGGGCATCTACAGTTGCGGGTACCCGTCGGGGCCCCTGACGCGTGAGTTCAATTGGGTATGGCGACTTCGGAAACTCTCCTAGTTTGGTCGTGCGTGAAATATGCAGCGACGCGTCAGGCTGCACAGCCGGCCCATCGTGAAAGCGCAACCGCTCCCGAGCCAGCGTAACCGAACCGAAGCTCAATGAATGACCTCGAAACGAGGTGTAGGAAAGTTCGTCATTAGCCGAAGCGGCAGGCGCTCGGTTAGTCACGTAAAGTAGGTCGAGCGAATTATTCTGTTCAATGGGAGAAGCAGCAGTTTCTGTCCCAGCCGGCAATTCGCCGACTAGGCCTCTTCCACTTGAGCAGGCCGCAGGGACGAGAATGCATGCTAATAAGAAAAATAAAGTGGCGAACATCCGCAATCGCAGATTGGATGCGTCAAAGCTCATAGGCATTATTTCCTTCAGTTCGTCTCCAGAACTCGGGCCCTGCCTTCGTCATCGTTTGAGCCGCTGAGGGTGTCGGGCACCACGCCGATGCGCCGCTCTAGCAGCAGTTCTCGATTCGATGTGCCTGCCGAGCCTCATGAATGACCCGCCGCACGTCGTCCGCGAGGATGTTATCGCGCCTCATCACGAGCTGGACGATGGGGTCGGCCAGCATCTCTTCGAGGGTTAATTCGGGCCTCGTGGTGCCCATGATATGGTCCCCTAGCCGGTTCGGGCTCGCTTGGCGGCGTTCGGCCAGCAGGTCTCGACGTCGATGTGCCTCCCTAGCATCATAAATGACCCGCCGCACGTCATCCGCGACGACGTTATCGCGCCTCATCACAAGCTGGATGATGGGGTCGGCCAGTATCTCTTCGAGTGTTGGTTCGAGGCTCGTGGGGGGCATGATGTATTCCCCTGACAGGCTCGGGCTCGCCGGCGGCTCCGATCGTAACCCGCCGAAGCATTCAAGGGACGGTCGCCGAAACAGGTCCGCTAATCCATCCCCGGTGCATGGCCGTTGATGATGTTATCTAGGGGGCCGTCGAACTTGGTGCCCGAAAGCGCTTGCGCCCTGCGACCGGTCAGAAGCTGCATGGTGGCGATCGTCGAAGGCTGGAGGCAGACTGGTTGTAACCACCCAGTTAATTCCTCAAATCTGTTCGAACCGGCAAGAACGGCGCAGCGATTTCGACTGCTGCGCCACAAAGACATTATGCCTGACGGCGCACGTCGAGCTGTTAAGCAGGATGTGTAGCCCTGAACCCTACCTGAAGCCGATTCCAAAGATTGATCGCACCGATTGCAAGAGACAACCAAGACCGTTCTTCTGCCGTAAATGCAGCCTCAACCAGCCCCCAATCATCGTCGGGGGCACCAGTTTGCGCGATGTTGGTTAACGCCTCAGTCCAGGCAAGAGCAGCACGCTCACGCGACGAGTAAAGCGTTGCCTCGCGCCACCCGGTCAACAAATAGAGGCGCATGGGATCTTCCCCGTCTTTCAGAGCTTCTGTCGTGTGCAAATGAATGCAGAACACACATGAATTGATCTGTGAGGCGCGCAGCTTGACAAGGTGCAGCAGCTTTGGCTCTAGCGGACCACTTTTAAGAGCGCTCTCCAGCGCGAAGACGTGTTTAAAGCCCGGTTCGGCAAGTTTGAAGTAATTATTTTGACGAGGTTGCATGGCTCTTTCCTTTTCGTCGGTCAGAATCGAGGGTGTGAGCGGGGCATTGTGCGCAACTGCAAGCTTGGAGTATCGAATTTGGCAAGCAGGCAGATGTGCCATGGGGATGATTACACTTCGGTTTTCCTCGTGTTCGCCTTGATCACTCCAGCGGGATAACGGCCGGCGTGTCCTTCTTCTTGAGCAGTACTACGATGAATTTGGCGGAATTCGTCTTGCTCGCATTGCGGCTAATGAGGTGAATATCGGAGGGGTTCTCGTAGTAGGTTTCTCCAGCAGCAACGGTGACTTCTTCGCCGCCCTTAACCTGCATCACGATCGCGCCCTCCAGGACGTACACGAATGCGTTGGCATCGTGGCGGTGGATAGGCGAGGAGCCGCCTGGCTGATATTCTACCGACAGCATGAGCCCTTCCTTGCCCGGATAGTCTGGCAGATCCTTGGTCATCAATGGTGTGACCTTTGCGCCGTCTTCAGCTGCAACTGACAAGGTGCCAAAGCCGACCGTGGCCGACAAGAGCACCATGAGGGGGATAGACTTCATATCGGTCTCCTTTGTAGTTGATTGGGATTTGGCATTCGGGAGAAGTGGATCGGGAGTTCATGGTCTCGGGTGTGGCACTCGCATGCTCTTCTTGAACGCCATGGCATCAGGGCGGCAGAGGAGCTGCGGGCGCGTTATGTGTCCGCGCGGTGGTCTTTCGTGAAAGATGACGCAATGGGCAGTGCAGTCGCTATCGTTCGAACCGATGTTTGCTGTCGACAAAGGCGTAGTTCGCCCTAGACCTTCCGCTAGGCCGCCCTAGCGACCAAGCTAGCCGATCTCGGATACGGGTACACGTAGGCAGGTTTTTTGAGCTACTCGTTCTCGAGCATTCTATCGCAGCGTGTCTTGGCATCGGAAAGAACCGGCGTATGCGATGCAGAAGGTCAACGCTGAAAAAGCGCATTTTTGCCCGCTTCAACGATGCACTCATGAGGCTGGAAGGAGTCTGTGAAGCACCAGACTAAAGGAAGCAGAAGCTCTATTTAGCAAAACTCGCGCTCGGGCTCCTTGACGAGGAAGCCGAGCGCGGTATTCGCGCCTGGACATCGCCCGCCTTCTGCCGATGCGACGCATACCGAGACCATTCCCAGAGGAGAGGAACCGTGGCGATTCAGGGTGCTCGGGGCAATCATGCCAAATTTGGACAATGTGTCGCGGATATCGAGGACGCCGAGCGGCTTCGAATCAACGCTGAGCGCGGGGCACCGGCGGGCGAGAGCGTATACTCCTTCATACCAGCCTCTTCACCACCAAATCTCGCTGCGGTCCACTGAGAGCACAGGCTGCCCTATCCTCAGGTGTAGCTCGACCGCCAAACACGCTTCAACATAGAGTCCGCGACGTAGCTCGTGATCGACGTGTCTCGATCACGCAAAACAGGAGCGCATCATGTCGCAGGCAGAAACAAAACCCCGCAGGATTGGTCAGCAGGAGACAAACATGAGCTTGGACAAGACCTCAAACCTCGGTACGACGGCCCGCGACGAGCTGGTTCCGTCGCGCTATGCGGTGCAGATCGGCGAGATTGAGGTGCTTGTTATCAGCGATGGGGTGCTGCCGCTCCCAACCGCGATGTTGGCGCACGACACCGACCCGGCTGTCCGGGGGGCCTGGCTGGACGACATGTTCCTGCCGCCGGACGCTCTCGACTGGCCGCTGAATGTGGTCGTGGTGCGTAGCGGCGCGCAGACCATACTCGTTGATGCTGGGCTAGGGTTGGACCCGGCCTTGAACTTGCCGCGGGCCGGGCAGTTGGTCAAGCGGCTGAAGGCTGCCGGCATCGATCTTGCGTCCGTGACCGACGTGGTGCTGACCCACATGCACATGGATCACATTGGCGGGTTGCTCGTCGACGGGGTGAAAGACCGGCTGCGTCCGGACCTGCGGATCCATGTGGCGGCCGCCGAGGTCAAGTTCTGGGAGTCGCCCGATTTCTCCCGCGTCTCCATGCCGCCGGGGTTCCCGGACGCACTTCGGGCGGCCGCCACCCGGTTCGCAAAAGAGTACCGCAGCCAGCTGCGGCTGTTCGATGAGGAGCACGAGGTGGCGCCTGGGGTGGTTGTTCGTCGCACTGGCGGCCACACCCCGGGGCACAGCGTGGTCCGTCTGGCATCCGGCGGCGATCGGCTGACCTTCGCCGGCGACGCCGTGTTCGCGGTCGGGTTCGACCATCCCGACTGGCACAACGGTTTCGAACACGACCCCGAAGAGGCGGCCCGCGTTCGGGTCCGTCTTTTGCGGGAGCTGGCGGCAACCGGCGAACAGCTGGTGGCCACTCACCTGCCGTTCCCGTCCGTCGGCCGGGTGGCGGTCGATGGCGACGCCTTTCGTTGGGTGCCGGCCTTCTGGGACTACTGACCGCTTATTAGGTTACGGCCGAACTAGATGTGATCTTTCAACAGGCTGTCCATTCGGTCCGGCCGAGAAAACTGAGGTTGTCGAAGCTTAAGTGATTCTCGGGGGACCGAATGAACATCCATAAGAATGCCCGCCTGCGCTACTCGAAGCGTTCCAACGCAACAACGAGTGAATGCCATGAACATCTCTTTCAAAAATAAAGTCGCTCTCGTCACGGGTGCCGCGTCCGGCATGGGTCTGGTGACCGCGAACGCCTTCGCGAAAGCCGGCGCGGCCGTCGCTCTGGCCGACGTCAATGAGACCGCGGCGCGCGCCGCGGCGGACAACCTGACTTCCGCCGGGCATCGCGCGATCGCGATCCAGTGCGACGTCGCCGACATGGAGCACGTTGCTGCCATGGTCGAGAAGACGGTCTCGGAGTTTGGCCGGCTCGACGCCGCTTTCAACAACGCCGGAGTCCAAAGCCCGTCGCCGAGACCGCCGACGCGGACCCCAAGGATTACGACTTCGTCATGGGCGTCAACCTGCGCGGCGTTTGGAACTGCATGAAGTACGAGCTGCTGCAGATGCGCAAGCAGGGTTCCGGAGCAATTGTGAACAACTCCTCGCTCGGCGGCTTGGTCGGCATCGGGGAACGCGGCATCTACCATGCCTCGAAACATGGCGTAGTCGGTTTGACCAAGAGTGCCGGGCTCGAATACGCCGCCAAGGGAATACGGGTCAACGCGGTCTGCCCAGGCATCATAGAGACGCCGATGGTGACCGGAATGCTCGAGACCCAGCCGGAAGCGATGGATGCATTGATGCAGGTCGTTCCCATCGGCAGGCTTGGCAAAGCTGAGGAGATCGCCGACGCCGTTCTCTGGCTTTGCAGCGACGCGGCGAGCTTCATCGTCGGACATGCCTTGCCGGTCGATGGTGGCTACACCGCCCAATAGTGGCCCATTGGCACGTCGGATGAATGTCGCTTCGGAAAACTGGCTCGGGACGGAGCTTTTTCGTCCAGCGTGCCCCTCCTCTTGCAATGACCGCAATTGGCGCACCCTGCTCATTCCGGTGAGCGAGACGAATGACCTTCTTCCACCCTCCCTTGACGCGGCATGGGAACCGGAAGGATCGACCAATGCGGACATCTGCGGTGAAGGCGCTGAAGGTCTCAAATGGGCCTTAGCGGACAGGCGGCGGTTAACCCGCTATCGACATGCATTTGCACGCATTTCGCTGACGGGGTTTGATGCGAGGCAAGATAGATCTATCCGCAAGGCAACCTGCGATCAGAGTGAGTCGGGCTCGGTGCGCAGGTTGGAGACGACGCGCCGGTTCTGCACCATGCAGGAGCGGTCCGTGCAATCACGGACCTCGCGGTCGTTGCCGTAACCCTTGGCCCACATGCGGTTGGCGTCCACGCCCTTCGAGACGAGATAGGCCATTGCCGCATCGGCGCGTTTCTGCGACAGCGTTGCCATGTCTGACGCGGACCCGGAATCGTCGGCAAATCCCTGCAGCTTGATCAGCCAACGCGGGTTGCTGTTGAGCCAAATGGCCTGCTTATCCAATGTTGCCATGGCGACCGAATCGAGCGTGGCCGAGTCCTTAGTGAAGTAGGTCCGTCGGCCCACATTCAGGATGAAGTCCTCTTCGCTGCCGGCCACGACATTTTCGAAACCGGGCGCAGGATCGTTGGTTTGTCCGGTCATCGGCGCCGCGCCCGGCTCTTCCAAAGCGGCGATTTCAGTGGTGTTGCAGGCGGCGAGCGTCAGGAGCATGGCCGCGGCGGCAAGCAGCCGCGTATATCCGGTCAAAGCAGACATCAGGGTGATATTCCTCATTCAACCGAGGTTGCTTGGCTGACGTGAGCGGCACTTTCAGCCTGGTCGGCGATGTGCGGCAGTACTTGCACCGCGGTGCCGATGGGGCAACGCTGATAAAGGTCGATTGCATCTTCGTTGAACATGCGGATGCAACCGCTGGAGGCATCCTTACCGATGCTGCCCGGCTCCAGCGTACCGTGTAAGCGATAGCCGGTATCGACACCATCGCGAAGCAGGTACATGGCGCGCGGGCCAAGCGGGTTCTTTGGCGAACCTCCCGCGACCGATTCAGGCAGTTCCGGGTGGCGCTCACGCATCTCCGGCGGTGGCGTCCAGCGTGGCCAGAGCGATTTCTGGTCGATCGTGGCGCGGCCATACCATTTGAAGCCCTCGCGCCCGACACCGACGCCATAGCGGATGGCAGTCTTGTTTTCCATGATCAGGTAGAGAAAATGGTGCCTGGTATCGACAACGATGGTGCCAATCGGCTCGCTGCTGAAGTATTTGACAACCTGGCGACGCCACTTCTTATCTATCTTGGCAAAGTTGGTGCTTCGGAACGTTACGCCATTGTCGACGGCGGTGCCGGAAAAATAGGAAGACGCCGCTGCGAATGTGGGTTTCTGGACCACCACGGTGCCAAGTGACGCTAAACCACCAAGCACAATATCCCTGCGCATCCACCCCATCGGCAATATCCCCCTGTAAAGCCAAGCAGCGAAGCGGCAGTAAATCAGATTTTTCATTTGCCACAACATAAAATTGCGCGGCTTTCTCAAGTAGAACGGTGTTTGGTCTCTCTCGGGGGTCTGGCGCGTTTTCCGCTCAATCTTCGACCGGTATGTTCGCCTAGAGGGCAAGCTCAAGAGTGTCCGTCGCTACGGCGCTCGCTACAATTCCGCATGCATGTATTCTACGTGCTGTCGCTATCGAACCGGAAGATTCGACCCAAGGACGAAGCCGCTCGCGCGGCACTGGCGCCCTTTGCGGCGGTCCGATGCGCATCGTCGAGATCTTCCGCCGTGGCCAGCAACCCAAATGCCGCGCGCCACCCCGAAAGGACGCGCATGACGAAATGCCAGTCACATCAGCCAAGACCGGCCCGGATCTGCGATGCGTTGCGCGGTGGCGCCGGTCTGCCTCAGGCAACCCAGCACACCGCAAAATCGCCGAAGCGAACCGGCGAAAGATCTGTGCCCCCGATCCCGATCATGTCATTGGAAGCCTTCGGGGCTATCCTTTTGCAGCCGACGCTGCCACCGATAGCCACCTTGAAGAACCGCAGCCGGACGCTTCCCCCATAGGCGCTCCACCCAGCCCCGCGGCCTCCTCCTTGGGAGGTTTTTCAACGCGGGCCGACACAGGCCCAGCCGCGACCGTCGTGTCACGGCCCGCATCGAAAAACCTTGTGTGGATGCCAGCCGTGTTGCAAGGAAGATTTTGAACCTTTGAACATGTG
>NZ_NWTH01000064.1:0-12557 GCF_002531555.1 Sinorhizobium sp. BJ1
CGATCATCTGCCCGGCCACCATCTCGTCGGTGATTCCGGTGAGGCGGGTGATTTCAGGAGGGATTGGAACAGATGGCTGCTGCAGGCCGCCGTAAACGCCCGTGACGTCGCCGATATGGCCATTGTCGTCGAAGGTGAACGCAACTGCGCCGATTTCGATGATCTCGTCCTTGCGATGGTCGAGGCCGGTCGTCTCGGTGTCGACGATCACTCCGATGCGAGGAAATCCCGGCCGCGGTATATCGACGATCTGGCGACCGACAAGCTTGCGCAGCACGCGATAGCTGCCGCTCTCCTCCAAAAGCCGGGCCATACCCTCGTCATCGAGTGGCGTCCGCCGCCGCAGCCTCAAAGGTCCTCGCAGCTTTACTACGACGCCATCGCCTGGCTCAGGTGGCGAGGAAAACATATCCAGCTGAGATGCCATCGGCCTCCAATGTCCTCGGGCTTCTGCGCACCAGTAGGGTGCGGATCATGCGTCAGGATAGAAACCGAGAGAGACCCTGGCAACGCGAATGAGGTCGGCAGACCAGGACACACAAGCAAGCATGCCCGGAAATCTGTTGAAAAGGCACACCGACCCTCCGGCACTGCCGCTCGCTGGCCGCGGTCCAGAGCGCGCTCGCGAAGGCAGTTGACGTTCTCGAAGGCAAGGCGAGACTTGCAACCTGCAGCAAGGCAGGAGGAAAAATGATGGCCGAGCCAGACCACTGGCGCCACATGGCAAGCCGCCGAAAAACGGGAGTCGGATCCTCGTCACGATCCGCCCGTCCGAACAGGGGGCGGCAGAGTTGATCTCGCGTATTGGTCGAATGGCGATCAGTTCAGCGCAGAAGGCTGGCGCGCTGCTGATTCGTCGCTCGGCCGCATCATCGAATATGCCGAGCCCGAATTGAAGTGCTGGATGCCGATGCCTTCGGCCAATCTCAATCGCACCTCTATGCCCTCACCCTGGGAAGGCGATGACGAGCAAGAGCTCGACGGGTCAGGGATTTAAGAACTCGCGCCGCACGGGCATTACGGGAACATCGCTCGTCAACCAAGTCAACCTCGTGCATGAGCTTCCGTCGGATGACTTTCGATCGGCGGCCGGGAGCTCCACGGAACTAACCCTCACTGCGGGACGTTGCTAGGCACATTCCTTGGGCAAGGCTCCTGCACTGCCGGGGCGGGGCTCGTCGTTCGGAATACTTGCCGCTTGCTCCACTTAGGGTCCGCCAACGCTCGGACCAGGAAGAATCGAGGTTCTAGAGACGCCCCTGACGAGCGGCCGGGGCTGGCCTCAAGGCGCGCGATCGGTAAGAGCGTCGGCTCCCTCCTGTTCGGCGCAATGCGCACAGCAGTAAATGATGTCACCCTGCTCGACTCCATGCCCGATGATCCGGACGCCGCAATGCGGGCATGTCGGAGCGAGTTTCCGGATCGCGCATTCGAAACTATCGAAGGTGTAGGTTTCATCTCCCAGATTCACCTGGAAAGCCTTGTCATAGTCGTTGCCGCACTGGTCGCATTTGGCCATGGCTGCATTCCTCCTGTTCCGTCCGACCAACCTCGCGAGTAGCGATAGGTTCCGTCCTAGGTTCCGGCTCGAGCCTCGTGCTCGATCATGTGGATGAGTTCTTCTAGGCCTCGGGGTTCGATGCCCAGTTCTTCCAGGCCCGGCAAATCCTTCGCCGCGACATTGTCATGGCGCATGAGATCGACTTGGTTGCGCGTCAGCGACACGGCGGGAAGAAACTCCGTAGCAGTCGCCAATATGCCCCATACCGCGAATGGCACGGGCACCAGCACGATTCGCGCCTTGCGTTGAGAGGCAATCTGCCGGACGAGTTCCCGATACGAATAAATGCGCGGACCGGCGCACTCGAAGATCGAAGCAGCCGTGGAATGCTGCCCCGAGGCCAGGCGGCTCACGGCTTCCGCCACGTCCTCGACATAAACCGGTTGCAGCCGTGTGCCGCCTTCGCCGAACAGCGGATAGATCGGGAGGATGTGCACCAGCCTCGCGATCGTTGTGATGAACATGTCGTCGGGTCCCGCCATGACAGCGGGACGGATGATCACCGCGCCTGGAAACGCCGCTTTCACCACTTCCTCGCCGCGACCCCGGGCCCGGATGTAATTCGAACGGGATTTCGGATCCGCGCCAATGCCGGAAATCTGGACGAACATCTCGACGCCTGCATCACGCGAAGCGGTCGCCAGATCGGCGGCGGCTTCTACATGGACACGCTCGAAGGTCTGCTCGCCGCGCTCGACATACAGGCTGACCGCGTTCACAACCGCGCGAGATCCAGCCACCGCAGCGGCGATCGAGGAAGGGTCCAGAAGGTCCGCCTCGATCTGCTGAGATGGCCTCTTGCCGGACGCGCCTTTATCATTGTGCGGATGACGCGAGACGGCACGTACATCCACGGCCCTGTCCAGAAGCCTGCTCACGATCCGCCGCCCGAGGAAGCCAGTTCCGCCGAACACTGTCACAATGTTCTTGCCGGATGAATCATCTTGGCCAGGTTGGTTAGCCATTGTGTTCTCGACCTCCTGACCTGGCGACGCAGCGTCGGACCGCGTTCTTCGCGTTTTTCGAGATACGGTCTCAGCTCGTGATACGCTCGGCGTGAATGAGTGTTCCTATTCCACCAGTCCTGACTGGCTGCTAGCACCCCTGCCACGGCCGATCGAAGGCAAGCGCGTTTGAGGCTGGAAGAACGTTTCCAATTGGCATCCGTTCCGCGAATGTCCCAATCGCAGGGAAACGGATTGGCAGCCGTGCGGCAAGGCCGCTTCGGGGCCGAAAGCAGGCAGCCGTCTGATGCTCACGAAGAAGGCAATTACGATTTTGCTTTCTTTTTAGGCAGACATCAATTAAATGAACAATGTGCGATGCGAAATTCCTCCCAAGCGCATCGCTGGACAGCGCCCTCAGCGGCAGCGTCCGATCTAACCTGTCTCTGTTGAAAGTCAGCGACAGGTTTTCTTTTCATGAGAAGCAGCACACCCACCACCTTGTGAGTGGTCAACGCTGCCGTGTTCTTGCCCGCGATCTCTAGCCTCTACTTTCCCGGCCGGCCAATGCAACAAGGGAAGGAGTGCT
This sequence comes from Sinorhizobium sp. BJ1, assembly GCF_002531555.1. Classification (NCBI taxonomy): domain Bacteria; kingdom Pseudomonadati; phylum Pseudomonadota; class Alphaproteobacteria; order Hyphomicrobiales; family Rhizobiaceae; genus Sinorhizobium; species Sinorhizobium sp. BJ1. The sequence goes on from NZ_NWTH01000064.1 coordinate 3,095, forward strand.
CGAACCACCCGTCAGGTCGGAACGACCGGCGGGCGGTGAGGCAAGAACCGCTCCAAGCAAATATTGTTCTCAGCGGAAAATCTGGCGGTGCCCAGCCGGAATTGCCGGGAACACTGCCCTTGGACTGCCGCTAGGACCCAGAAAGCGGCAAGGCGTTGTCCGATCCACAGCCGGAATAAGGATGGACCCATGCCCCGCATGATCTTCGTCAACCTGCCCGTCACCGACCTTGCTAAACGTCCAAGTGCCCGAAGCGTTCGCCAATGCAGGCACGTGACCGCACGCCTGTTTGGCGAGCAGTCACGCACCGAACGAGTCCGGGGTCGTGCCTGCGAGCGTCCACTGACGCCGCGGATTATTGCCGGTGGATTCTGAGCTCCGGACGATCCGAGGGCGCCAAGACATCGTTGGAGAATGGCTACAGGACCATCATTGCCTCGGTTTTCGAGCGGGCGTTCCGGAGCCCTTGCAGAACCTGGTTCGATCTGAACAGACGGCAATACTTGGCAAGTGCCGGCAAAAAGCCGTCCTGATGGTCCTGCGGCCACAGCACTGCCAGAAGAATGTCCACCGGTTCGTCGTCAGCTGCCCCGAACTCTATACCTTGTCGAAGCGTCATAAGCACCTTTGCGGGTGAGCGAAGCTTCGGCACCCTACTGGACTCCGGCGTTGCCTCGCCATTCTCCCAATAAAGTCGAACCAGTTCGTCCTCTGAACCATGTACCTGTCCAATGACCATGCGTCCGTGCTCGCCCGCTGGCGGCAATCTTAAAGCTCGCCGTCGACAATGGAGAGCCTCTTCAACCAAAGTGCCTCGGTGGCTATGAGCGACTGACCGCCCAGACCCGCGATTCGCTCAAGGACACCACCGTGTTCGAACAGGTCGCCGGTCTGCTTCAGTCGACCAACATTCGCGAGAGCAGCTATTCAGACGCGTTGAAGCTGAGTGAACTGAAGGTCTTTTAGCGGACCGATCAGCACCAAGGTTCTCGCTGGGGAATGATGCTCGTGTTTGTAGAAACTGGAACTCCAGCCCGCTTGCTCAGATCCCGCTAGAGAGGCGTTGACGTGCCCATTGGAAGGCCTCGTCGATGGCTTAGAACTTGGTCGCCTGCCAACGACGATGGTCGTGGATCAGCCTCTCGGAAATCCAGAAATTGCCGGGGAGTTCCCATCCAACAATATCGATAGCGCGGCCCCGTACGAATACCCGCTGTGCGTGGCTTCGGGAACCAACGCGGCCCTCTGACGCGGGACTTCACAAGGCCGTTAAGCTTCACTCGATAAAGAGTAACCGGCTCGCTGATATTCTTGACGTGCTGGGAACCCATCCGCTCGAAGCCGAACGCCAGCTTTCTCTCAACTTCCCGCGCAACTCTTTCCGACACATACACGCTACCTGGCTCGGCGGCTTGCTCGAGGCGGGTAGCGATATTCACCCTTCTCCGTATCGGTCGTCTCCTTCGACGATCACCTCCCCGAGGTTCACGCCGATGCGGACATCTATCCGATCCTCAGGGGGCATGGCCGCGTTGCGTTCCGCCAATCCCCGCTGAAGGGCAACAGCGCATTCCACAGCATCGACGACACTCGATAACTCGGCCAAAAGACCGTCGCCCATTAGCTTGGAAATGCGCCCGTGATGACGGGCGATCTCGGGCTCGAACAATTCCCTGCGACCGGCGACAAGCCTTTCGTAGGTTCCTTGTTCATCTCGTTCCATGTGCTTGCAGTAGCCGACGACATCGGCGGCCAAGATCGCGGCAAGCTTACGCTCCATTGGCACCCCCCCAAATCGAGCCGCTATTTTGTTATAGCTAAATTAGCACAGACGAATGCTAGGGTCCGCAGAGTTTGAAGGCGCTTGATGGCGACTTGCTATAGCGAGCATGTGGCACCAGCAAATTGCCTCAGTGGGCAGGGCGTCCGCTGTCTTCGGGTACATTTGAAGATCTTTGCCGCAGCGTGGCCTCGGCGATCGCTGCGTTTTTTCCGGAACTGTGGACATGTCCCGGACGCGGCCCGCATTGAACGGCTCTCTGGCGGAGTTGCCCATGATGTCTGGAGCGTGCGCGTCCACGGGCAACTTGCAGTCGCTCGTCTGGGTACCAGGAGCGACGCTGATCTCGCGTGGGAGACCGAGCTCCTCCAGTACCTTGACCGTTAAGGCATGAGCGTGCCGGTGCCGATCCCGACGACCGACGGCCGGCTGTTCGCCCATGGCTTGGTGGTGATGGAATACATGCATGGCGGGCCGCCCGAGACGGAGGCCGATTGGCGACGCGTGGCGGAGACACTGCGCGAGCTGCATCGGTTGACGCAGGGCTGGCCGCAGCGCCCCGGTTGGCGATCCTCGATTGACCTCCTGCACGCGGAGACCGGGAAGAGGATCGACCTTGCCGCTATGCCGCCAGACGGTGTCGCTCGATGCCGAGCGGCGTGGGCGCGGCATATCGGACGTGAGACTAGCGTCGTCCACGGCAACCCCAGCAATCCTGGCAATATCCGCATGACCGCCGACCGCGTCGCGCTGATCGACTGGGATGAGTCGCATGTCGACGTTCCCGACCTTGACCTCGTCCTGCCCTACAATGCCGCCGGTCTGGAAGGCGGCGCATTCGACATCGCCGCGCAAGCATCAGCCGCATGGGAAGCCGCCGTATGCTGGGAGGACGAATACGCGACCAAGCGGCTTGCCGAAGTTCGAGCCATCTAGGCACGACACCAACGCAGCAGCGCACGAAACCCCGTAAAACGCCCTCAACGAGGCATATGTGAAGGCGCTTCCTTCCCTGCCGCAAGCAGCAGCTGGCCGATCGCGCGCGGCACGGTCGAAGCTGGAACGCGGCAGAGACCCGAGCGAGATTTGTTCAAAACTGCCGCTACCCCCACTATACTCGACGTTATAGCCGGGAGAGAGTTCATGCGTCGACTAGCCCAGTTCCAAACGTTGCTGGCCTTGGTTCTCGCGAGCGCTGCCGCCGTGGCTTCGACATCGGCGCCCGCTCAGGATCGCTTCGCCGAGCGTGCGGCGATGATCGAAACGATCAAAGGGCACGCACGGTCAGCGCCGTCAGCGGTGGAGGGGCAGGGCATCGATCCGGCGGTGCTGAAGACGATGGGGAAGGTGCCGCGCCACTTGTTCGTGCCTGAGGAGCAGCGCAGCGCGGCCTATCGAGATCGGCCATTGCCGATCGGATACGGTCAGACTATCTCGCAGCCCTTCATCGTCGCTCTGATGACCGATCTGATCAACGTCGGGCCTGGCGATTCTGTCCTCGAGATAGGTACTGGCTCAGGCTACCAGGCAGCCGTCTTGTCGCCGCTCGCAGCGAAGGTTTACTCGATTGAGATCATACCGGAACTGGGCGAAAGGGCGGCCGCCCGCCTCGCGGAGCTCCGCTTGAACAATGTCGAGGTGAAGGTAGACGACGGTTACTATGGATGGCCCACGCACGCGCCTTTCGACGGCATCGTAGTGACTGCCGCTGCCAGCCACATCCCGCCGCCGCTGGTTGACCAGCTCGCCAAGGGGGGCCGCATGGTCGTCCCCGTGGGAGGTCCCTTCGCGACCCAGTTTCTCATGCTGGTCGAGAAGCGAATGGATGGAAGCATCACGACCCTGCAGCTGCTGCCGGTAAGCTTTGTGCCGCTGCGTGGAGGTGGGGCCCGATGAGAGCGGGGCACCTCCTGCCGATTGGTCTCATATCGGCGGCAATCCTTGCCTACGAAGTGCTGCTGATAAGGCTCTTTTCGATCATCCAGTGGCATCATTTTGCTTATATGATGATAAGCATCGCGCTCCTGGGCTTCGGAGCGAGCGGTACATTCGTTGCGTTGGCCCGCCGCCCCCTGGTGGAAAGGTACCCGGCCGCCTTCGCAGCCTCGGCAGCGCTGTTCGGCGTTACTGCGGTTGCGAGTTTCGCCTGTGCCGAACGCGTACCGTTCAACGCGCTCGAGATCGTCTGGAATCCGCGGCAGCTCGGTTGGCTTGCGACCATCTATGCTCTCCTGATCCTGCCGTTCTTTTTCGGTGCAACCTGTATCGGCCTTGCCTTCAGCCGCCATCCTGACCAGATCGGACGCGTCTATGCCTTTGACCTCGTCGGCGCAGGGATCGGTGCGCTGGGCACCGTCGTACTCTTGTTCGTGGTCTTTCCCTCCGAGGCGCTGCGCTTCGTCGCAGCGCTGGGATTCGCGGCGGCTGCCGTCGCCGCGACGGGCATGGCTCGCCATCGATGGGTCGCCGCCGGCAGCCTCGGGCTTGCAGCCGCGGCCATCACGGTATGGCTACCACCTTCCTGGACGGCCCCAGGCCCGCACATGTCGGAGTACAAGGGCCTCCGCATGGCTCTCGAAGCGCCGAGCGCGCGGGTGGTCGAGGAGCGATCAAGCGCGCTCGGACTGCTCACCGTCGTCGAGAGCCCGACCGTCCCTTTCCGGTACGCACCGGGCCTTAGCCTCGCCAACACCCAAGAGCCGCCGGCGCAACTCGCCGTCTTCACCGACGGCGATAGTATTACGGCGATCACCGCCTATGGCGGCGACAGGGCGACGGTCGCCTATCTCGACCGAACAACGGCGGCGCTCCCGTATCGCATCCTTGAGCGACCGCGAACGCTGATCCTTGGCGCCGGCGGCGGCGAGCAGGTGCTGCTGGCGCTGCGCGCCGGAGCCGATATCGTTGATGCCGTAGAGGTCAACCCGCAGATGATCGACCTGGCTCGGAATCGCTTCGCCGACTTCGTCGGCGGCATCTTCAGCCGACCGAACGTGCATCTGCATCTAGCCGAGGCGCGCGCCTTCGCTGCGACCACTGGCGAGCGTTACGACCTGATCCAGATGCCGCTCCTTGACTCATTCAGCGCGGCCGCGGCCGGCGTGCAGAGCATGCATGAGAACTATACCTACACCGTGGAGGCACTGCGGGATTACCTAGCGGTGTTGAGGCCAGATGGAGTCGTCGCGATCACGCGATGGCTGCGGGTGCCGCCGCGCGACATTCTCAAGCTGTTCGCCACTGCTACCGTAGCGCTTGAAGCGGATGGCGCGGCCCAGCCAGGCCGGCACCTGATGCTGATCCGGAGTTGGAGTACCGCAACCCTGCTCGTCGCCAAGTCGCCGTTCACCGGCGAAGACGTCGCGGCCATCCGCCGCTTCGCCGCCGAGAATTTCTTTGACATCTCCTGGGCGCCGGGCATTTCCGCAAGCGACGTGAACCGCTATAACCAGCTAGACCAGGAATATCTCTATGAGGGAGCCCTCGCTCTCCTCGGCCCTAAGCGCGCTGACTTCACCGAGCGGTACAAGTTCGATATTGCACCGGCCACTGACAATCGGCCCTATTTTTTCGACTTCTTCCGCTGGCGCGCCCTGCCCGAACTCCTGACGCTGCGCACTCAAGGTGGGGCAGCGATGCTCGACTGGGGCTACTTGATCCTGGTGACGACGCTCGTTCAGGCCGCGGCCCTTAGCGCCGTCCTGATCCTGCTGCCGCTCTGGCTTCGCCGGCGCGCACTGGGGAAAGCGGTACACCAGCTGCGCTTCGGGCTCTATTTCCTTGCTTTGGGCCTGGCTTTCCTCTTCATCGAGGTCGCCTTCATCCAGCGCTTCGTGCTGTTCCTCGGCCATCCGCTCTACGCTGTCGCTGTCGTGCTTGCGGGTTTCCTTGGTTTCGCGGGTCTCGGTAGCGCCGTAGCCGCACGCTGGATGGTGGTGGTTGGACGCGGATCACCGGTGCGCGGCACTGCTCTTGCCGTCGTGGTGATCGCATTCCTGGCTGCCACCTACCTACTCGCGCTGCCCTTAATATTCGAACGGCTGCTGGCGTTCCCGGATGCGGCGAAGGTCGCGATCACACTCCTCCTCATAGCGCCGCTCGCCGTCTTCATGGGCATGCCGTTCCCCCTCGGCCTCGGTCACGTCGGTGCACGCTCGAACGAGTTTATTCCCTGGGCGTGGGGGATCAATGGCTCTGCGTCGGTGCTGAGCGCGATCCTCGCCGCTCTGCTTGCGATGCATGTCGGGTTCACAGGCGTCGTGACGATCGCCATCATCCTTTATCTTGTCGCCCCGGCCTTACTCGCAGGGTTGACGGATGGACACGAGCGGCAAGGCTCTGTTCCAGATCGCAGCCGTTCGCGAGTTAAACCGACCGCCTGAAAGCCCTGCGGCTAGCGAGTGCCCCACGCGACGGATTGCGGTCGCTAGGGGTCTGCGGCCGGTCCATTCTTGCCACCATTGATCTTCTTCGTGAGGGTAAAACCGTTGAGGGCGCGGCTCGCGCGACTTATCGGGTGCGAAGCGCTTTTCCCAAACCCCGCCTTCAATGCAGTGCGTCAACGCGCGCAGAGTTTCGGCGTGAAAGGAAGAGAATGTGATAGATGCGGCCCTGCATCATTACGCTCCCTCGATCAGCGGTCTGAAATATAGAGGGAGTGATCCTCTTTTTATGTGACGTGTGACGCCCCTGCATCGGAGCTGGGCTGAGATTGTGCTCTGCATGGCACCAGCATAACCGTGCTGCACGTATCCCGTGGTCAAAATCCTCTACCGACGAAGGCGTCTGCAGGCCAGACATCGACGGCGCCAACTCCCTCGGATCATCGGTGTCATCATCGGCCCGCGCAGGGCCAGCTTCGGGCAGCGCTCGAGGTACCATCGTCTCCCATGCGCACCGCCGTCCCGAACAGAACACCGGACGATCTGGCAACTTCTTCGACGCGGAGCCGGCTGTCTGCTCACTTACGGCAGCACTAAAAAGAACCTGGAAACGGGGCGCGGCCACTGTCCACGCATCATGCCAAATCAGTTTGCCGTGCCGAGCGTTACGCCTTGCGAGGTCGAAGAAGCCGGCGAAGCTTCAGAAGACATGAGAAGGCGGTCCATAGGGCACCGAAGCACCAGGCTATCGCGAATGCGATCGCGGCGGCTATCTCGAATATCAAGTCGCCGAGCCGGATTGCTCCTTTGCCAAACAGCCGTATGACCCCAGCCGTCCGATCTCCCATTCCCTTCGCAAGAGACCTGAACCGATCGAGTTCGGCAGGACTGTCCGCCCGCTCGATGACTTTGAATACCGAACGGATACCCGCATCATTTCGGATGCTGGCTATACTCGATGATGCGAGCCGCAGGTCGTCAAGAGCCTGCGGCTTCAACACGCCGTCGAACTGCCGGCGGATAGCGGAGGCGTCGACCGGCAAGGCTTCTTTCACAGCCCCATTGAGCTTCGAGAAATCGAGTTTCCTGATGTCGTCGACAGTGAGATCCGAAATCGCGCTCGTCAGACGCGGCAGTCCGGAAAAGGAGACCTTCGGAGCTGGGATCGACGCTAGGCCTCTTTTGAGAGCGCCTACGTCAATGGCCTCATTCGCCGTTCGGGCGAGATGGTTTACCAGCTTGCCACTCAGCTTGCGCGCCTTGTTGGCGTTCTTCAGGACGGACGCGCCGATATCGATCGCGCCGATGCCTGGAGCGAGCGTTGCAATCCCGAACAAGGATGCACCGAGAGTAAGTCGATCGTAGTGCTCGCCAACAAGAAGCTTGCCTCCCTCTGTATAGGTGTCACGGACGTCACCGAAAACGAAATAGTCGGCTGCGACAGCGCCCAAGATGCTGGGCATCGAATTGACTTCGCCGTAAATGAAGCCTTGCGCGAACCCCGTCGAATTCCGCCAAACCGCATCGGTCATCGGTTCAACGGTGGAGGCAACGACTTCGGGCGGAATTCGATGGCCGAGTTCTTGCCCGATCCTAATCAGATCCTCGGCATCGGAAAATTCGCCGGCGGCAACGGCGGACCGGATTTCATTCACGAGCACTTCTGTTGAAAGGCGCTGTAGCCTAAAGCGCGTGAGGCTTTCCGGTTCATGGTCGATTACCAGTGCCAATGCGCCGGCGAAGGGCGACGAGTAAAAGGCGATCATCGACGCAGTGATAACTGTCGTCGACACCGCCAGATGTACTGCAGAATGGATTCGACGGAGCACCTGAAGCACCGTTTGCACGCTGTTCGCGGACAAATTTGAGTCCAACCATCACCATACTCTCAGCACGCCAGACAGTGATAGCTGTCTTATCGGTACACCGACACGAGACCCCTGACGCCGCGCTGCTTGCTTTGAGGCAAGCCGGCCCCGACCGCCGAACCTCGGCTTCCCCTCATTGTAGACGATGAACGACCGCCACATTCGGGAAGTCGCCTGCGCATCCCTGCGCTCGTGAAGAGAACGAACCATCGCCCCTCGTCCGCGTCCACGGGGCAAGTTGTAAGATCAGCAGCATTTTCAGCTGGATAGCGGTTTGCCGAACATCGTCCAAGAAATCCCATAAAGCCAGAAGCAGGCTTTTGGGACGCGAAAATTTCGAAGGTAGTTGGCATCCGGCGGTATCGGAACACGTCGCTTGGGCGCGCGTTTCCATGGCATGTCCGAGAACACGATTGGCCGACACCTCACTGACCTTGGAACTCTAACCGCTCGACCTTGGGCTTTCCTGATCGTTATTCTTTACGGCGGTCTCTGGCTCTTGCTATGGGCCGGAAACCTTAGACCCTCATGGCCTCGTAACTCTGATAGTTTGGGCTATGACCCTCTTCATCCAGAGAGCCCAACACCGTGACACACAGGCTCTTCATGCTAAGCTGGAAACGAATTGCTGCGTGTCGAAGGTGCGGCTCGGAACGATCTGATGAGGATCGACGAGGAAGAACCTGAGCGGATTGAGGAACATCGAGCGGCTGGCAACGATCCCCGCAAACCTTAAATCTATGACCTATCGCCAGTGCCGACCCGCGAGTCGCTATCACCGCTGGCAAGCATTGTCGCCAGATCCTGGCGCAACTTTCGGCTTCACGAAGTTTGGTCGGGATGCCTGTAAAATCTCAGAGCACCGCGCTCTTTGCCCTCGGCGTGGGAGTGACCTTTCGACCGCCCCTCCTCCCGAGAGAACAAACTGGACGCGGATTACCAGTGACGAGCTGGTCCGCTTGTCATCTCAATGGGGGCGTTAAATGGCAACAGCCACATTGCGTCATCGCACGGCAAGTGCCCGCTTTCGACTGGTGTACCGCGGCCAGCCGGGCGTGCGCTGTCAAGCGACTGATCCCGTCCGGAGCTGGCAGTCCGGACTGTGCGTTCTGTTGGGCCCGGGCGGGAACCCTACAATCACAAACCACCTATCAGGGACGGAGGATTGCCGCCACCCCTCACCCCGCTCGCGCAGGGGGGTGGTCTTCTCCTCTGTCATGGGCACCTCCTGTCCATCAGATTGAGAAGCCTCAATCGTCATACCGGGACCCGAGACACAAAGAACCGCCGTCGAGCAGAAAACGGACCGCCAGCTACAAGCGCCATTGCCGCGAGTGGCTTAGTCCTTCCCTCACATGCGGACGCTTTGGGGGTAAGCGCTATTTTCCCCGCGCGTTGACGCCTGCGCTTTCGACGGAGGGCCTTTCGAATTG
>NZ_NWTH01000006.1:0-296964 GCF_002531555.1 Sinorhizobium sp. BJ1
CCTGCGCCACGACAGCTTGCGGCAATCAATGGCACGTTGAAAAGGGGTAAGGCCGAATGAGTGAAAGCCGCGTCCTGCTTGTCGACGACGAGGAGGAGCTTCGCCGCTCGAGCGCACAGGCACTGGAGCTCGCAGGCTTCCACGTCGACACCTTCGCCAGTGCCGAGCGGGCGCTCGAGTTCATCGGCTTCAGTTTTCAGGGCGTCGTCATCAGCGACATCCGCATGCCGGGCATGGACGGAATGACCTTCCTGCAGCGCATTCGCGAGATCGACCCGGAACTGCCGGTCATCCTGGTGACCGGCCATGGCGACGTTCAGCTGGCAGTGCGGGCGATGCGCGAGGGGGCCTATGACTTCGTCGAGAAGCCCTTTACGGCCCAGACGCTTGCCGGCACCATCCGCCGCGCCCTCGATTGGCGTGGCCTCGTGCTGGAAAACCGCAGGCTGCGGGCCGTTGCCGGAAAGCGCGACGACATCGAACAGCGTCTGCCCGGCCGAAGCCAGGTTATGGTCGATCTGCGCTACCGGGTCCGCGCGATCGGCGCATCGGACGCCGACACGTTGATCATCGGCGATACCGGCGTCGGCAAGGAAGTCGTCGCCCGCGCGCTTCATGATCTGAGCAGCCGGGCCAACAGTCCCTTCATCGCCATCAATTGCGCGGCCCTGCCGCAAAACCTGATCGAAAGCGAGCTCTTCGGCCATGAGCCCGGGGCGTTCCCGGGTGCCCTCAGGCCGCGCTACGGCAAGTTCGAACATGGACGCGGCGGCACGATCCTGCTCGACGAAATCGGCTCGATGCCTTTCGATCTCCAGGCGAAATTCCTGCGTGTGCTGCAGGAAAGGGTGATAACCCGGCTGGGCTCAAACGAGCACGTGCCGCTCGATGTGCGCTTCATCGCGACAAGCAAATTGGAACTGGAGCCGGAGGTCGCCGAAGGCCGCTTCCGAGCCGACCTGCTCTACCGTTTGAATGTCGCGACGCTGCACGTGCCGTCGCTCGCGGAGCGCCGCTCCGATATCCCGCTTCTCTTCATGCAGCTCGTGCGTGAATCCGCCGCCCGCTACGGCCGCGATGACATCGAGATCTCACCGTCGCTCGCCTCCGAAATGGCGGCACGCGACTGGCCGGGCAACGTCCGCGAACTCCGCAATGCTGCCGAGCGTCTGGTGCTTGGGCTTGAAACCCAACGCGACGATGCATCCTCGCCCTCAAACGGCTCGCGCCTTGCCGAACGGGTCGCCGCCTTCGAAAAGAATGTGATCGCCAGTGCGCTCGCAGCGCATGGGGGCGCGCTGAAGCCGGTTTATGTATCGCTCGGCATCTCTCGCAAGACGCTTTACGAGAAGATGCAGAAATTCGGGCTCGACAAGCGGGCGCTGATGGACGAGCCGTGAGCGCCCGCTTGTCAAGCCCGAACGAGTTTAAGTACAAGTGGAACAGCGCTCTCAGGTCTCCAGTCCACGTCCTTCGGCAGTCCGTGGCAAGACCAGGATGCCCGCTGTCAGTGCAGGCTGGCAGCGTCACAGAGAACTTTGTCTTCGCATATGCCTGCGGAAGTATCCGCGAGCCCGCTTATGAGGGCGTCCAGCGAGCGATACCGCTTTTGTAGTAGCAGTGGGTTAGCCGAGTGCCATGTAGGCTGCGTTGAGAACAAGCCGAGAATATCGTCGGATACGAATTGTGGCTCCCAGGTGAGGGCGCGCAGCAGCGAGTCTTCGTAGCGCGTCGCGATCTCGGATGGCTTATACCCCATAAGCTCCAGCACGGTCGGCGCAATCGCGAAATGAGTTGCGTGGCCGCGGTATCGCTCAGCAACGCCTTGGAACCTATTTTGAAGTTTGGGGTCCCCAGACAGGACAATCAGTGGAACGATAGCCTCGTGCGGATCGACATTCGCGGAAGTGGTGCAATGCGTCAGACGGCCAGGGGTGAAGTTCTGCCCGTGATCGGACGTGTAGATGATGGTTGCGTCGCTCAAGTCCGCTTCGCGGATCATTCTGGATATTGTCCTATCGGTAGACCAGCGCACGGCCTTTGCGTAGGTCTGGAGTTCCGTGGTGAAGATGCGTGCATCGGCCCCGGCAGCTTGCGGCATGTCGGGCGGAAGCCCCTCAGGCGATCCGTCGCTGTATGGGAAATGCGCGCCATTCTTGTTTGCATAGATGAAAACAGGACCTCCGGCGCTCATTTCCTCAAGCGCGATCCGAACGAGTTCGTCATCGACAGCATGCAACGGAAATGTGCTGTCAAACTTGTAGAATCGATCGATCAACAGAGCCTCGGCCGGCGTCATGTAGTTTTGGAGTTTGCCACCAACGGCGTTGAAGTGGCTTCTGGGCTGTGCATCGATGAAAACCGTGCGGTAGCCCGCCGCCTTGGCGTATTGCCACACCGTCGGGCTCGTGTGGACAGAGCGGACAAGGTCGCGGCGATCAACCATGAACCGAAGCATCGCATTCGACAGGTGGGAGCAATTGCCGCTCGATACTGCCGGACTGAAGTCGATCAAACGCTCCCGAAGGCTAGCCAGCTCCGGAGTAATCGTATTTCCATGCTCGAGGCTTACGAAATCGGAGCGAATGCTTTCATCGACAACGAGCACCACGGCACGCGCTAACGGCGGTCCTGGTATCATCGATACGGCCTGTCGCTCCTCGAAGGCGCCGGTATTGATCTTGTAAGCTGCGACTGCGGCCAGCGAAAGCGGAGCGAACTGCTTGGGCATTGCTTGAGAGCCTTTGCCGTCCCTGGCAATGACGACGCCTGCTATAAGAAGAACCGGCAGCATAGGCAGCCAGGGCGAGCAGTAGCGGGTCATGCGCACGCGCCACGGTCCAATGGAGGGAGGTATTGCGATTGCCACGATGCCTAACGCGAAAACGGCGATAGAGGACCAGACCGCATCCGAATAGAACTCTGAGGCTCTGTGCACTTCATGGCGAGCGGCCCAAAAGTTCAGAACATCGAAGATGGAGAACTCAGAGCCTTGCACCAGATAATAGCCATGCGCAGCAGCGCTCGAAATCGCCAGCGGGATGGCCCAAAGGAGCCGCACGAGCAGACTGGGCTGGAAGGCAGCAGCCAACGCGGCGACCAGTGAAACAAGCCAGATCAAGCTGAAGATTGTCAAACTCAACAGGCGCTCGTCGACCAACATCACTTGTAGCCGTTCCGTCACGCCGTGATTGGTAAGGACGACCAATATGAGCAACAGCCCACATTTCAGAGCAAACCAGGTGCTGCACTTCGCCATCAACGCCCCCCAATACACCCCTTGTCAAGACTTACGCCAAGCCGCGCACCCGCTCACATCTCTGGGAAATCTGCGCGCTTTCGCCCCGCAGCGTATTCAATTCTATTGCCGGCTGACCATTCATAAAGTTGTCACAATGGAGGTCGGTTCCCCCCGAAGGAGTGGATGTTCGGCCGATCGATTATACCAAGGAGGGATTGCGGAACGGGGCCCCCGTCAGCGCTTCCGCCTTGTCGCGCTCGCGCCTTTTTCAGATGCCGGAGGCATCACTGTTGCGTAGTGCTATGTCTGCTCTTCTCGGATCCAACTTCACGCTGTTGCCCTGTCAACCGAGGCAGAAGGATCCGCGGCGGTGATGGTTTGCGGACAGGCAGGCAATTGGTAGATGATCACTGCCCCTTCCGTCTTGTCGAGATACTGCATGAGCGCCGTTACGAGGTGATAGAAGACGGACGCTGGGACTTCGTTTGCAACGATCCTGCCCTTTTCGTTGATGCGGTCGACCCACATGCCGAGCGGAGCCGGGTCGATGTGCCAGCGGAACAAACGTCCGACGCGGGCCTCGATCTCAGGCTTGAGGTCCGGTCCGCCGGTGCCTTCGAGCGCGAGTGCGGCCTTGACCGCCTCGGCCTGCGGCCAGCTGCGCGAGGTCAGGTCGAGCGGCAGGCCGGACCGCGAGACCGCGCCATAGGCCAACCCGGTCGAGCGGTTGAGCCCGTTGGCAATCGCGGAGGCGTAGAGCTTGCGGGCAAAGGCAATCAGGTCCGTCTGCCGGCTCTTGTTGGCGAACTCGACCAGCAGAGAGGCCCATTCGAAGTGATGCCCCGGCTCGGTCCACAGGCCCTGTTCGCCGGCGGCCGGCTTCCAGGAGCCGTCGAAATACTCGCCGAGCGTCCAGCTGTCGGCATCGAAGAAATGGCTGCGGAACAGATCGATGATGCGGGCGGCCCGGCGTAGATAGCCGCGCTCGCCGGTTGCCGTATGCCAAGCGAGAAACGCTTCAAGCAGATGCATGTGCGGGTCGGTTCGGCGCAGCTCGGTACCGTCTGAAGTCTCCAGAAAGCCGGTCAGCCTCTCGTCCTCCAAGTGCGCGTCGAGAAAAGCGAAGGTCTCTTGGCTGAGCCGCAGCGCGTCCGGATTGCCGGCCTGGTGGGCGTGGGCGAGCGCCAAGAGCACACAGGCATGATCGTAGGCGTCCTCGCAGGGGTCGGCGATCGTGCCGTCGACATGAAGCACCCGCGCCCAGCCGCCGCGTTGCGTGCGGCCCTTTTCCATGAATGCTATCCCGTGCTCGATCAGTCGGTCGGCATCGCCGTCCCAGCCGCGCAGCTTGGCCACGGAAAAGGCGTAGACCTGGCGTGCCATGGTGCGCATCCGCTTCGGCCTCATCAGCGGCGCGGCCTCGAAGCTCAGTGCTTCATGGAAGCCGCCATGGAATTCATCGACGCCCGCCGTCGACCACAGCGGCAGCGTTTCCTCGAATAGCCAGTGGGCGACCCGCTGTCGCCAGACGCCGGGCAGCAGCACGCGGTCGTGGGCCGGCGTAAACTTTGTCTCAAGCCGACCGCTCTTCTCCAACTGCTCGACGATGCGTTTGACGTCCTGGCTCTTGTCGACGGGCGCCACGAAGGTCGCGTCAGCCGTTGCCACAATCGCGATATCCTTGAGCCCGATCGCGGAGAGCAGCCGACCCTGGCTGCGCAGGTAGGAGTGCTCGCAATCAATCGCGACGACGTCGCCGATCACCACATTTGCGTTCGCGTCAGTCGGACTGACGTCGAGCAGCGACTGCCAGGAGCCAAGATCGCTCCAGCGGAAGCTCGCCGGCACCATCGCGATGCCGCCGGCATGTTCCATGATGGCATAGTCGATCGAGACCGAGGGGATGGCCGAATAGAGCCCCACCGGCAGATAGGTACCCGACACCTCGCTCGTCGCCGCAGTGAAGGCGCGCTCCGCCTTTTCCCAGATTTCCGGCTGATGCTTGCGGAATGCCGCGCGCATGGCGCCGGCGCGAAACAGGAAGATACCGGCATTCCAAAAGAAGGTTCCGGCCGCGACATAGGCCTTCGCCGTCTCCAAGTCAGGCTTTTCGACAAAGCGCGCCACGTCGCGAACATCGCCCTCCCCGGTTGCCTCGATATAGCCGTAGCCGGTCTCCGGCTGGCTCGGCGGGATGCCGAAGATGACGATCCTGCCCGCTTCGGCGGCTGGCACGCCCTTTTCCACCGTTTCCCAGAACCGCTCATCCGTCGAAATTTCGTGGTCGGAGGGCACGACCAGAACGATTCCGTCACCGTGGGCGGCGATTGTCTCGAGTGCGGCTATCGCTACCGCGGCCGCGGTATTGCGGCCGATCGGCTCGAACATTGCGCGTCCGCCCGCCAGATCGATGTCGGCGATATCGGCGCGCACTCGCTCCGCATGGCGCTCCGAGGCGATCAGGTGCACCGGCGTGTCTCCGGCCGGGCGGGCTTTTAACCGTAGCGCGGTCCTGACCAGCATTGAGCCGTTGCCGGAAAGGTCATGGAATTGCTTGGGATTGTCCTCCCGCGATAGCGGCCAAAGCCGAGAGCCAACGCCGCCGCTCATCACAAAACAGGAAATCCGTACAGCCATACTATCGCCCCTTCCAGTGTCTCCGGCAGCCTAAATGGTCTGGTTGTAGGCGCCGACCTCCGCATGTTCCCTGAGCACGCCGTCGACCGCCTCGAACATGGCACGTTGGCGCGCTTCCGAGACGGGGCTTTCCACGACGACGACAAGCTCTGGCTTGTTGGAGGAGGCGCGCACCAGTCCCCAGGTGCCGTCCTCAACCATCACGCGCACGCCGTTGACGGTGACGAGGTCGGCTATCTTCTGGCCGGCAACGGGCAGCCCGTCACGTTGCATCGCCCTGAGCCGCTCCACGACGCGCTCGACCACGGCATACTTCACTTCATCGTCGCAGTGCGGCGACATGGTCGGCGAGCCCCAGGTCACCGGCAGCGCTCGGTAGAGCTGAGCCATGCTCACGCCTGGATTGCGGTCGAGCATCTCGCAGACGGCGATCGCGGTGATCAGCCCGTCGTCATAGCCGCGCCCGACAGGCGCGTTGAAGAAGAAGTGTCCCGACTTCTCGAAGCCCGCAATGGCGCCGAGTTCGGCGACCCGGCGCTTGATATAGGAATGGCCCGTCTTCCAGTAGTCGGTGCGGGCACCGTTTGCCTTCAGCACCGGATCGGTGGCGAACAGTCCGGTAGACTTCACATCGACCACGAACACCGAATCGGGATGCAAATCGGAAAGATCCCGTGCCAGCATCACGCCGACCTTGTCGGCGAAGATCTCCCTGCCCTCATTGTCGACAACCCCGCAGCGGTCGCCGTCGCCGTCGAAGCCCAGCCCGACATCGGCGCCGCTTTCCAGCACCTTGTCCCGGATGGCATGGAGCATCGCCAGGTCCTCGGGATTGGGATTGTAGCGTGGGAAGGAATGGTCGAGCTCACAGTCGAGCGGGATCACCTCACAGCCGATCCGCTCCAGTAGCTGAGGTGCGAAGGCGCCAGCCGTGCCGTTTCCGCAGGCTGCCACGACCTTCAGCTTCCGGGCGATGCGCTTGCCGCGGGTTAGGTCGTCGATATAGCGCTGACGGAAGTCCGGGACGAATTCATAGGCTCCGCCACCGGTCAGGTCGAAGTCGGCCTCCAGCACAATCCGTTTCAGTTCAGCCATTTCGTCGGGTCCGAACGTCAACGGCCGGGCCGTGCCCATTTTGACGCCGGTCCAGCCGTTCTCGTTGTGCGAAGCGGTCACCATCGCTACCGACGGCACGTCGAGCGCGAACTGCGCGAAATAGGCCATCGGCGACAACGCCAGGCCAATGTCCCTCACCCGCGCGCCCGCGGCCATCAGCCCACTGACCAAGGCCAGCTTGATGCCAAGAGAATAGGAGCGGAAGTCATGCCCCGTTACAATCTCCGGACCGGCACCCGAGCGCCGCATGAAGGTGCCGAGCCCCATGCCCAGAGCCTGCACGCCCATCAGGTTCAGCTCTGGCGGCTTCCCGATATCCGGCCGGCCAAACCACCACCGAGCGTCATACTCCCGAAACCCCGTCGGCCTTATCAGCGCAGTCGTTTCAAGAGCAAACCGGTCGGGCCCGGCTTCGTGGAGCGGCTCATGCGGCGAGCCTGATTCAAAACGAGCAAAATCCACCTGCACCATCTCGCATACCGCCGGCTGTTGAAACGATTGAAAAGAGCGTCGCTGCGGCAGCCATGGCTAGCCCAGTGCTCCGACCTCGGCTGGAAACATCTGGCTGGCCTTGTAAGCCACCTCAGTCCTGTTCGTGGCCTTCAGCTTTTTCATAATGTTCCGGACGTGCACCTTGACGGTGCTCTCATGCAGGTTGAGTTCGTGGGCAATGATCTTGTTTGCCTTGCCGCGCCTGAGCGCCTGGATGACCTCTTCTTGCCGCTGCGTGAACATCCCCGTGGCGGGCCGCGCCGCTTCCTCACCAGCATTTGTCACGGTGCGCCCGAGGACACTGCTCGCGGGAACAAATGTGCCCCCTGCCCGCACCAGATTGACGGCCTTCACACAGACTTCAAAGCCGATCGACGATGGAATATAGCCCCTGGCCCCGCACTCCAGCGCTTTCAGGATCTGGGCCAGTTCATCTATATCGGACAGGACCACGACGGGGTTCGGGCCAAATTCCGTCACCAGGTGTGCGAGGTCGGCCACAACGCTAGGATCGGTGACTTTTCGGCTGCCTATATTCCAGAGGATTGCCGCAACAGGTAGATGACAATCCTTGTCCTTCCGCCATTCGTCGATTGATTCGAGGGCCAAGACCTCGAGTCCCACCCCGTGCAGCACAAGGCACTGGGCCAGACATTGCCTGTCGAGCGTGCGATCGTCCAGAATGAGCAGAGCCGAGCCCGGCTGCGGCTTTTCACGTATTTCCTTACCTTCGTTTTCAGGAAAGGAATCGTGCGAAGGTTCAAATTTGAAAGCGGTATTGCTGTAGGTCCGAGTCACAGAATTCATGGTATTAACTCCCCGCTACATTAGTCGAACCAAGATGCGGCTGAAGAGCGGCTCTCATCACCATCCATGCGTGCAACCTATTCATGGAAATCCTGGCAATGTAAGTCTGCCGCAATTATTCAAAGTAATACTCAAGATACATTGTTATTTAGCCGGATTATAGCTTAACTCTTTGCCAAATAGACTCGGCACAACCAAACGTTAAATAATTGAAATTACTATTACTTCACAATCGACATGTCTATGCTGTCAGCGTTCACTGCATGCGGCGAGCCGACACATGATTATTGATGCTTCAGCACCTGCGGAGAATACGCGAGAGGCAAACGCCATTTTGCGCCCCCCTTTTCTCTGCGTGTTCATCATACATGGAGTAGAGCTAGACGTAAGACTGCTAAAAGGGACTAATGCGAATTCGGTATAGGCCTTCTTGAGAGTGCGGATGATTGCGCCGATTGTCGTCGGGTCTGATGTGGTACTCCCGCAACGGTGAGGGACTCCGCGCTCCGTACATTCGTCAGTGAATCGCAGGGGAGCCTGACGGGTCGATGTCTGCCATGAGTTCTAGATACGTCTCAGCGATCAGGCGCCACGAAAAGCTCTTAGCCCGAGCTTTGCCTTTGTCGATCAAACGCCGGCGCAGCCCGTCCTCATCGCGAAGCTGGCGGATCGCACTGATCCAAGATTCAGCCTCCTCGGGGTCAGCGTAGAGGACGGCATCGGCACAAATCTCCGGCAGACAGGGGGCAGTCGAGGCGACAAGGGGACAACCAATCGCCATGGCTTCGATGGCCGGCAAACCAAAGCCCTCGATACGGGAGGGGAAAAGGAAGCACAGCGCCTGCGAAAGCGCCTTGGCCAAGTCGTCATCACTGACGCGACCCAGCAGTCGGAGGTTCGATGGTCTCCGCGGTGCGAACTGCTCCAGCAGAGCAGCGTCTACATCTCCGGCCATATAGAGGTCGAGTCCCATCCGGTCTAATGCCGGAGCAAGTTTCAAGAGACGTCCTGTATTCTTGTATTTCTGCCGCTGGCCCAGGCAGAAAACGAAGGGCCGGGGGCCGAGGTCGATTGAAGACCGAGCCGAGTCCCATCGGGCGACATGATCGCTTCCATTGTAGGTAATGACAATCTTTTCGTAAGGCGCTACGCGAAAGCCGACAATGTGATCCCGCGAGAAGGCCGAGACGGTTGTGATCGCCGCCGCTCTGCGGCCGAGGACAGGAAGCATCAACCTGTGCGTCCAGCGAAACAGTCGCCCGTAGCTTTGCGGCATTAATCTTGTATGAAGGTCGTGAATGCACACAATTTGCCGTCGCACGGCCACCGGCGCAAGGTTGCAGAAGCTTAACAATCCGCCCCTCACGTACAATGGCAATTGCGCTTGTACCCAGAACTGCGGCAGCCGCGGTCGATTGTACTCCCGCACCACCCTCACCGGGATTGAGTTCAAGCGGAAATCTTCGGGCGGTTCGTGGGGTGCAACAATGGAAAGCTGGAGCCCACGCGTCAGCGGATGAGATTCCGTGATCAGCATGTCCAGCGCCAGGGTTACTTCTCGTGCATAACGCGCAACGCCAGTTGGCGACAGACCGATAAAATCGCCGTTGATGGTCCAACCTCGATTGACATCCGAAATAGCAGGCCCGAGAGCTAGGCCTTCCTTGAAGCATCCCTGCCGTTCCTCGTACGAGGGTGCGGTCGTCGGGGGAGTGCTGTGCTGCTCTAGAGGGACAGCGCCTCTGAAATCTGTCATATTTCCTGCTCCCCCCGACGATCTTGGCAGTCGGCCCGGCGCGAGAGACGGTCAAAATGACCCGGCAAATGGCCGTCGATCAAGTGGACGTCAAGTGGCTGGTCGTTTCATCGGCAGCAGACGTCGATCATGCCGCCGGCTCTCGTGCGTAATCACTTGGAAATTATCTCCACAGGCGCGTTCTCGAAACAAAGCCATTCGGCGTAGCGCGGCGCGCCCGCGGGAGAGTTTATCGTGCCGCCCTCGGCAATCTTGACGCCGGCGAGTAGGAGACTTAGCCGAAGGATGGTGGCCGACTAGCCTTTCGGCTGAGGCCGCAGGTACGACCGTGCCGTCGAGGAACCAAGCGGGCACTTACGCCTCGCCCAAGGGCTGATGGCGCACCAGGAGCAGAGGCCGGTGGTTTGCGCTAAGCTTGGTACCTGTGTGACGTGGGTGATGGCGAACAATGGAACGCTCGTGGACTATTAACGGACGCTTTCTGGCGCAGCCAGTTACGGGCGTCCAGCGATACGCCTTTGAGATCTTGCATGCCTTGGACGAACTGCTCGTCGAACCGTCCGCCCTCGCCGGCGGGCTCAAGATCGAACTGCTCGTTCCCGGCGAGGCAAGCGTGCCTTCCTTGAAAGCGATTTCCACCCGCATCGTCGCGCCAAAGTACGGTCAGCTTTGGGAGCAGACAGCGCTTCCAACTCACGTTCGAGGTGGGCTTCTCAGCTTCTGCAATACCGGCCCGCTGAGTGTTCGCAAGCAGATTGTGTGCATACACGATGTAAACACGCGAACCTACCCGCAGAGCTATTCGCTCCCTTTCCGGCTGCTCTACGGCTCCTTGATTCCTATTCTAGGCCGGAGTGTCGCGGCCATCGCGACCGTTTCTGACTACTCTGCTGGCGAGCTCGTCCGTTATCGAATATGCCGACCAGGCAAGATCAGAGTCATCCCGAATGGGCACGAGCACGCGGTCCGCTGGAAGCCGAGACATTCCAACAAAACGCTGGCCGTGGCGGGGCGGAACACGATCGTGGTCATCGGAAGCGCAATTCCTCACAAAAACGTCTCTCTGATCATCGGCATGGCCGAAAGCCTTGCCTCCGTGGGTTTGCGCATAGCGGTGGTGGGGATGTCCGACGCCCGCGTTTTCAAGGCCGCAGGTCGGCAGGTGTCGAATAGCAACGTCACGTGGCTCGGCAGGCTGTCGGACGAGGAACTGGCGGCGCTGCTGCAGGACTGCCTCTGCCTCGCGTTCCCCTCTTTCGTCGAGGGCTTCGGCCTGCCTCCGCTGGAAGCCATGACCATTGGATGCCCGGTGGTCGTGTCGGATCGCGCCAGCTTGCCGGAAATCTGTGCTGGAGCGGCCCTTTATGCTTCTCCAGAAAACGCGGAGGCTTGGTTCGACCGCTTCATGCGGGTGCGTAACATGCCCGGCGTGCGCGAAACGATGATAGAACTTGGGAGGGCGAGAGCGTCCCACTTCGAGTGGAAGACCTCCGCTGCCCGGTATCTCGAGGTAATGGCGGCCTTGGATGGACTGTCCTTGCCTCCCTATGAGGCCGTTGCTGGCTCATAGACTGCCTCAAAAAGAAGCGGGTGATTTCAATAGGGTTGTGATTTCCGTCGGATTTGCAAAGATTCGATGGAGCTCACGATGGCCTGGACTGAAATCACCCGTCGGCGCTATGCCCGGCGCGCGACCCGTTATGCAAGCGATCTGACGGATCGTGAATGGAGCCTGGTGCAGCCCCTTCTGCAGCGGCCAGACGTGTCGGGCGTCCCCGCACCACAGATTTTCGAGAGGTGTTGAACGCGCTGCTCTACATCGCCCCGACGGGTTGCCAGTGGCGTACGCTGCCGAAGGATTCCCCGCCCTGTTCAACCGTTCAGCGTTATTTTCTACGAATGGAGAGCAATGGGGTCTGTGGAGCCGGATCAACCATCATCTCGTGATGGAAGCAGGCGAGTTGGAAGGCAAGGAGGCCAGCCCGACGGCAGGCGTCAAGACAGCCGGAGCGAGCGTGAAAACCACCGAAAGCGGCGGCATTCGGGTTTATCATGCCGGAAAAAAGATCAAAGGACGCAAACGCCACATCCTTGTCGACACGCTCGGCCTGATGGTCGGTCTCATGGTCCATAGCGCTGACATTCAGGACAGGGACGGTGCTCCGACCACTTGAAATCCACTCCGCCAAAGATGGCCTTGGCTGCTGCATGTCTTTGCCGGAGGCGGCTATGCGGGTGACAAGCTGAAAAAGCGACTGCGGAAAATCGGGCACTGGACACTGGTCAAGCGATCCGACAAGGCAAAGGGCTTCGAGGTTCTACCGCGCAGATGGGTCGTTGAACGGACCTTCGCATGGCTCGGCAGATGCAGAAGCTGGCGAAGGACTTCGAAAAATCCGTCGCTTCCGCCGAGGCGTGGATAAATGATCGCCCACATACGCCTCATCACGCGCCGTCTCGCACGATATTGCTATCATTGACCCCTTTTCGAGTCCGACTCTAATACCTGACGTGGAAGGTGTAGGCCATCCCAAGAGCCTTGAGTATCGCCAGGTCGAAGCGGTCTTCCGAGAATCTTTCCGCATTGGATCGGCACGACTGCGGCGCGATCGATGACTCGTTCTGCTCAAAAGCGTCGACTGCTTCCTTGAGAGACCCCACCGACTGGTTGCCGAAGAGAATACCTGTCGGGTCCTCAATCTCGCCGAACGGCCGCACGATGTCGATCGCGCCCCCGCGGCCGAAAGCGATGAGCGGCGTTCCGCAGGCCTGTGCTTCCGCCAGAGCGATCCCGAAATCCTCGCATCCAGCAAACACCATCGCCTTGGCCTTGGCGACGGTCCTCACAAATTCGTGTCGTGGCAGATAACCTGTAAAGACGATATTGGAGCGGGCCATGGAACGGAGGCTCTGCGATTGTTGCCCCTCTCCCACCACCACCAACCGCCGGGAGGGCATCTCGTTGAACGCCTTGATGACGAGGTCCGTGCGCTTGTAAGGTGCGAGGTAGGACGCCGTCACGTAGTACTCGTCCTTGTCGGCGAGATATTCGAGTTCGTCGATGGCCACCGGCGGATACACGACTTGGGATTCCCTACCATAGATGCGCTGAATTCGGGAGCGTACATAGCTCGAATTCGCCAACATGAGATCGGGTCCGTGGGCGGTCCGCGTATCCCAGGTCCTCAGATGATGCAACAGATAGCGGTAAAGCAGACCCTTTGGACCAAATCCGAGCCGGCCCTGCTCCAGATAGGAAAACTGCTCGTCCCAGGCATAGCGAATGGGGCTGTGCACGTAGCATAAATGTGGTTGATCGGGCCGCGTAATGACGCCGCGCGCGAAAGCAGCAGAGGACGAGATGACGGCATCATAGCCGGTCACATCGAATTGCTCGATAAGAAAAGGGCAAAGAAAAAAGAGCGAGCGATAGTATCGCTGCACCATCGGCAACCGGTTGGCGAGGGAAGAATGAAATGCAACGTCCTGAAAATATTGCTCCTTTATGTCCTTCGGCAAGAAGTCGAACAGCGTGAAGACCTCCGCATTCGGGAATATTTGGCATATGCGTGAGAGCACACGCTCTCCACCACGGAAATTCGGGCACCAATCGTGTACGATGGCGATCCTTGCGTTACGATCCGCCAGAGCAAGCGGCAATTTGCTGCCAACGCGCCTCTGCAGTCCCTTTGGGCCAGATATCGTTTCCAGTTCGGCCCGGCGCATATGATGCATGTGGGAACCCTCCGCTTGGCGACTTAGGCTCCAGTGTCTCCGCGTGAATGCTGTTCTGAAGCGTCAGACAGCTTGGGTTCGGCAGTTGGACCCGGCAAGCTGACAATCGGGGGGTACGGGCTTTTGTCCTCGGCCGCGGGCATAGTCCAATTGCCTATGGGGCTACCTCTGACGGGGCAGCCCCCCGCGCTTCCATAGCCTTATTCGCAGGCTGTGCGACTGCCCCCGCTAGCCTAGGATGCCGAGTGCATGGGTTGCGAGAAAGCCCGTGCTTTGTGTCAGGCGTAGGAGACAGAGCGATCGATGAGACTGGTCGTGATCATTGCAACCTTCGGGAGGAAGGAGCAGCTTGTCCGCCTCTTAGAACATCTCGAACGGCAGGAAAGGCTGCCGGACGAGGTTATCGTGTCGGCGCCCGACGAGGAGCACATAAAGCCGGTTGAGAAGGGCAGTTTTCCGATCTCGTTTGTCTTCGGAAAGCGAGGATTATGTGCACAACGCAACCACGCTCTGAGTCATGCGTTGGGGCTCTTTGATGTGGTCACCTTCTTCGATGACGACTTTATTCCGCAGGATGATTACCTGCGCCTGCTCGAGGCGGCGTTTCAAGAGCGCCAGGATTGGGCAGTGGTGATGGGGCACGTCGTCAAAGACGGGGCGCGAACCGCAGGTCTCAGCTGGGCGGAAGGGCTGCAGACCCTGGCGGCCGAACGAGCGCAGGGCCCTATCACATCCAAAGTCGTTGATCATGTGGGTGCCTATGGCTGCAACATGTCAATTCGAGCGAAATTTATCGGGGATTTGCGCTTCGACGAGCGGCTGGTTCTTTATGGCTGGCAGGAAGACATCGATTTTACAAGTCAATTGAGACGATATGGCCGGGTCGTGGGGCTAAATACGCTTCGTGGCGTCCACCTCGGGCTTAAGGTGGGTCGTGTCAGTGGCGAGCGTTTTGGCTACTCCCAAGTGGTGAACCCGATTTACCTGATAAGAAAAGGTACCGTGCCCGCAAGTTTTGCGTTGCCTCTGATGGGCCGCAACATAGCCGCTAACCTTGTGCGCAGTCTTTGGCCGGAGCCATACGTTGACCGGCGAGGGCGACTAAGGGGCAATCTGATAGCCCTCCTGCATTTGTTGAAGGGCCGCATCGAACCCGAATACATTCAGAATATAGCCCCAGTGGAGACCAGATAATGCCCACTCTCCCACGCGCACCCTGCCCAAGGAAGCGCCCACGAACTAAGCGACCTGTTTCACTTGAATTGCAGTCTCTTGGGACGGCTCGCGTTTTGTCGAAACGCATCCGATGCTTCGTTGGCTGCCTCGCCTTGTCGGCTGCATTTTCAATCCTCCCGGCAGGCGGGCCGACCGCCGCTGTCGCCAACGATGAATATATCCTAGGACCTCAAGATAAGGTGCGGATCAAGATTTATGAATGGCGTGCCTCGCGCGATCTTATTTTTGAATGGGTGGGTCTGAACGATGAATTCACGGTTAGCGCGGGAGGGGCATTATCGCTGCCATTTGCCGGTGAAGTTCGGGCGGCCGGTCTTACGCCAAACGATCTCGCACGCGCGATCGGCGATGAACTGATGCGCAATATGGGTCTTGGGAGGCGCCCCGATGCATCCGTTGAAGTCGTTCAGCATAGACCATTTTATATCGTCGGGCATGTCATGCAGCCGGGGGAATTTCCCTACAGGCCGGAGCTTACGGTTCTCCAGGCGCTCAGCATCGCCGGAGGCCTGCGAACGAGAGAGGAAAGCATTGCCAGATTCGAGCGGGAGGTGATCCAGGGACGGGGTGATGTCAGTCTTCTCAGGCTGGAGAATCTCAATCTGCTGGCACGCAAGGCCCGCCTGGAGGCCGAGCTTACTGACGCCGAAAAAATTCAGTTTCCAAGCTCTTTGGTTTCACGTCAGGAGGATCGCGCAGTTTCGCTTCTTATGGAACAAGAACGGTCGATATTCCAGGCGCGCCGCGAGGGGTTTCAAACCCAGATTCGCGCCCTCCAGAACCTTCGCGAGTTTCTGGAGAAGGAGCTCGTATCGCTGGATGCACAACTTGTTTTCCACGACCGGCAGATCCAACTCATCCAGAAGGAGCTGAAGGACGTATCATCGCTAGTGTCCAAGGGCCTCGCGGCAGCTCCACGAGAGATGAATCTTGAACGCGGGCTCACACAGTACCAGAGCGAACGGCTGACCGCTGAAACGAGTCTACTTCGCGCGCGCCAGGAGATCAGCCGAACGGAGATCTCCATCCTGGAGCTGCGCAACCGGTACAAGAACGAAGTCACCGTAACGCTACGTGAAACACAAGCGGAACTCGACGCCTTGGGTCGCAGGGCAGAGACGGCATTTCAACTGCTCCACGAGTCAGAAATTTCCGGGCCTCGATTTCTGGCGCGTCGGGCGCAGGCCGCCAGCGCCAAGCCGGTCTATACAATCATGCGCGCGACAGACGGCGGCAGTGAGGAATTGCCGGCCATCGAGTCGAGCGTGGTCAGGCCCGGTGACACGCTCAAAGTCGAAATCCCCATGTCCGATCTGGATGATTTCGAGGGCGTCGGCTCTGGGCCGGCACCTTCGGACATGCCTACGCTCTCGATCGGCTCAAGGACGTCTTCAGAACCAACGGTCCAATAAGATTTACAATCGAGACTAGCGATCCCTGCGCGGCGAACGTCAGCCGCTGTGATATCTGGTCTAAAGGTGAGCGTCCGCCGAATGCATTTTTTCTGCTTTCGTCGAGGCGTAGTTAGAGGACGCGCTTTAACTCATCGGCAATGATGCGCTCGATCATTTCAGGATCGCATTGCTCGTCAATGAGAAACTGGCGGATCCCGCCGTCCCACGTCCGTATGTCCGCGAGAAGTTCCTGGAGGCCCTCTACACCATCGCCAGTCAAGCCTCTTGTATCGTATTCGCTTCCGTCACGGACGTGGACCATTTCGCCCTCGGCGATATTGTCCGAGTTGCTGGTGGCTTCCTCAAGCCGCTCGAGGTTCTCGCCGAGCATGCCCGCGACTTCTTTGAGCGTGTAGATAGTCTTCGAGCGGGCCATCACGCAGCCTCGTGCAGGTCTTTTGCCGGCGTCCACTGCCACGGTAGCAGTTCCTCAAGGCGAGCTGCAGCGCGACAACCAAGATGAGACGCGCATTGCCTCGCCGAAACTGTTCCCGAATATTCAACCGTTGCCTCACATAATTTGCTCCCTACCGAGGGGTATGAACAGGGGCGACTATGGGGCAGCTGAGCATGGCGACGAGGAAAGAACTGACGGCGGCGGTTTCGGAGCGTTATCGTGCTTCGACGCGAACGGAGAAGGCGAGAATTCTGGATGAGTTCGTCGTCATCACGGGTTTTCACCGCAAGCACGCGATGCGGCTGCTGCGGCGCCACGGGAGAGAGTCTACAGGTCGGCGAGCGCGGCCGCGGGTTTATGAAGAAGCGGAACGCAATGCGCTCATATTGCTGTGGGAGGCGTCTGACCGGGTCTGTGGGAAGCGGCTTAAGGCGTTGCTGCCCGTCCTTGTCGAGGCGATGGAACGGCACGGTCATTTTAACCTCGCGCCTGAGATCCGCGGCAAATTGCTGGCGATGAGCGCGGCGACGATCGACAGGACGCTGGGACCGATCCGAGAGGGCTTGGGACGTCCTCGACGGCGGCCCGCGGCGCACGCCCTGCGACGGAGCATTCCCATTAGAACGTCGGCGGATTGGGACAATCCGGCGCCAGGCTTCGTTGAGGCGGATCTCGTCGCCCATTGTGGCCCTTCGGCTCGCGGCAGCTTCATCCAAACCCTTGTTCTCACCGACATCGCGACTGGCTGGACGGAATGTGCGCCGCTGCTGGTTCGCGAGCAGACGCTGTTGAGCAGTGTGCTCACAGAATTGCGCAAGCAACTGCCGTTCGCGCTTCTCGGCCTGGATACGGACAACGACACCGTCTTCATGAACGAGACGCTGAAGGCTTACTGTGACGCCGCCAGTATCGTCTTCACGCGCTGCCGTCCCTACCGCAAGAACGACCAGGCCTTTGTCGAGCAGAAGAATGGCGCCGTGGTGCGCAGGATGGTCGGATATCGTCGGTTCGAGGGACTGGAGGCCGCGACGCTGCTAGCGAAGCTCTACCGATCAGCGCGGCTGTTCGTAAACTTCTTTCAGCCATCATTCAAATTGATCGCAAAGCAGCGCGACGGCGCTCGTGTGCGCAAGACGTATAGTCCGCCAGCCACGCCGCATCAGCGTCTGATTGCCGACGCTCGCACGTCAGATGCAGTCCGCTCCCGTCTGCAGGAAATCTACGCTGGGCTCGATCCTGTCCTGCTATTGCGCGATATTCGCGCCCTACAGGAGCGACTCGCTGCGCTTGCCGACACGCCGCCGGCCATGCGCACTGACGGGGTAGCTCAGCCGATCGACCTTTTCCTCGCGAGTTTGCGGACGGCCTGGAAGGACGGAGCTACCCGGCCGACGGATCGTCCGATTGTAAAAGCCAAAAGAGAGCGGCGGCGTCCTGACCCTCTCGTCAAGGCGACCGCCGACTTGCGAAGTTGGTTCGAAGCCGAACCATGGCGAACCGGCAGTGAACTTCTGTCACGCCTGCAGGCCGAGTATCCCGGCGATTACCCCGACAAACTGCTTCGAACACTTCAGCGCCGGCTGAAGGTCTGGCGTAGCGAACAGGCGGACGCGTTGCTGTTTGGCCCCTTCAACAAGGAGCTGCCGATCCACGAGATCGCCAGGCCGCACTGAGGTGCCGTAGCGCTCGCGAAGGAGGCCAGGCGCTGCGAAACCCCTGCCATCTCCGCGCCCGGCCTCCTTCGCCCCAACCCGGGAGCAAAATGAATGAGGCAACGTGCGAATATCGGGGAGCATCGTTAGGTGCGGCAATACGTGATCTCAGCCAGATTGTCGCTCTACAGCGATCCTTGGGATGATCCTGGATCCGCATCAGGACGTCTGTCAGATAGACCTCCGGATTGTGGCCATGTAGTTTGGCTGTTTCGATGATGGTCAGGATATTAGCGATGCGCTCTCCGCCCTTGTCTGATCCAGCGAGCAACCAATTTTTTCTTCCGATTCCGAGCGGTCTCATGGCGCGCTCGGCTATATTGTTGTCGATTTCGACGCGGCCGTCGTCGACGTAAACGCTCGATGCTGCCCACCGCGAGAGGGCGTATCGCATCGCTTCGGCCACCTTCTGTTTCTGCCGCAACGTCGGTAGCGTAGCCTCGATCCACACCTTCAGGTCCGCCAGAATGGGCTTGGCGTGTTGCTGGCGCAGTGTGCGTCGCTCGTCAGCCGGCATGCCGCGAATCCGATCCTCGATATCGTAGAGCGCGCCGATGCGAGACAGCGCCCCATCGGCGATCGGTGATGGCTTCAGCTTGATCGCATCATGGAACTTGCGGCGCACATGCGCCATGCAGGCCGCCTCGTTGATTTGGTTACCGTAAAGCTTCTTATAACCACCATAGCCATCGGCGTGCATCACGCCGCTGAAGGCAGCGAGATGGTCGGCCGGATGCGCACCCTTACGGTCGGGGCTATAGTAATAGGCGACGGCTCTGGAAGTGGGATATTGATAGCCGCTGCCATCAATTTTGTCTTTCCTCGCCCGGGGTCGAGAACGTCGACCGGGGTATCATCCGTATGTATTCGGTCGACCGCAGCGATATGCGCCCTGATCAGCGAGATGAGGGGCGACAGCAGAACGGATGCACGGCCCATCCAGTCCGCCATGACGGACCGGAGATGTCTATCCCCAGTCGGTCGTACATCTCGGATAGACGGCAGAGCGGGATGTGATCGTCGAACTGGGCGACCATGATATGAGCGAGCAAAACCGGTCCGGGCTTGCCTCGCTCGATCGGCAAGGTCGGCATAACGCCTGCCACCGTCGTATCGCAGTCCTTGCAGATCATTCGCTTTTCGACGTGGCGGACAATCTTCACGGACGCCGGTACGTGCTCCATCACCTGGACCACCTTGTCAGCCGCCTTGAGGAAAGACGTGCCACCACAGGTCGGACAATTGCAGGGCGGCGCATAGACCAGCTCTTCGGTTGGAAGATCACCCGGCAATGGTCTGCGCTTCGGCTTACCCGGTGCGTCGTCCAGTTCCGGCAAAGGGGTTTTCCCGGAGCGCATCTCAGCCTCTGCGCGGGAGGCCTCGATCTCCTCCAGCATCAGCTCAAATTGCTCGATCTTCCGATCTATCTTTTCCGAGGAGGGGCCATGCTGCCGATGGCGGAGCAGTTCCAGCTGCGCGCGCAGAAGGCTGATAATGGAGTCGCGTTTGCCGACCTCGGCTTCTTGCTCGCTGAGTCTGTTCAGCGACGAGCACGCGCAAAGCAGAAACTCGTCCTGACTGTCCAGCGGCGTTGTTTTCATGCCAGAAAACGTAGCCGATTTGCGCCTCAAGCGCTAGCATTCTGCCCGGATTCCCTTAGAAAATAAGGCGTTTACCCCGTTCGGCCGGGAGCGGACATCCACGCCGGTCAACGCCAGTCGATCCCCTCGACAAGCATGGAAAGTTGGGCCTGCGTCAGGTGCGCCACGCCATCCTTCGCCGTCGGCCAGGGAAAATATCCGCGCTCCAGAACCTTGTAGAACAGGCAGAACCCCTGGCCATCCCACCATAAAAGCTTGATCCGATCCGCGCGCTTGCCGCGGAACCCGAAGATGGCGCCTGACCCTGGCGCCTCCTTTATGACTGACTCGGCCAGCGCTGAGAGACCATCAATCCCACGACGCATGTCGGTCACCCCACAGGCCAAATAGAGCCGCACATCCCCCAATGGCCGATCATGCTGCCTCCACACAGGCGATCAACGATGCCAGCGTCTTTCGCTCAATGTCTGCTGGAACTTTCAAACCCCGACCGTTTCGTAGCAAGATCTTGATAAACACTGGCGTCGGCGAAGCCGCAGGCGTCTGCCCAAGGGTTACTTCGTCGACGAGCTGTACCGGAAGAAACGATGCTGACGCATCGAAGTGGCTAAGTGACTTCCGCCACAAACGGATCTGAGCCGGATAGATGTCATGGCGACGAGCTACATAGCCAATGCGAACGCCAGGCTGGTCCGCTTCTGCCAATATCTCTAGCTTAGCTTCTTCGACCATCGCCGCCTACGCTCAACGCCGGAAATGATCTCCATGCGAGCCATGCCAACCTCTCAGATCTGGTATTAATGTCAGCACTAATGCTGGTTCTAATGCCAGAACATCGCCTAACTGGCTCGTTCAGCAAAATCCGCTCACCGGAGGCTCACGTCTAAAGAGCGTCGTTGCCTGAATATTTAGTTCGCAACAAAATATCTACATGGCAGTGCGTTGCCTCGCTACCCGTGCATTTCGGCTCACGGCAGGACCTGATGAATGTGGCAGCGATCGCGTCCGAGCACCGGCAAGGGTGCCACAGGCGGAACGCAAAGTGAGCTGGGACAGATTTGCATTGCGGGCAAGATCAATTACAAATTCACTGAGAAGATCACAAGGCGTGCTTGAAGAGCCAAGCTACGTCGAGGGGCTATCGCGCTCAGACCATCGTGGCGTCAAAACGGCGACATGACTAAGAAAGTGATGGCATAACCCGGAGCGGACCGTTCACAAACTTTAGCGAGTCTGCTTTTCTGACTGCGTTGAACTCTCCCTTTTGGGACGACATCCAAGGAGGTTGTCGTGAACTGGAGCTTCTTTGCAGTTGGTGCGACCGGCGTGCTCATCGGCGCTCGCTTCCGGATACCCGCACTGCTCGCCGCATCCTGCGCGACTGTCGTTGCGAGCGTTACTTCAACGCAGCTACTGGGATTTTCAGACCAATGCACTATTTTTGCGACGCTGTACCTGGTTCTCACCTTGCAGGGCACCTATTTGATTGGGCTTCTTTGTGCGATTCTGTTGCACCGGCTTGGTCGTCGATCCCGACCTCTTCGAAAAGTGGTCGATGCTGACTCGGCGGACGGGCGGAGTATTCTTCCAGCGTCCTACGATGACTGATCGAATCTCATCACCGCGAAAGCTGTCCAAGTCAGGATGACTAGGTCGGTCCAAATGGACCAGTTCCGTACATACTGTGCGTCGAGGACCACTCGGCGCGCGTAATCGACGTCATTCCTGCCGCTTATCTGCCAAAGGCCTGTCAGACCCGGGCGAGTTTTCAGATACTCATCCGCGGCGGAACCATACCGCGACAATTCGTCGGCGACGATCGGGCGAGGCCCAACGCAACTCATCTCGCCTCGCAGGATGTTGATCAGTTGCGGGAGTTCATCGAGGCTGGACTTCCTCAGTATTTGGCCGAGCTTTGTAACGCGCGGATCGCGTTGGAGCTTTTGGGTCTCTCGCCACTCCTCGGCTGCTCGAGTATCGCATGCAAGATACTCCCCCAAGAGCTCATCCGCGTTCTCCACCATCGTTCGGAATTTGTAGCACTCGAACGGCTTGCCGTTGAAGCCGATGCGTCGATGGGAGAACAGGACCGGACCGCCGGTAATGACCTTGATGAGGAATGCTACAACGAGCATCAAAGGCAGAGCCAGAACGATGGCCGCCGACGCGACCATTAGGTCCAAACCTCTCTTCGGCCAGCCGCCAAGCGGGCTGAGATACGGTTCGTGCACTACTCGGATTGCCGTCGGTTGTCCTTCAGCGTCCGAAGCACCCTCCCTGGTGAAATCGGTCTCAATCCGATAGGACCGCCCATCGAACCTCGACCATTCTAGGGCCGCACCCGAAAATAAGGAACGGCGCACGCCCATCAATGAGGTGCTTCCACCTAAAAACCGGGCGACGATTCCGCGACGAAACGAGCGAATATCCGGAGTGTTGAATGTCATGATTTCAGCGATCTCTCGATATCTCACGCGCTATTTTTCAACCGTCTTCGCCGCGCGGCAAGAACGGCAAAGGGCGTAGTGCGTGTTGAAGTCGCCGCCGCTGTCTACTACTAAGTTCCTATCCGCATACCCGCTTCGAATGCGGCTCGTCGGCGATCGCGGCATGCCGGTCCGAGGCGCGGCGCCGCCTTCTGCCACCGGACAACTCGTTGAGGGGGCGGCGCTCGGATCAGTGCGCCGCTTCGGTGTCGCGCCTGCTATATTGTCGCGTCGACAAACTACGGACCTTCGTCATGACCACACCGATCACAGAGGTCTTGGTAACCTGCAAAATCCGTGAAAGCTCCACTGCGAGGTCCACGGGGGTCTTTCCCCATTCCACAACGACGAGTACGCCGTCGAGCGCGGAGGAAGCCGTCAAAGCGTGCACTCCAGATGTGAACGGAGGAAGATCGACAATGATGACCTCGTAGCTGTCGAGTTCATCGATCATGGCGTCCATGTGCTTGGGTGTTATCAGGCGGTGCGGGTCAGACACCGGACTTGGCAACAGATCGAATTGCAATCCTGGAACGGATCTGATTTGCCCTTTTATACTGTCGACGTTTTCGCCGGCCGATGCCCGTGAATGCACAAGACGTTTGGTCAGCGCAGAATGCAACACATCGGCATCGATAACGAGAGTTCGCATTCCGGAGACGGCGTACAGCGCCGCAAGATTGCTCGTGACGGTGCTCTTGCCATCACCCGGCGCGACTGACGTGATTCCGATACAGCGCAGCGGATGCGCGACATTGGCCAAGCTAATGGCGGATTGCGTTCTTCTTAGGCTCTGGCTGAACCGAGACTGCGGACGCCTGAGCACGTCATCCAGCTGACCCAAGCCTCCGGAGAAGCGCGCCGGTGGCAGTTCCCCGATGCAGTCGAGACCCAACTCATCCCTGATCTGCCGTGGCGTCCGTATTGTCCGGTCCAGCGTGTGGCGTGCAAATGCAAGCCCTACACCAGCCATTAGACCCGCCACTCCGCCCAAAACGAGAACCAGCTTCTCCCGCGGATGACTCGCAGCGAGCGGTGGCGTGGCAGGTGTGATGACGCGCGCGTCCGCTATCAGATAAGGTTGCTGATTCACGGAACTCGTGAAGGCAGCCAACAGGCTCTCGTACATCTTACGGTATGAGTCCGCGGTAACCTCAAGCTCCTCGAGGGTAGGTCCAGTGGGCGCTCCCCCTTCCCCTTCGCCGGACGCCACGACCTGCCCGTCGACGATCGTGGCCCCAAGTGGACGGCCGACGCTGTAGTCATGCTTTGTGCGGAACTCCTGGGTCATCTGTGTGGCCAGGTTCATCTGGGCGCGCACTTTCTCGATACGCTTCTCAAGCCAAGCCGTGCCTTCGCGCGCGGCCGCAGCTCTTGTCTCCAGTTGTTCGCGAACGAACGCTCCCGCCGTGGCATTGGCAACGTTTGCCGCCAGTTCCGGATCCAGAGAATTGAAGGTGATGTCGACCGCATAGGAGACGCCAAGGCGGTAGACGCTCAAGTCTTTTGCGAATGTCTCGACCACACGGCGCCTGCGTTTAAATTCCGATAGTTGTGCCGTGATGTCTAGTTCTGCCGAAACATCCGCTGTTTCCGCGGTGCCCGGCGCAGGGGAAGCGGGGGTCAGCATCGTCTGATGTTGCGAAATCTCGTTGAGTGAGAGCGCATCAACGGTCATCTCCCATAGCCGTTCGAAGCGTTCGACTATGCTCGGGCTGCTCGGCACGAAAGTTGCATTTTCGGCAAGGCCCAGCTCGTCGATTACCATAGAAGCAATCTTCTCGGATCTAATGACCGCGAGTTGGGTTTCGACCTGGGACGTGTCCAGCGACAAATTGATCTCGCCGGATTGCTGCTGGAGCAACTCGGGAATTTTGGGTTCGATGAGAATCTGAGTTCGAGCCGTGAATACTGGATCCGTCGTGGCAATGTAGAAGCTTGCGCCGACCAGTCCAAGCAACGGAAACGTGATAATCAGAATTATGCGCTGCCGGATGAATGAGGTGATGTCGGCAATTTCGATAAAATCGGAATCCCGCTCCCGTCCATGTAAATTGCGCTGGTTTGCCGCTGCCGACCACTGACGTTCTAGCATGGCCCCCACTCGAACTCCTGGTTGAACATTCGGACGTGCGGCAGGAACGCGCACATTCCAGCGAATGGCGGCCGGCATGCTGCTTGCAGGCTTCTCGTCCGATAACGCAAGATCTCTTGCGCTGGGGAATATCTTTGCATGTCGATTTGCAAACCTACTGCGATCGCATTGTCCCTTCAGATTAGCTTCAGGCGTCGCAAACGAAAACTCCATCGAATGGAGTAGGCCCGTCTACTCCATTGCACAACCAGAACCGCGAGTGACCATTGCACAACTCGCGACGCCACGGGGTGATGCCTAATCTTGAGCCCAGACCGGCCGCGCAATGCGCCCTTCGCCATTACGACGATCGCCGAGATGGTACTGGAGCACACTAGAATCTGCCGCTACGCACAGGCCCATATCTTCGGCCACAGTCTTGCCACCGAGCTTCTCTCTTTCGGTGCGACTTGTTCGGAGGTCGGCAATTGCTGAGATGTTGAGACCCATGACACGACTTGATTGCCGTGCACTCACTCCGACCTACAACGGCTGGGCATCCCTCCAGTGAGCAGTGTCTTGTGAGGAGAGTGCAGAGACGCGATGTCGCGATTTTCTTGATAATCGACGCCGTTCCGGCCTCACACGTTAAACGCCGCCCCGATCAGTGTCTTCGTGTAAGGCTCCCTCGGCGCTTCGAAAATCGCGTCCGTCTCCCCCTCTTCGACGATGCGGCCGTTCTTCATAACGATCACATAGTCCGACATCGCCTTCACAACCGAAAGGTCGTGGCTGATGAAGATGTAGGAAAGGCCGTGCTTCTCCTGCAGGTCGCGGAGCAGTTCGATCACCTGGCCCTGAACCGACCGGTCGAGAGCGGAGGTGGGCTCGTCGAGGATCACCACCTTCGGCTTCAGAATCATCGCCCGGGCAATCGCGATGCGCTGGCGTTGGCCGCCCGAGAATTCGTGCGGGTAGCGGTTGCGTGAAGCCGGGTCGAGGCCGACTTCCTTCAGGGCCGCAATGGCGCGCCGGTCGCGCTCCGCACGGCTCAGCCCCGGCTCATGGACATAGAGGCCCTCGGTGATGATCTCACCCACCGTCAGGCGCGGCGAAAGCGAGCCGTAGGGATCCTGAAAGACGAGCTGGAGCTCGCGGCGCAAGGGCCGCATGGTGCCGCGGTCAAAGCCGGAAATGTCGGTCGTACCGAAACGGTAGTAGCCGTTGCTCGGCAGCAATCTCAACAGTGCCCGCCCGAGCGTCGATTTCCCCGAACCGGACTCGCCGACGATGCCGATGGTCTGGCCCTGCCGCAGGCGCAGGTTGACGCCGTCAACCGCCCGGAAGACGGAGGACGAGCCGCCGAACAGGCCCCTGCCGATGGCGTACTCGACCGCCACGTCGCGGCCCTCGAGAATGATCGGCGCATGGCCCGGCGGCGAGGCCTTGCGGCCGCTCGGCTCGGCGGCGAGCAGCATCTTCGTGTAGTCGGCCTTGGGCCGCGAGAAAATCTCCGTCGTTCTCCCCTGCTCCACGATCTCGCCGCGGCGCATCACCGCGACGCGGTCGGCGAAGTGCTTGACGATGCCGAGATCGTGCGTGATCAGCACGATCGCCATGCCGAAACGCTGCTGCAGCGACTTGAGTAGATCGAGGATCTGCGCCTGGATGGTCACGTCGAGCGCCGTCGTCGGCTCGTCGGCGATCAGGATGTCAGGCTCGTTGGCAAGCGCCATGGCGATCATCACCCGCTGGCGCTGGCCGCCCGACAGCTCGTGCGGATAGCTGTCGATGCGTCGCGCCGGTTCGGGAATGCCGACCAGTTCCAGGAGTTCGAACACACGCTTGCGCGCCTGCTTGAACGTGCCGCCGCGGTGATGGACGATCGGTTCGGCGATCTGCCGGCCGATCGTGTAGAGCGGATCGAGCGAAGTCATCGGCTCCTGGAAGATCATCGTGATCTTCGACCCGCGCACGTCGTTGAGCGCCTTCGGCGGGAGCCCGATGAGTTCCTGGCCGCGGTACCGCGCCGAGCCGGCAACCGTGCCGTTCTTCGCGAGCAGTCCCATGATCCCCATCATGGTCTGGCTCTTGCCCGAGCCGGATTCGCCGACGACCGCAAGCGTTTCCCCGGCATGCACATCGAGATCGATGCCCTTGACGGCCTCGACCGTGCCGTCGGGCGTCGAAAAGTCCACCTTGAGGCCGCGGACGGTGAGAATGGAATCCTTGACGTCTGCCATGTCAGCGGTCCTTGGGATCGAGCGCATCGCGCAAGCCGTCACCGACGAAGTTCAGCGAAAACAGCGTGACAACGAAGAAGATGGCCGGGAAGATGAGCAACCACGGCGCCGACTGGATATTGTTTGCGCCCTCCGAGATGAGCGCCCCCCAGCTCGTCAGCGGTGCCTGCACGCCAAGGCCGAGGAAAGACAGAAAGCTTTCGAGCAGGATGACCTTCGGCACCACGACGGTAACGAAGACGATCACCGGGCCGATGGTGTTCGGAATGATGTGCCGGCGGATGATCTGCCAGTCGGAGAGGCCAAGGGCCTGCGCCGCACCCACGAATTCGCGCCGTTTAAGAGCGAGCGTCTGGCCGCGGACGATGCGGGCCATGTCCAGCCACTCGACAGCGCCGATCACCAGGAAGATCAGGATGAAGCTCCGCCCGAAGAAGACGACCAGCACAACGACGAGGAAGACGAAGGGCAGCGAATAGAGGATCTCGACGAAGCGCATCATGACGTTGTCGACGCGCCCGCCGATATAGCCGGACGTTGCCCCGTAGACGACCCCGAGGCCGAGCGACACGAGGCTGGCGAGCAGGCCGACGGCGATCGAGATCTGCCCGCCGAGCATGACGCGGACCAGCAGGTCGCGACCGTTGGAATCGGTGCCGAAGGGGAAATACTCACGATCCACCTGGCCCTCGACCCTCAGCGTACGGCCGTCGTCCTCGGTCGCGACGACCTGGGTGTTCTCAAATTCGTTGGCCCTGTCGAAATAGCGCGTGGCGCGCGGATCGATCGACTGCTCGGAGGTCACCGTAGCGGTGAAGGTTTCACCTTCGACGGCAAATTCCTTCAGCGTCACGCGGGCACGGGTCGCCACACCCTCCATGACCTCCTGAAGCGTCGAGGTGTCGGGCCGCGGCTCGAGGCTCGGGCCGATCGACACATAGGAGGGGAAGACCTCGTCGTAGGTGTGCGGCGAGAAGAAGGGTCCGACAAAGGAGAAGAGCGCGATCAGCGCCAGCATGATGCAGCCCGCCATGGCGGCACGGTTGCGGCGGAAGCGTAACGCCGCGAGCTGGAAGAGGCTTCGGCCCTTCATTTCCGGCGAGGCCACCGGTACCCGGACGATATCAGTCATGGCGAACCCTCGGATCGAGCAGGCCGTAGAGAATATCGACCAGAAGATTGAAGACGATGACGAAGATGGCGATGAGGATCACCGTACCCATGACGAGCGTATAGTCGCGGTTGATCGCGCCAAGAACGAAATAGCGGCCGACGCCGGGAATGGTGAAAATCGTCTCGACGACCGCCGAACCGGTGAGCAGAGCCGCCGCGCAGGGCGCCAGATAGGAAACGACCGGCAGCATGGCGCCGCGCATCGCATGGGTAACGACAACGGCGCGGGAGGGCAATCCATAGGCCTTTGCCGTGCGGATGTGGTCGGTATTCAGCGCCTCGATCATCGAGCCGCGCGTCAGCCTGGCGAAGACGGCAAGCTGCGGCAGCGCGAGTGCGATCATCGGCAGGATCAGGAAGCGGAACGATCCGTCGCCCCAGCCTCCGGCCGGGAGCCAGGCGAGCATGATCGCGAAGATAAGGGTCAGCACCGGGCCGACGACGAAGTTCGGGACGGTTACACCGATCGTCGAGACAGACATGACGGCGAAATCGAGCAAGCTGTTTTGCCGGAGCGCCGCGATCGTGCCGGCGATGACGCCGCCGATCACAGCAAGCAGCAGGGCGTAGAAGCCGAGCTCCATGGAATAGGGCAGGCCCTTGCCGATCAGCTGCGCGACGTTGTTATCATGGTAGATGTAGCTCGGACCGAAGTCGCCCGTCACCGCATTGCTGAGATAGGTAACGTATTGGCGCCAGAGCGGCTGATCGAGGTGGTAGGTCCTCATCAGGTTCTCCATCGTCTGCGGAGGGAGAGGACGCTCAAGATTGAAGGGCCCTCCAGGGGCAAACCGCATCAGAAAGAAAGAGATGGTTACGACGATGAACAGCGTCGGCACCGCGCTCGCCAGTCGGCGAAGGACGAAGGAAATCATGGACTTGCTCCGGAAGCGACGCGCGGGAGCAGCCCGCGCGTCGCCTCAGTTCGTTATTCGGCGATGCTCAGGAACTTGCTCAAGTGCGCGTTCGGCGCATTGTCCTGCCAGCCCTTGACACGGCTCGAGACGAGCCACAGGTCCGCCTGGGTCAGGAACGGCGCAATTGGCTGCTCCTTCATCAGCAGGGTCTCGGCCTCATGGAGGATCTTCGAGCGCGCCGTCGGATCCTGTTCTTCATAGGACTTCTTCATCAACGCATCGAATTCGGCGTTTTCGAAGTGGCCATAGTTGAAGGTCTTGTTGCTGCTGACGCTCAACGCCAGGAAGTTCTCGGCGTCGGCATAGTCGGCGACCCAGCCGGCCCGGGCGACGTTGAACTTGCCGCCTTCCTGCAGGTAGGCGTAATGCGAAGACACGTCGAGGTTCACGAGCGAGACCTTGGCGCCGAAGGTGTTCTTCCACATGTCGGCAACAGCCGTGGCGACACGCTCATGGTTCGGGTTGGTGTTGTAGCGGATCTCGATGTTCAGCGGCTTGCCGCCTTCACCATAACCGGCCTCCTTCATCAGTTCGACCGCCTTGTCTTCACGGTCAAGCTGCGACATATCCGCGAAGTCTGCCTTGGCGGGGTCGCCGTAGCCTTCGATGCCCGGCGGCACCATCGAGTAGGACGGAAGTTGCGAACCGCTGTAGATCTCCTTGGCGAGGAAGTCGCGGTCAACCGCCATCGAGAGCGCCCGGCGAACGCGGACGTCGCTATAGGGCTCCTGCCGCGTGTCGAAGGCGTAGTAGTAGGTCGCAAGCGTCGGCGAGACATGGACCTGGTCGCCATAGGACGTGCGCAGCCGCTCGATCTGGTCCGCCGAGAAGTTATAAACGAGGTCCATCTCCTTCGCTTCGAAGCGGCGCACCGAGGCAGCCTGGTCGTCGATCGGGTAGAAGATCACCTTGTCGAGCTTGACGCTGGCGGCATCCCAATAGTTCGAGTTCTTCTCGACCGTCAGGCTGTCGTTCGGAACGTGCGCGGTCAGGCGAAAGGCGCCGTTCGACACCATCACGCCCGGCTTGACGAAATCGGCGCCGTTCTTCTCGACGCTCGCCTTGCTGACCGGAAGCGCGGTCTGGTGCGCCAGAAGTTCCAGGAAGAACGGCGTCGGCCGCTCCAGCGTCACTTCGAGCGTCTTTTCGTCGACGGCCTTGACGCCGAGCCGGTCGACCGGCACCTCGCCCTTGTTGACCTTTTCGGCGTTCTTGATCGGGAAGAGGATGTTGGCGTATTCGGCAGCCGTCTTCGGATCCTCGACGCGGCGGAACGAGAAGGCGAAGTCTTCGGCCGTGACCGCCGAGCCGTCGGACCACTTGGCATCGGCGCGCAGCTTGAACGTATAGACGACCCCGTCATCCGAAAGCTCCCAGCTTTCTGCGGCACCCGGAATGATCTTGCCGGCGGCGTCGTAGATGGTCAGACCTTCATAGAGGTCCTTGAGGATAAATTCCTCGATGTTGATGGAAGTGTGCGCCTGGTCGAGCGTCTGTGGCTCGCCGGCATTGCCGCGGTGCAGCACCGCTTCGGCGAGCGCCGGGCTTGCGCCGATAAGTAGCGAGCCGATGAGCGCGGCGGCGCTGAGGTTGAGTTTCAGTGAAGCCATTTTTCTTCTCCTTCCCCTCGTTTTGGATGTGCCAATCGCACGAGAGAAGTGCAAATTTTCCCCGAAGGCAAGGCGACTCTCACGGAAAATTGCACCCTTCTTTATAAAATGAAATTCTCATTTATCGCGTAAGTTGTAATGCCTCTGGCACGAATTCCTTCGCCTCCCGATCCGGTAAGCCAAATCGAATTATGCGCCGAGAACAACCAACTGCAACGTTTTAGATGACATCGAAAAGGCCGACCGACATCGCCGCCATCGGCGCCAGGAGACTGTCTTGCAAACTTCATGAGTTGAAGCGGCACTTTACGTAATATGCAGAAAAATTTTCCGCCTCTTTCGCAATGTTTTTGCGAGCAGCTGATATGCTCGCTATCGAGGAGCGCGCGAACCGGGAAAATCATCCCGAGACGCCAAGCACCCGACAGACACCAAAGGCCCGCGTCATTCCTGCCTCGCGCAAGGGCGGCGACCACCAACCAGAAAGCGAATGTAGTGATTTTTGGCAGGGCACTTTTTCATCCACAGCAAAATCCCCTGACGCACGTCAATCAAGTGCCCGCGCCGCGCTTTGGCCAGGTTGCCAAAAGGTCTGCATCAATTATTGTGCGTCTGACTTGGGTCCGGGGTGCCAGTTCCGGAGGTATCGGAGCGCGCTCATGTGCCCTCCGCATCGCCGGCGGACGGCCCGTTGCTTCGGCGGCGAATTTGTCCGCTTCAATTCGTGGCGCCTGGAGTGAGGCGCACCAGCGTCAGGGAGAATTCGAATGGCATTGATCACATTGCGGCAATTGCTAGACCATGCGGCGGAGAACGACTATGCGCTGCCGGCCTTCAATGTGAACAATCTCGAATACATCCAGGCGGTCATGCGCGCCGCCGACGCGACCGACTCGCCGGTGATCCTGCAGGCGAGCCGCGGTGCGCGCGCCTATGCGGGCGATGCCTTCCTGCGCCACCTGATCCTCGGCGCAGCCGAAGAATATCCGCATGTCCCCGTTTGTCTGCATCTCGACCATGGCGACCAGCCGTCGACCTGCATTTCGGCGATTACAAACGGCTTCACCTCGGTGATGATGGACGGTTCGCTGGAAAGGGACGGCAAGACCGTCGCGAGCTACGAGTACAATGTGGCGGTCACCGCTGAAGTCGTGAAGATCGCCCATGCGGCCGGCGTTTCAGTCGAAGGCGAGCTTGGCTGCCTCGGCAACTTGGAAACCGGCGCCGGCGACAAGGAAGACGGCCACGGCTTCGAGGGCAAGCTGTCGCGAGAGGAATTGCTGACCGACCCCGACCAAGCCCTCGACTTCGTCTCCAGGACCGGCGTTGACGCGTTGGCTGTGGCGATCGGCACGAGCCACGGCGCTTACAAGTTCACGCGCGAGCCGGACGGCGAGATCCTGTCGATCGAGACGATCGCCCAGATCAACAAGCGCCTGCCCAACACCCACCTCGTCATGCACGGATCGTCGTCGGTGCCGGCCGATCTCCAGGAACTCTTCAACGCCTATGGCGGCAAGATGAAGAAGACCTGGGGCGTGCCGGTCTCGGAGATCCAGAAGGCCATCCCGCTCGGCGTTCGCAAGGTCAATATCGACACGGACCTCCGGCTCGCCTTTACCGGCGAGATCCGCAAGCACCATATCGAACATCCGGACAATTTCGATCCGCGCAACTACCTGAAGCCGGCCATCGCGCATATGACCGAGGTCTGCAAGGAGCGCTTCGAGGCTTTCCATGCGGCCGGCGAGGCATCGAAGATCCGGGTACTGAGGCTGCCGGAAATGGCCAAGCGCTACGCCACGGTAGGCTGACGGCGCCATTCTGACGCCAGAGAGACGGCAAGGCCGCGCATCCGCACAGGGCGCGCGGCCTCGTTTTTTCTAGTCCTGCCTTTCCATAGGCGTTTCATGCTCGTAGAGCTGGTCCATGCTGAGCGAAGCCACATCGGCGAGCGAGGCCCGGCTTTTGACCCGCCCGCCGCCAAGCACCACGACGTCATCGCAAAACGAGATTGTGCTCCTGTGGTGGCTGATGACGATTGTCGTGCGCCGCCCGGCCCGCAACTTGAGCGTCTCGACAATCGCGGCTTCCGAGAGGCCGTCCACGGCGTTCGTGGCCTCGTCTAGAATGAGGATCGCCGGATCACGCACCAGCGCTCTGGCGAGCGCGATGCGCTGGCGCTGCCCGGCAGAGAGGCTCGCCCCGCGGTAGCCGACCACCGTCTGGTAGCCATCGGGTAGCTTTTCGATGAAGCTGTGCGCCTCGGCGAGCCTCGCCGCCCGCTCGGCTTCGGCAAGCGTGGCGCTTTGGCCGTAGGTGATGTTCGCGAATATGGTGCCATCCACGAGCTCCAGGTCCTGGCTCGCAACAGCGATCTGGCGCCGCCACTGAGCAGGATCGATCTGCTCGAGGGGCACCCCATCGATGAGAATGCGACCTTCATCCGGCTCCACGAACCGGCACAGAAGGTTGACGATGGTGCTCTTGCCCGCGCCAGACCGCCCGATGATCGCCGTCGAGCAACCGCTGCGAATATCGAAGCTCGCCGAACGCAGCACGACGGCACGAGAGCCGGAGGCCGGATATCTGAAGGTCACGTCACTGAATACG
Organism: Sinorhizobium sp. BJ1; assembly: GCF_002531555.1. Classification (NCBI taxonomy): domain Bacteria; kingdom Pseudomonadati; phylum Pseudomonadota; class Alphaproteobacteria; order Hyphomicrobiales; family Rhizobiaceae; genus Sinorhizobium; species Sinorhizobium sp. BJ1. The sequence goes on from NZ_NWTH01000006.1 coordinate 33,301, forward strand.
ATCCCCTCGTCGAGGCCCTCGATCGGCGTGCTCCCCGACGGCGGCTTCGGCTTGTCCGACGAATCCAGCAGCCACCGTACCTCTTCCAGCGACCCGCTCCAGCCCTGGATCTGGCTCCAGGACATTTGCAGGGCCCGCACATGCGGTTGCAGACGATAGAGCAGCACGACGAAGGCGACGATCACCGGAAAGCTCACGCCGACGAACCAGGCGCTGACGACCGCCGCCAGGAACAAGGCGGAATGCAGCGCTTCCGTGAGCGGCGGCAGGACGCCCTGTCGGGTTTGCAGCACGAAGCCCGCGTGGCGCACTGAATCGGAAGCGGAATCGAATGCCGCCTTTTCACGGCTTTCCTGCCCGAATACGCGGATCAGCCGCCCCGCATGAACGAGATGCAGCATCCGCGCCGCAAGATCGCTGTTGAAGGAGGTCACATTGCGGCTGGGGCCCTTGAGAGTGGCCGATAGCGCCGCATGCGCCACCTGGACAATGATGAGACCGAGCGCCACGAAAAGCGTCATCTGCCACGACAGAAGCAACAGGAAAGCCAAGAGGATCGCCGCGGCAGAGGCATTCACCATTGCCCCAAGCACTGTCTGTATCGCGTCGGAGGCCCGCCAGGATTCGTTTGAAATGATATTGAGCAGCCGGCCCGGGTTCTGCTGCAGGAAGAACGGATAGCCTATCCTCAAGAGCTGATTGGCCAGCGCGCTGCGGACGGAATGGCTCGCCTTTCCGTAGATGAAGTTGGTGAGCACGGTGTTTGCGAAGGCAAGCACGTTCTTCAGGACGATCAGCGCCAGGATCGCGGCCGCGAGTGCCAGCAGTCTGTCGCCTTTGTCCAGGCCCGCGCCCACATCCTCGAAGACCGCCGAGATGCCGCTCAGCCCGGTCGATCCGTCGTTGTCGGCGATGATCCCGAGCATCGGGATGATGAGGCCGATGCCGGCACCTTCAAGCGCTGCACTGGCGAGCCCCAGAACGACGACAAATGGAAGCAGGCGCACGTGCCGCCCGAGGGCGTCACGGAGCAGCTGCAAGCTTGGCATGAGGAACCGCAAAATCATCGGCTGCGCTCCCAGCCAGGCGTCGCCTCGCTGATCGGCTGCACCTCGGTCGGCGCGCCCCGTCTTGCCATGACCAGGTACGCGAACTTTGCAGCCCCCCATAGGTTCATCGACACGATCGGCCAGTGGGACAGTTGCAGCTCAGGATCGAACCGGGCGCCGCCGAAGGCCTGGCCACAGGCCGACCTGACTGTCCAACAAAAATGTCGCAGGAGCCATGGCGCCTTGAAGAGGTGTTTTACGCAAAGCGCTCCATTGCCCAGGCTGTAGTTGCGGTGGAGCCTCTCGATTGCTGCACGGGACGTTCGGCCGTGGTGATGAAAAACCGTCATGTCCGGGACATATTCCACGGGGATTCCGAGCTGAAAGGCACGAACCAGATAGTCGGTGTCCTCGGCGGAGTGCAGCGGTGCGCCGGCGCCGAAGCGCTCGTCAAAGCGGCCGACGAGGTCGGCGACCTCGCGGTGCATCGTCATGTTGCAGCCGAGTACAAAGCCGCCGGGGTGCACATCGCGGCTCAGCCGCGCAGGTATCTTCGACCGTTTGATTGTGAAGGGCTGGTCGCAGGACTTGCCAAGCTCGACGCGACCGCCTCGGATGACGCGCTGCTCGCCGTTCGCGTAGTGTCGTTGCAGATCGATGAGATAGGTCGGCTCGATTTCGCAATCGTCGTCGACGAAGACGAGGATCCGCCCGCGTGCCCGTTCCATTCCCGCGTTGCGCGCAGTAGCGAGGCCGGGACGTGGCTCGGTGACAAGGGTGATTTTCATCTTCGACGATGCGGCGATGCGGCGCAACTCGGCCGGGGTGCCGTCTGTCGAGCCATTGTCGACCACGACGAGCTCACTTGTGATCCTGGCACAGGCGTTGCACGCCGCCTCGATCGACCGGATGCAGGCCGCGAGCGCCCGTAGCCGATCGCGTGTGCAGACGATGAAAGTCGCAAACGGCCGCTGTCCGGTTGCGGATGCAGCGGCAGCAACGCGTTGCTCGGCCGCTCCAAGATTCCTTCCTTCTTGATGACCGTCGCGCGCCATTTCAGAGAGCACCCTGCTGCGGAAGGACGCTGGCGGCCGGCACGGACTCCAGGTAACGCGCCAGCGCATCCACCCGCTCGGTGGCTGCCAACGAAATACGGCTGCACCAGGGTGCACGAGCTCCAGCAAGCAGGCCGTATCTTTCACGGCGCCGGATGAGCTGCCACTTACCAGTCCGCGTCAGAAACTCATGCGTGAGTTCCGGGCGCTTCTCATCGGCGATGAGCTGGTAGAGAAAATAGAAGAAGCACAAGAGGCCGTCCTCGTAAGCCCGGCGCATTTGGGGCGGAAAAGCGCTGATCTTCCGTTCGAGGGAGACGATGAATTCGGCAACAACTCGGATCGTCTCCTTCGTTACGGCCGCGCCGATCTCGCGGAGCGCACCTGCGTCGTCGAAAAGACCATCCTGCTCAAGGTTTTCGGCCACAATCTTCAGGTGCGTCTGGCGCATCCGACGCAGGTGCTTGGCTGTGACGCTATCCGTGTGGAGCCGGTAGGCCACCAGAGGCTCGTCGATCATCATCGTCGGAAAGCGCTCGGCGATCCGCCGGAACAGGTCGAAATCTTCGGCATGCGGATAGTCTGCGTCGTAGGCGAGCATATCGTCCGGGATGACGCGTCGGTTATAGATCACGGTCGAGTGGATGAAGAGCGTGAAGAACATCGACAGGATCCGCATGCTACCGGGCCTGTAGATGGGACTGGGCTTGCCGCGGACGATCCGATTGCCGATCAGGGTATCGACCCCTGAACCGCAAATGGCGAGATGAGGCTGGTCGGCGAACAGCGCGATCTGGCGTGAAAACCGTGACGGATAGGAGACGTCGTCGGCATCCATCCGCGCGACGAGTTCGCCGCGCGCGAGCGCCAGCCCCTCGTTCAAGGTCGCGATGAGACCCCGATTTTCCCGCGACCGGATGGAGATGCGGCGGTCCGTGTTTTGAAAGCGCTCGAGAATCTCGAGCGAACGATCCGTCGATCCATCGTCGATTGCGATGATCTCAAGCTGTTCGTAGTCCTGGCGCAGAATGCTCTCTAGAGCAGCCGCGAGATAAGGTTCGCCATTGTAGACGGGCAGGAGGACGGACACCAAGGGCGACGGCATGGTTCGACTCGCGTGTTTATTGAACATCAGAGGTCTGGAAGGCTTTGCCGCGTTCGAGGGATGCCTGCGGATGGGCGGTATGCTCTGCGCTCCCCCTCTCCTTACGGATTGGCCCGCCTGACTTCACGAATGCAGCGGCGGTTCCGCCGGAGCGCATATAAGGAAAGTAGTGCTTCAGGGCATTCAGAGGCTTTTCGAAGGCAAGCCAGGAGATCGAAGCGACGATGAGGGTGCCGGCACCGGCGACGAGGAAGCGGCCAGACCCCTGCTCGGACACATTGACGGGAATCCAAGGCTGCGCTTCGACGACAAGGGCCAGGACGATTGCGTGGAAAAGGTAGACGCCGTAGCTGACGCGGCCGAGCGCGGTCATCGGTGGAGATTCGATGAAGCGGCCGAGATACCCGCCGATCCCGCGCGTGCAACTGCCCACCAGCATCGTGAGCGGCAAGAGCGGGAAGACCTCCAGGCCAATCCAGGCCAGCCACTCCAGCATTGGCGCCTTCGGGACAGATCTGAGCCACAAAAGGATCAAAGAGGCGGCGAGCAGCGGCATCCAGCTTTTTTGGGCCCATTGCGGCCAAACCCCTCCCCCCTGAGACCGGTGGACGGCCAGGAGACCGCCCGCAGCCAGCGCATCCATCGATGCCGGTGGCAGCAGGTCGCGCACCAGCGACGGCGTTCCGGTCAGGGGCCAGTAGAAGCGGTAGACCAGCGAGAAGACGATGACGCCGACGCAAATTCTGCCGATCGAGCGCCGCGGCGCGACCAGGACCACCAGCGGCCAGACGATGTAGAATTGCTCCTCGATGCTCAGGCTCCAGGTATGACAGAGAACCCAAGGGCTCCACTCGTTCTGCAGCGCATACCAGAAATTGGAAAGATAGAGTGCGTGCCAGGCCAGCACTTCCTTGGAGCTTTCCAGGCCGATCAGCCAAACGAAGCCTAGCACGGCAAAATAGGGAGGAAAAATGCGCAGCGCCCGGCGCGCATAGAAGGACTTTAGCGCCGTTGCTGTTTCGAAACGGGCATCCGCACGCGCCTCCAGCAGCAACCGGGTGATCAGGAAACCGCTCAGCACGAAGAACAGTCGTACGCCGATATGACCCCAATGGGTTCCGTCGGCCGCGAAGAAATGCGCGTAGAGAACCAATGAGACGGCGACGGCTCTCAGGCCATCCAACTGCCGGTCGCGCGCAATCTGCATGAACATCCCCCGAGCAAAACCTTGCGGGATTCTCCCCTGGTGGCATCACTCCCTAGGCCGGTATGATTGTTGCCGCCGTTTCGTCAAACGCTCTTTGGAAGAAGCGGTGAGTTAAGTAGGTGAAAGATGGTTAAGACGTTGAGCGCGAATGTATCGGCGAATAGGGCCAAACTTTGACGCGGCTACTGCAAGAATTGCGCCCTGGACCTCAACAAAATCGAAGTGTGTTGCGGGCGCAACGCCAAGCGCGAAATCAGATTTGACCTTGCATCACGCCGCGACCCCATCGCGTTAGTTGCGATAATTTTCGAAATACATCAAATTAGCTGCACTTCAATTCAGACGCACTACATTAACGTCTGGCTGTAAGTCCTTGCCCAATCGCCCTAAAACGTCGGCGGCGTATTGATCCACAGTAGAATGGTCTCGCCATCGTGGCGGTTCGACCAGGCATGGCGGCGACGGCTCTCGAAATAGAGGGAATCGCCCGGATAGAGGTCATAGAACTGATCCCCGTCGAGCACGAACTCGACGCGGCCGGAAAGCACGTAGACGAATTCCTCGCCGTCGTGGCGGTAGGCTCCCTCGCTCGACGCGCCGGCCGTCAGCACGAAGCGGTGGCAGTCCATCTGGTTCTTGCCTTCTGCAAGCAGTTGCACCATGACACCCGGCGTGGTACGCGGCCAATTGCGCCATTCGCCGGCGCGCACCAGTGCGCGCGCCTGCGGCTCCTCCTCGCCGGAGAGGCTCGAGACCGTCGTTCCGAAATATTCCGCAAGATTGTGCAGCACGGCAACCGAGACGCCTTGGGATGTTCGCTCCAGCGTCGAGAGCACCGACGGCGCTATGCCGACGTCGCCGGCCACCTGTTCCAGCGTCTTGCCCGCCGCATGCCTGAGGCTCCGCAATTTTCGGCCGACCTGCAGGTCGATATTGCCTTCCGGTGCGGCTGCATTGCCGGGTTCGTCATTTGCCGCACTTTCGGCTTCCAGGGCCTCGCGTATCGCAGCCGGATTGAGGCCACGTTCAGCGCGAAACCAGGAAATGCGCTGCAGCCGCGCCAGGTCCGTCTCGGTATATTGTCGGTGACCGGTCGCCGAACGCTCGGGCACGACGAGCCCTTGGGTTTCCCATAGGCGCAGCGTCGAAGCCGAGACGCCGGCGAGCCTCGCCGCCTCGGCCACCTTGTAGCGTATATTTCCCGCTCCGCTCATCCGTCGCTGTCCTTCCGGCGCCGAAAGCGACGCGATTCCCTGCGTTCTGCAGCTTTCGGCAATCTATCTGTGAGGCTCGTCAATTTACAAGGCGCGGTCATCAGTCGCGGTGTTGTCTCGATCACCAAATTTGATTTGCTTTTCATTCCAAAAGATGTACCACTTCCGGAGAAATCTTGCAGAAAAAATGCAATATATCTACCACTTCCAGACAGGACAGCGACGATGACCAGCCTGACCGACCGCAAGAATGCCGCCATTTCCCGCGGAGTGGGAATGACCACGCAGATCTATGCCGACCGCGCCGAAAATGCCGAGATCTGGGACAAGCAAGGCAATCGCTATATCGATTTTGCCGCCGGCATCGCCGTCGTCAACACAGGCCACCGTCACCCGAAGGTGATCGCCGCCGTCAAGGCGCAGCTCGATCGCTTTACACACACCTGCCACCAGGTCGTTCCCTATGAGAACTACGTGCATCTGGCGGAGCGGCTGAATACGCTGGCACCCGGCAAGTTCGCGAAGAAGACGATCTTCGTCACCACCGGCGCCGAGGCGGTCGAAAACGCCGTGAAGATCGCCCGCGCAGCGACGGGACGGCAGGCCATCATCGCCTTCGGCGGCGGGTTCCATGGCCGCACCTTCATGGGCATGGCGCTGACCGGCAAGGTCGTGCCTTACAAGGTTGGCTTCGGCTCAATGCCGGCTGATGTGTTTCATGCCCCCTTCCCGATCGAGCTCCACGGCGTCAGTGTCGAGCAGTCGCTCGCCGCACTGAAGAAGCTCTTTGCCGCCGATGTCGATCCGGCCCGTGTCGCAGCGATCATCCTCGAGCCGGTCCAGGGCGAAGGCGGTTTTTATCCGGCCCCCACCGCCTTCATGAAGGCACTGCGCGAGATCTGCGACGAGCACGGCATGCTGTTGATTGCCGACGAGGTCCAGACCGGCTTTGCCCGGACCGGCAAGCTCTTCGCGATGGAACACCACGATGTCGCTCCGGACCTGACGACGATGGCCAAGAGCCTTGCCGGCGGCTTCCCGCTCGCCGCAGTAACGGGCCGCGCCGAGATCATGGACGCACCGGGACCGGGCGGTCTCGGCGGCACCTATGGCGGCAACCCGATCGGCATCGCCGCGGCGCACGCGGTCCTCGACGTGATCGAGGAGGAACAGCTTTGCGAGCGCGCCAACCAACTCGGCAACCGGCTGAAGCAGCGTCTTGCAGCGATCCGCGAAAAGGCGCCGGAGATCGTCGACATTCGCGGCCCCGGCTTCATGAACGCTGTCGAGTTCAACGACACGAAAACGAACCTGCCGAGCGCCGAGTTCGCCAACAAGGTCCGCCTCATTGCCCTCGAAAAAGGATTGATCCTGCTCACCTGCGGTGTCCACGGCAATGTTATCCGCTTTCTTGCACCGATCACCATCCAGGACGAGGTCTTCGCCGAGGCTCTCGATATCCTCGAGGCATCGATCCTCGAAGCGCGCGGTTGACGGCAGGCCGAACGACCGCTATCGCGCTCGTTCGACTGTCGGCTCGGGGGCGCAAATTCTGCGCCCCTCAACAAAACAAAAGAGCGAGGCTTGCTGAGCCGTGGCGGGTCCTCGCCGGAGAACGCGCCATGGCCCTGACATCCGCACTGACGAAATACCTTCGCGCAGCGGACCAGTTCGCCCGCCTCGATCGTGTCACTCGTTCCTCCGGGAAGTGGGAAGGCCCGTCTTTCGACGTCTTCAATCCTTCGACCGGTGAATTGCTGGCGACGCTTCCTGACATGGGGGTCGAAGACGCGCAGGTCGCGATCGATGCGGCCGCAGCGGCCCAGCCAATCTGGGCGGGAAAGCCCGCCAAGGATCGAAGCGCGATCCTGCGCCGCTGGCATGACCTGATCGTCGAGCATGTCGACGATCTCGCCGCCATTCTGACGGCGGAGATGGGCAAGCCGCTCGGCGAGGCGATGGGCGAGGTCCTGCATGCCGCTTCCTATATCGAGTGGTACGCCGAAGAGGCGAAACGCGTCTATGGCGAGACTTTCCCGGCTCCAGCCAATGACCGCCGCATGCTCGTCATCAAGCAGCCGGTCGGCGTGGTTGGTACCATCACGCCCTGGAATTTCCCTGCTTCGATGGTCGCCCGCAAGATTTCGCCAGCGCTCGCCGCAGGCTGCGCCATTGTGCTGAAACCTGCGGAACAGACGCCGCTGGTCGCCGGTGCGATGTTCGTGCTCGCCGAGACGGCTGGCTTCCCGGAAGGCGTTCTCAATCTGCTTTATGCGTCCGAAGGCGCGCCGATCGGGCGCGAACTCTGCAGCAACCCCAAGGTCCGCAAGATCAGCTTCACCGGCTCGACCGAAGTAGGCCGGCTGTTGATGCGGCAATGTTCCGACCAGATCAAGAAGGTGAGCCTCGAACTCGGCGGCAATGCCCCCTTCATCATCTTTGACGATGCGGACATTGACGAGGCGGTGGACGGCGCGATCCAGGCGAAGTTCCGCAACGCCGGCCAGACTTGCGTCTCGGCAAACCGCATCTATGTGCAATCGGCGGTGCACGACGCGTTTGCGGAGAAATTCGTCGCGCGGGTGCGCGAGCTTCGCGTCGGGGACGGATTTTCTCCCGGCGCGACCATCGGTCCGATGATCGACAGCCACGCGATCGACAAGATCGAAGCGCATGTCGCCGACGCGCTCGCCAAGGGCGCCGAACTTCGCTGCGGCGGCGAGCGGATCGGCACGAACGGCACGTTCTTCGAGCCGACCGTTCTCACCGGCATTTCGCACGACATGCGCGTCGCGCAGGAGGAGACGTTCGGACCGATCGCCCCGATCATCCGCTTCGAGACAGCCGAACAGGTGGTGACCGAGGCGAATGACACGATCTATGGCCTCGCCGCCTATTTCTACGCCGAAAATCTGAAGCGGGTCTGGCATGTGGCCGAGGCACTGGAATACGGCATGGTCGGCATCAACACCGGCCGCATGTCCTCAGAGGCAGCCCCCTTCGGCGGCATCAAGCAGTCCGGCATCGGCCGCGAGGGATCGCGCCACGGTCTCGAGGACTATCTCGAGATGAAATATCTCTGCATGGGCAATATCTGAGACTGATCGCAGCCGGCCGCCGCCATCATCAATCGATGATATGATAGCCGCCATCGATGTAGAGCGTCTGACCGTTTATCAGCCGTGCGGCATCATGCGCGAGAAAGGCCGTCGCGACGCCAAGGTCGTCGATGTCGACCAGTTCACGGGTCGGTGACTTCACCTTCGTCTTCTCCAGGAGCGCATCAAACTCAGTAATGCCGGAGGCGGCGCGGGTTGCCAGAGCGCCTGGAGAGATCGCGTGCACGCAACGGCAGGAAGATCGGCGCCCCGAGCTCGCGCGCCAGGGGCTCCACCTAGGGCTTGGCCTTGTCGTTGAGGTAGGTGATCGCCAGCTCCGCTCCGAAGGCGCGGAATGCGCGGGCGAAGCCCCAGGCGATCGAGCGGTCGTTGGCGATGCCGACGATGAGGCCCCTGCGGCCTTCGAGAAGCCTTCACGGTGGCAGTCGACATGTGCGTATCTCCGGTGAATCAGGTGGCGCGGCTATGGATGACCGCCAGCGTATGGCGCGCGATCATCAACTCCTCGTCGGTCGGAACAACGTGGAGCGCGACGTGGCTCGTGGCGGTCGAAATCAGCGCGGCGCCGGCGTCGTTCGCCGCCGGGTCGAGTTCCGCGCCAAGCCAGGCGAGACCCTCGGCGATCCGTGCGCGGATCGGCGCTGAGTTCTCCCCGACACCCGCCGTGAACACAAAGGCGTCGATGCCGCCGAGCGCCGCCGCGAGCATGCCTGCGTTGAGGCCGCAGCGGTGCACGAAATGGGCGATCGCGAAGGAAGCGCGCGGGTCGTCGCTCGCCAAGAGTTCACGCATGTCATTCGAAATGCCGGAGAGGCCCTTGAGACCGGCCTCGTGGTAGAGAAGGTCCGAGACGGCATCGGCGCTCATGCCCTTCTCCGAGATCAGATAGAGCACGACGCCCGGGTCGAGTTGACCCGGCCGTGTTCCCATCGGCAGGCCATCGAGCGCGGTGAAGCCCATGGTGCTCTCGACGCTACGGCCGTCGCGCAACGCACACATCGAGGCGCCGCTACCGAGATGCGCGACGATGACTTTGCCGCGCGCCGCTTCGGGGGCAATCTCGCTCAGCCGCTCGGCGATGTATTCGTAGGAAAGGCCATGGAAGCCGTAACGCCGCACGCCCTGGTCATAAAACGCGCGCGGCAGGGCGTAGCAAGCGGTATGCTCCGGGTGCCCTCGGTGAAAGGCCGTGTCGAAACAGGCGACCTGCGGCACGTCGGGAGTGATTTCCATGGCGAGCCGGATCGGCGCCAGATTGTTGGGCTGATGAAGGGGCGCAAGATCCTGGTAGCTGGCGAGACGGTCGAGCACAGTCGCGTCGATCAGCACAGGTTGCGCGTAGTCGGGGCCGCCATGGACGACCCGATGACCGATCGCGCGCAGCTCGAATCCGTCGAGCGTCAGCAGCCATTCGCGTGCTGCAGCAATGGCGGCTGGGAGATCGCTCACCGCTTCCGCGGCGTAGCTCTGATCGACTAGAACCGTTCCGTCCGCCTTCTTCGCCTGCAGGCGTGGCCGCGTGCCGATGCCGCCGATCTGGCCGCGCACCTGGCGCGTCAGTTTCGCGTCTGCGATGCCGAAGACCTGGAACTTCAGGCTCGATGAACCGGCGTTGACGACGAGGATCGCATCCATGGCGCTAGACCGCCGCTACTTCTGTCGCGCGCCGCCGCGCCGCGAAGAGTGCGGCAACCGCGCAGGAAGCGAGAGGGGTTCGGATATTGCTTGGCATCGATTACTGTGAAGCTTCCCGACTTCACCGGCTCGAAGAGCTTAGCATCGGTGTATTACGGCGATTTGTCATCCGCATGCGAACGAACGTTCCTGGCCGCGTACCCCTGTCCTTCGAAGCCGCCTCCTTCGAGTGCTTCGAAAGAAAGCGTCGAGCATTCTGGCGACGCTTCCGGCGTTTAGCATCGCACCGAAACGGTGGCCTCGCAAGGCGACCCTTGAAATTCCTCGCGGGCCTTGCCAATTGGGGCAGAAATCAAAGGAGGTCCGCAACACAATGAGTGAAGTCGAAATGTCCGTAGAGAAACATGTCTTCGAAGCTGATGTGGCGAAGCTGCTGCATCTGATGGTGCACTCGGTCTACTCCGACAAGAACGTCTTTCTCCGCGAACTGATTTCGAACGCGGCCGACGCCTGCGAGAAGCTGCGCTATGAGGCGATTGTCGCGCCGGAGCTGCTCGGCAGCGACCCCACTCCGCGCATCACGCTGACGCTGGACGAGGAAAACGCCCGCCTCGTCGTCGAGGACAATGGCGTCGGCATGAGCCGCGACGAGCTGGTCGAATCGCTTGGCACCATTGCCCGGTCCGGCACGCGCGCCTTCATGGAGCGGATCGAGGCGGCACAGGGCAAGGATGGCGCGCAGCTGATCGGCCAGTTCGGCGTCGGCTTCTATTCGGCCTTCATGGTCGCCGACAATGTCGACGTCGTTTCCCGCCGCGCCGGCTCTGACAAGGCCTGGCACTGGGCATCGGACGGCAAGGGCAGCTACACTGTTTCCGCGGTCGAACCCGCCGATGCGCCGGCGCGCGGCACGCGCGTCACCTTGCATCTGATGGACGACGCGAAAACCTACACGTCGCGCTGGACCGTCGAGCGCATCGTCAAGGATCAGTCGGGCCACGTGCCCGTACCGATCTCGATCGTCGAGAAGCCCGGCGCCGAAGCCGCGCAGGTTGCCGACGGCACGGCGCTCTGGACCAAACAGAAGAACGACATCAGCAAGGAAGACTACACGGACTTCTACCGCGGCGTTGCCGGCCAGTATGACGAGCCGGCGCTCACGGTGCATTTCCGGGCCGAAGGTCGCCACGAATATACGGTGCTCGCCTTCGTGCCTGGCTCAAAGCCGTTCGACCTGTTCGACCCTGACCGCAAGGGCCGCATGAAGCTCTATGTGAAGCGCGTCTTCATCACCGACGAGGCGGAGTTGCTGCCGCGCTATCTCCGTTTCGTGCGCGGCCTGGTCGACACCGCCGATCTGCCGCTCAACGTGTCGCGCGAAATGATCCAGGAAAGTCCGCTGCTTGCGAGCATTCGCAAGGGCCTGACGAACCGTGTGCTGACGAGCATCGAAAAGCTGGCGGGGAACGAGCCGGAGACCTTCGCCAAGCTTTGGGAGAACTTCGGCAGTGTCATCAAGGAGGGCATCTACGAGGACGTCGAGCGGCGCACGCAGCTCCTTGGCCTTTCTCGCTTCCGCACCACCGCTTCCGACGACAAGCCGCGCGCGCTTAGCGATTACGTCAAGGACATGAAAGACGGCCAGTCGGCGATCTATTATCTCACCGGCGACAATCTCGCGCAGTTGCAGGCGTCGCCGCAGCTCGAGGGCTTCCGCGCCCGCGGCATCGAGGTGCTGCTCTTGACGTGTCCGGTCGACAGTTTCTGGGTAACGACGGCGCCGGATTTCGAGGGCAAGCCCTTCAAGTCGATCACCCAGGGGGCCGCGGACCTCGCCGGCATCGCAAAGCAGGACTCCGAGACCACGTCTTCCGAGACCAGTCCGGCGGTGGCCGAATTCGTGACCTTCGCCAAGGCAACGCTCGGCGAGGCGGTCTCGGACGTCAGGGCCTCAGACCGGCTGACGGAAAGCGCCGTCTGCCTGGTCGCCCCGGAACACGGCCCGGACCGCCAGCTGCAGAAGATGCTGCAGGGCGCCGGCCGCATCGAAGGCGCGGCAAAGCCCATACTGGAGATCAATCCCGGCCACGCATTGATCGCAGCACTTGCTGGTTGCCGTGCGGAAGACGGCACGTTCAGGGAGGATGCGGTGAAGCTGCTCCTCGACCAGGCACGCGTTCTCGACGGTGACAAGCCTGACGATCCCCGCGCCTTTGCCGAACGGCTGTCGCGGGTGTTCGGGCGGGCTTTGCATGTGAACCAAGAATCGTTAGAAAAGGGCGCGTGAAGCGAATTCGCAATGTCACTGTGAGAAAACGAAGGGCAATTCCGCGGTCCCTCATCAGCCGGCCCTCGTATGGCAGACGTCATGGGTCGTTGTCGAGGTGAGCTGCGTATTTCGACTGAAATTCACTCGATAGCATCAGGCCCAAGGCCACGTCCTCCCGCCTCATAGTGCCGCCATTCAGATGTCTGGCGTAGCTGTCGAGCCCCTGTGGGTCGGCTGGGCGGTCCACGAACAGGAGATAGAGAAAACTGATGTAAGAGCGGTCGGTCAGGCCAAAGGTCGCGTATCGTCCGTTGAAGTCGTCCGAGTTCAACAAAGTGAGGATCATTTTCGTCAAGTTCGTCTCGCCCACCCGCAACGCGTCCGCCGATCGCTCGATAGCTTCCGTGTCGACTCTGTGCCCCAGTACAAGGCAATAGGCAAAACGCGCCTGGCGGACCGGGGGGGGATCGGCGGGCCTGATTTCTGCTATGTCGCAGTCTCTCCGGGGGCGCGGCAGTGGACGCTTCCCCAGGATGAGATCCCGGACCGCGGCGTAAGCCGGCTTGGGTTCCCCTGTCGTCCAGCCGCCGTCACTCTTGGCGATCAACTTTATCAGGCCCATTTGGGCTTCGTAGCTGGGGGCCCAATAGGTCTCGTCTAGCAGTTCGTAGATGTGCGCGGCTTCTACCTTGTACCTATCTTGCAACTCGCGCAGGCGCGTCATGGCTCGCTTCAGTCCGTCAGCCTGCTCCTGTGCACTGCGCTGACTTCCAAGGGGGTTGTTGAACTCGGTCACCCATATCGGGCGGCCGTACTCTGCCAGCCTCTTAAACGCCCATTCCGGGTCTTGGCCATACATATGCCACACGGAGATATCCCACTTGATTCCGTCCTGCCGCATACGTTCGAAGGCTCCGACATGCCCCCAGCCGGCCGTGCCGATCGCTTTGCGGATGCTTGGGTCGACTTCAGTGATGCCATCTGACAGGCCCTTCAAAACGGCGCTCACTTTAGCCCAGCGCGGACCGTAGTAATGCAAGGGGCCGTCTCCACCGGCAGGTCCCCACTCGCAGGGATATTGGCTTCCGTCGTCCCGCCTTTCACAGGGCTTAATGATTGCATAGTTTTCCATTTCATTTCCGAGTTCCCAGACGCGGATATCCTCCCTGAATTGGGAAGCAAGCGTGACGGCGAGTTCGTGGGCCTTGTCGTAAAGCTCGTCGGCACTCTTGTTGTCGAGGTCCATACCACCAGGGGTGATCACTGGAAGAATATCTATGCCGCGCGCTTTTGCTTCTTTCACCAGAGCGGCTAGTTCCGGTGCCTTGCCCGCACTGGAAATGTCCACACGATAAGATTTCATCCCGAGATCCCTGAGAAAATCGAGCTGGCGCTCGATTCTGGTGCCGGGATAGGCGGTGATTGGATGGCCGTTGACGCCCCAAAGCAAGTCCGCAGAGGCCGAGGCGACCGTGGCTAGCAAACACACTGTTCCGATTGCGAGCCGAATACACATCACGAAACCTCACTGTTGGAAGCGCCGGAGCATGCCGCCCCGCGAACGCTGCGGCAATTCGGCGAAATTGAGGAATCGCGGTCTTTGCTACTCCTTTCGATGGCCGTCCGCCTAGCCTTTTGGCAGATGACTGATTGTGGGATTGCTGGAAGATTGGCCTCAAAGTTCGTTGTGCAGGCCTTAGAGCTTTCGCTTGATGACGTCCTGCAACGGTCCAGTGTTAGATCCGCGACCCATCTTCTTCAGCAGCGCATTTTCGTCATCGAGCTGCTTCAGCCGCTTTCACCCGCCTGCAACCTTAACCGTCGGAAACGAACTCGCCTCTGCATAAGACTTAGGAAATTCGAAAATGGAATTCAATATATATTCTTTCGCGATAATTCTACTTTATTCCTTAAGGCGGCATCTCGTTGGTTTCTGTTGAAGCTCAGGGACGCCGCTAGAGTTTCCTTTATTTTTTCTGCTGTATCATCATTTTTCAACGAGGGAATGTAAAATTCTGCACAAACACCATTCAACTTCTCGCTATTATCCGCCCACACAAGCAGCGGGCGACCAGACAACAAGGAGAAAATTGCTGAGTGAAGCCTGTTGGTCACTACGAAGTGAGCTTGTTCGTAGTAGGATAGAACCGTGTCCAAATCATGAGGAGCGGCCACTTGCGCATCACCCAATCCAGATTGGCTCTTAATGATCCTTGCAGCACGTTTATCCATTTCCTCTCTTATATCGTGACATAAAATGACGAATTTGGAAGATGGAAATACTTGCTTAAGTGCCGCAACCAAGTCGTTGAACGCAGTTCCTCCCATTTCCCTTTCTTCATCAATGCATGGCGCAATGATAACACACCCCGATTGAGTCGGCCTTGCATCGGCTGCATTGCGTAATCTTTTATTTTGCTTGCTGGGCAAAAATGCCATGTCAGCAGCGAGTTCTATCTTCGGCCGCGCAACTAACCGTGAGCCATTTGCAACGGACGCGATGTCTCGGACAACAACCTTATCGCAAAGTTGTAGGACTTTTTTCCACAACATTTTAAGTAGTTTCTTCCGGATTGGGCTCACACCCATTCCACGGGTTTTCACGTTGCCACCGGAAAGGCGCGTCAGAACCAATCCCACAAACAGGATCGCCAATCCTCTCAGAGAAACGTTGTCACGAATCATCTGGCCGCCGCCGATCACGACGTCGGATCCCCAACAGGCGACCAAAAAACTCAGAGCATTTCTACCATCGACGAGTTTAACCCCACGATCCTCCAGCGGTTTGCGGATATGTGGCGCGATAGCTCCGTATGTTCTAAGGAGCGCAAGGATATCCTTGTCGCCGGTGAATTCCAAATTCTGGAGTAAAAGAAAAAGATCTCCGATGTTGTTCGGGTTCTCGCAGATGAATATCATTTTTTTCTTTTTCATAATCCACCAAAAATTCGCTATCGGTTCTACAACATGCGCGTCGCGCGCCTCCAGCATAGGAATACAAACATGCATGACATTTATAGAGACTAACGCAATTGCCAAGCTAAAAAGGGCCTCGATTCCGCTGACACTTTAGCGGTGGCCCAAACGCTGGAATACAGCAGGTTGCCGCAGGATGCGTCCTTTGATCGGTTCTACCTGTGCCAAAAAGCGCCTGCAAGGAACGCAATCACAACCCGCACCTCCGGAAAGCGGGCCAAGGTGGGTTTTATCTCTGACGAAAGCTTACACCTGAACGCAAGATCATGTGCACTGGTTTATAACCGCCGGGGTTTCGACCGGTTTGATCTCCTCGGCACAGTTGATGCTCTCAGCTCTGTTTGCCAAGCGCGCAAATCGGAGCCTCCCAGTGCCGCAAGATCGGTCACTTGGCGTATGCGGCAGTGCTGATGGCGCAGCGGGCTACCCAATTTTGCGGTGTTGTTACCTCCGGAGCGCGGCATTCAGAATGGCCCGGACGAGCCGTTGGCCGCCTGAGCATGCGCAATGTTCGGAGTCACCACCGATGGGATGAAGCGCAGAGAATCCGCCTACGAATTATGGCGTAGAGTCCTTGCCCCGTTTCAGTCTACTACTCCAGTTGGCGCGCTTGCCTGTCACAAATCATTTGCCGAGGATATTGCAGAGTAAACCAGACAAGCTTGCACAAAATGTTTGACCAGGGCGCGGTCCCAGGACCGAATAACTGCCTTCAGAATAGCCGGGCTCCGCACGTCAGACTCCGGAGCTATCGACATCTTCTCGAGGCTGGCTCTGGGTCAAGGCATGACATCTTGGTCTGCGTTACAGAATCGGAATTTGCAGCCCATGCAGATCTCACTTATCGGTTTTCTAGTCTGCGCGGGAATCCTGCTGGTCGGGTATTTTGGACGGGCCCCCTTGATCATCGGCCTCATTGCTTCGCTGCCTTTCGGCGCGACAGCACTCATGACGCTCGTAGCAGTTGGGGGTTCTTCGCCGCTGATCTACACCCTTTTCGCCGCTGTTCTGTTAACCGTCGTCGCTGCGAGGCGGCGGATTTGGCGCGAGCTTGGCAACGTATTCGGCAAGAATCGACCACTCTGGGTGCTCTGTGGTCTGATGATCTACGCCATCGTCGGTGCATGGTTGTTTCCGCGCTTTTTCGCGGGACAGACGAGCGTCTTCGTTCAGTCTACGTTACACCGTGGAGTCGTGGAAGCTTCGCTTGCGCCGGTATCGGGCAATATCACACAAACGGGCTATTTCGTTCTGGGCGGGCTTACCGCCATTGCGATGTGCGTCCTGCTTCTCCATGCAGACACGATACATGCAGTTCGACGGGGTTTTTTCCTCTTGTGCGGTCTTCACGCTGGGATGGGATTGCTTGATTTTGTTGGCAAGATCACCGGGGCCGGCGACGTCCTAGAGCCCATTCGGACAGCCAACTACGCGATGCTCACAGAGACTATGGAAGGTGGTTTTTGGCGGATTACCGGCGCCAATTCGGAGGCATCAACCTTTGGCAGCCTGTCGCTCATCTGTCTTGCGTTCTGTTATGTTTATTGGCGCGAGACCAAGTCTCGGCTGGCCCAGGCACTGGCCGCCGTATTGCTGGTGCTAGTGGTCCTTTCTACATCCGCGACCGCCTATGTCGGCTTGGCAATATTGGGTATTCCCGTTGCTCTTTCCATCCTCCGCTCGTTTCTGTCCGCCCGCATTGACAAGGACGAGATTTTGATTGTTGCGCTACTTGCAGTCGCCGGCGTCACAATCCTGACCATCGTTATTTACGATCAAAAGTTTCTCGCTCCGTTTGTCCACCTGATGGATTCCATGATCTTGAACAAGGCCGCGTCCGCATCCGGCCAAGAGCGAGCTTACTGGAACATCAAAAGTCTCCAGGCATTCGCGGACACGAGCGGTCTCGGCGTTGGTCTTGGCAGTTCACGTGCATCGAGCTGGCCGATCGCGGTCGCTTCACAGCTTGGCCTCGTCGGCGGTTTGATGATGGCAACGTTGTTGCTGATGGTGTTCAGGGGGATGGGAAGGCTCAAACGATTTCTGGATCACGAGACAAATGCGGTGGTCTCGAGTATACGGGCCTCCGCCCTGGCTTCCGTGGTCGCCGGCTCCTTCGCCGCCGGGAGTGCAGACCCCGGCATGGTTTTCTTCATTGGTTTTGCCGTCATCTCTGCGAACAGGGCTCGAGCCCGCGGGAACAGGCATGCCGGCAGCCCCGTTATGCCGCTTGGTCAAGCTGCTTTCGATCCTTCGCAGGGCGTGGCCGTATGATTTTTGGCGGATCGGATCAAATCCATCGCCTCCACGTGTCGACCGGAACGCTATCATTGACCCTTTGATCATGCCGGAAATTGAACCAGCTGACCGGTATGGAGCAGAGGTACAGAAGCGTAAGGGTTACCAAGAGCTCGCGCGGATAGAGGACGACCACGACTGATAGCGCCGCAACGATTCCAAAAAGGCCAGTCACCGCCAATCCGGACGATCCGATAGCCCACTTCTTTCCGGAGAAGGTAGGAATCCTCGACACCATCAACAGTGCGATCATCAGGGTGTAGAGTCCGATCCATTGCATTGCGCTTGGTGTCGGCACCGTGATCGAAACCGGTAGAAGGACGGCGAGCGCAGCGCTCGGCGTTGGCATGCCGGTAAAATAGGCCTTGCGCCAGGCCGCCTCTACCGGGTCGGACTGCGCGTTGAAACGCGCGAGGCGTATGGCAGAGCCAAGGGCGAATGCCACTAGGTACAGGCTTATTGGGGCCGTTATCGCATCGTCGGCCCAAAAGAAGAGAAGCACGATCGGCGCAACGCCGAAACTGAGGAAATCGGCAAGGCTATCGAACTCGGCTCCGAACCGTGACGATACGTGAAGCCGCCGGGCAAGTCGGCCATCGAGGCCGTCAAGCACGGCTGAGGCGACGATTGCGGCCAGCGCATAGTTGAACTCCTTCTCAATTGAGAAACGAACTGAAATCAAGCCCGAGCAAAGCGCCAGCGCCGTGATTGCGTTGGGCAATTGCCGTGCGATTCGGGAAGGGCTTTTCTGCCCATCCGAGGGGTGCCAATCGACCATTGGATGCCTCTCCACCCGAGAATGACCCGTCATTTTCGCCGCGCGACCCGGATTGACAGCCGCCTGCTCGTTTTCGGGACGATCTCCTATGAAAAGACTGTGGAGCCTCGCAGTCAATTAACGAAGAGGGATATGCTTGCGGCCAAGATGAGGTATGGCCTTGTCAATTCCGGTTATCTCCAGGCTATCGCCCGAGCGGGCTCAAGGTGGAGGGCGGCCGATCTGCACGCCTTGGGCGGTATGGCTCGAAGCCGGAGCGAGCTTCCGCACCCCGATGACCTTGCACCTTGCCTCACCCCTTTTCTATCGTAACGACCATGCCAATCTCCGCCAACACCTCGGCTGTATGTTCGCCTAGCCGTGGCACCCCGCGCTCGAGCGCCAGCGACGCACCGGAAAAGCGGATCGGTGTCCTCACCCCGGGCGACGCGCCGGTTGTAGCACCCGTATGCGACGTCTCGATGCGCATTTGTCGATGCACAATCTGCGGGTCGGCAAACACGTCTGCAACCGTGTTGATCGGCCCACCCGGCACGCCGGCGGCCTCAAGTTTTGCAAGCAGCGCGTCGCGTTCAAATCTCGCCGTTTCCGCCGTTAGCTCCGGCGTCAGGCTGTCGCGGTGCCGAACGCGGCCGGCATTCGTGCGGTAGCGCTCGTCGGCGGCGAGGTCCGGACGACCGAGCACGTCGCAGAACTTCACGAACTGCCGGTCGTTGCCCACCGCGACGATCAGATGGCCGTCGGCTGTCGCAAACACCTGGTAGGGGGCGATGTTCGGATGGGCGTTGCCAAGGCGGCGCGGCGCGTTTCCGGAGACGAGGAAGTTCAGCGCCTGGTTGGCGAGCACGCCGGTCATGCAGTCGAGCAGAGCCATATCGATCTGCTGCCCCTCGCCGGTGCGTTCACGTTGCGCCAGTGCCGCCTGCACGGCGATGACGCCGTAGAGACCGGTGAAGATGTCGGCGAAGGCAACGCCGATCTTCTGCGGCTCGCGGTCCGGCTCGCCGGTCAGGTCCATGATGCCGCTCATGCCCTGGATGATGTAGTCGTAGCCCGCGCGGTGGGCGTAGGGGCCGTCCTGGCCGAATCCGGTGACGGAGCAATAGATCAGCCGCGGATTGATTTGTCGAAGGCTCTCATAGTCGAGCCCGTATTTGGCCAAACCGCCGACCTTGAAATTCTCCAGAAGAACGTCCGATTGCGCCGCGAGCCGGCGTACGGCCTCTTGGCCCTCCTGCGTCGTGAAGTCGAGGACGACCGAACGCTTGCCGCGATTGCAGGCGTGGAAATAGGCGGCATCGAGCGTCTCGCCGCCCTCACCCTCCACGAAGGGCGGGCCCCAGGTCCGGGTGTCGTCTCCGGCCGGGCTTTCCACCTTGATGACCTCGGCGCCAAGATCGGCGAGCGTCTGGCCGATCCAGGGACCGGCGAGGATGCGGGCGAGTTCGAGGACCCGGATGCCCTTGAGCGGCGCTTCCATCGATGCACCCCTCAGAAGAAGGCCTGCAGCCCGGTCTGGGCGCGGCCGAGGATCAGCGCATGGACGTCATGGGTGCCCTCATAGGTGTTGACGGTCTCTAGGTTCAGCATGTGACGCATCACCTGGTATTCCTCGGAAATGCCGTTGCCGCCATGCATGTCGCGGGCCATGCGGGCGATGTCGAGCGCCTTGCCGCAATTGTTGCGCTTGACGATCGAGATCATTTCCGGAGCCATCCGGCCTTCGTCCATCAGCCGCCCGACGCGTAGCGACGCTTGCAGTCCGAGCGCGATCTCGGTCTGCATGTCGGCAAGCTTCTTCTGGAATAGCTGCGTCTGGGCGAGCGGCCGATTGAACTGCCTTCGGTCGAGGCCGTATTGGCGCGCCGCATGCCAGCAGAATTCGGCAGCCCCCAGCGCTCCCCAGGAAATGCCGTAGCGGGCGCGGTTGAGGCAACCGAAGGGCCCCTTGAGGCCTTCGACATTCGGCAGCAACGCCTCCTCCCCCACTTCGATATTGTCGAGAACGATCTCGCCGGTAATCGATGCCCTGAGGGAAAGTTTGCCGGCGATCTTCGGTGCGGAAAGCCCCCTCATTCCCCTCTCCAGCACGAAGCCGCGAATGGCATTGCCGTGCGCCTCCGACTTCGCCCAGACGACAAAGACATCGGCGAGCGGCGCATTGGAGATCCACATTTTGGAGCCGATCAGCCGATAGCCGCTCTCGGTCTTGATCGCCCGCGTCTTAATGCCGGCCGGATCGGAGCCGGCATCCGGCTCGGTCAGGCCGAAGCAGCCGATCCATTCGCCGCTGATCAGCTTCGGCAGGTATTTCTGCTTCTGCTCTTCGGAGCCGTAGACGAAGATCGGGTAGATCACCAGCGAGGATTGCACGCTCATCATCGAGCGGTAGCCGGAATCGACTCGCTCGACCTCGCGGGCGACGAGGCCATAGGCGACATAGGAGGCGCTGACGCCCCCATAGGTGTCGGACACGGTGACGCCAAGCAGGCCGAGTTCGCCCATCTCGCGGAAGATCGCCGGGTCGGTCTTTTCCTCTCGATAGGCCTCGATCACCCGCGGCTGCAGTCTTTCCTGGGCATAGGCACGCGCCGTATCGCGGATCATCCGCTCGTCTTCGGTCAGTTGATCCTCGATGAGGAATGGGTCGTCCCATTGAAATTGACTTTTGCCGGCCATGATTCTCTCCCGTCGGATACAAATAGAAGCGGGATTCAAGCGGAAAGCCGCGCGCACTTTCCCCATCACGCCCCTGTCTGCTGGAGTTATCGCAAGGCAGGTCAATGGGTTCAAATGAAATTGAGACAATGGCTCATGCACTCGATGCATGATTCCTTGGATCGGAAGGTCGTCACAACCAGCCATCCACTTGCAGGCCGAGGAAATTGATGTCGCCTGCGCCAGTCCAGAGGATCTGTAGCCTCAGAAAGTAGCAACCGCAGCTGTCTCACGCGCTTGGGTTGGCGATCATGAGAGGCCCAGGCACACCGCGCCTGTGATCTGTAACAGAACCGACAACAAACTGACATCGCGCCTTCATGAAGCGCCGATATGGCAGAGGTCGCTAATAGATGACCGGTCTCCGAGAGAGAGGACCTGCTGCCGATGTTTCAGTTGAGGAACGTGACCCGCCAGTTCGGCAAGAAGCGAGCCGTCGAAGCCGTTACCTTCGACATACCGCAGGGTCAGATGGTCGGCATCATCGGCCGATCCGGGGCCGGCAAGTCGACACTGCTGCGGATGATCAACAGGCTCGTCGATCCCTCCTCCGGCTCGATCGAATTCGGGGGCGTCGAGGTCTCGTCGCTCAAGGGCTCTGCGCTGCGGCACTGGCAGCGTGACTGCGCGATGATCTTCCAGCAGTTCAACCTCGTGCCGCGGCTCGACGTGCTGACCAACGTGCTGCTCGGCCGCCTCAACCATCGCTCGACCGCCTCGAGCATCCTCAACCTGTTCAGCCGAGAAGAGCGGATCATGGCAATCGGTGCGCTCGAGCGTCTCGGCATCGAGCAGACGGCGCTGCAGCCAGCCGGCACGCTTTCCGGCGGCCAGCAGCAGCGCGTCGCGATCGCCCGGGCGCTGATGCAGCAGCCGAAGGTGCTGCTCGCCGACGAGCCGATCGCATCGCTCGATCCGCTGAACGCCAAGATCGTGATGGACGCGCTGCGCGACATCAACGAGCGCGATGGCATTACCGTCGTCACCAACCTGCATACGCTCGATACGGCTCGCAACTATTGTGAACGGATCATCGGTATGGCGCATGGCCGCGTCGTCTTCGACGGCCAGCCGAAGGACCTCACCGCTGCAGCGGTCGCCTCGATCTACGGCGCCGACACGGCGATCGAGGAATCGATGACCTCGACAAGCATCAACATTCCCGCGGCCGTCGCCCGGGAAGAAACAGCATCGGCCGGCTACAAGCCGCTGGCACTGGCCGGCCTCTGAGGCCGGCGCGATCGAATGCCCGCGTAAAGGGTACCTAATCGAAACAGCCACTGATCCGGCGCGGCCGGAAATACGGGAGACGAACCTCATGCTGAAGAAAGCTCTTCTGGGCGCGGTTGCGCTCATCGCCCTCGCCGGCCACGTCCAGGCCGAAGATCTCAAGGAATTCCGCGTCGGCATCATCGGCGGCGAAAACGAAGCCGACCGCCTGCGCAACTACCAGTGCCTGGTGGACAAGCTGCCGGCCGCCATCGGCGTCGAGAAGGTTTCGCTGTTCCCGGCCGCGGACTATGACGGCGTTATCCAGGGCCTGCTCGGCGGCACGCTCGACTATGCCGAGCTCGGCGCCTCCGGCTACGCCAAGATCTATCTCGCCAAGGCCGACGCCGTCGAGCCTATCCTGACGACGGTCCAGACCGATGGCTCGACCGGCTATCATTCGATCATGGTCGCCCGCAAGGATTCCGGCATCACCAAGCTCGAGGATCTCAAGGGCAAGAAGCTCGGCTTCGCCGATCCGGACTCCACCTCCGGCTACCTCATTCCGCTCGTGACGCTGCCGGAAACGATCGGCGCTCCCGTGAAGGAGTATTTCGGCGAGACCGGCTTCGGCGGTGGCCATGAAAACCTCGTCCTCGAAGTCGTCAAGGGTACCTTCGATGCCGGCACGACCTTCGGCTCGGGCGTCGGCGAGTTCAAGGACGGTTACACGTCGGGCAACCTGCGCAAGATGGTCGACAAGGGCATTCTCGACATGAACGACCTCGTCGAACTGTGGCGTTCGCCGCTGATCCCGAACGGCCCGATCGTCGTGCGCACCGCCCTGAATGACGACCTGAAGGCCAAGTTCAAGCAGTTCATGACGGATCTGCCGAAGACCGACGCCGCCTGCTTCTCGGCTATCCAAGGCGGCGAGTTCACCGGCTATACCGAGGTAAACAGCGACTTCTACAAGCCGATCATCGACGCCCGCAAGGCAACGATCGGCGGCTGAACGTCAGGCCATGTCCCCGGCGCTGGCTGTCAAACGGCCAGCGCCTCGTTTTTAGGGACGCCAGAAGTCCCCAACCTCAAAGAGGCCGGCTTCCGCCGGAGACCCATGGCCACTTCCGTGTTTTCCCGGCAGCTAACCGAGAATGGAGCACTGATCGAGCGTCATTGGCAGGAACTCAACGCCCGCCGGCGCCTCTACACCTGGCTCGGGCTCGCCATCCTGGTGCTGATACTCTCCAGCTCACTATGGTTTGCAAACGATTCCAACGCGGGCAAATTCCTCGACCGGCTGCCGCACTTCTTCGACTTCGTCGGCGACCTGATGCCGCGCGATACGATGGAGATCGTTCGCGCCCTCTTCGATCTGCCCTCACCCTATGACGACGGCAGTTTCAAATACAATTACCCGGACGGTCGCCTTTATCTGACCGACAGCTTCTACCTCCCCGAATACTTCCACAAGATGCTGGAGACGGTGAACATCGCGATCTTGTCGACGATGATCGGTGCGTTTTTCGGCTTCATCCTGTGCTTCCTCGCCGCGAGCAACCTCATGCCAAACCGCTGGGTGCGCGGCCCTGTCCGCCGGCTGATGGAAGTGGTGCGCGCCTTTCCGGAAGTTGTGATCGCCGGCTTCTTCCTGGCGATCCTCTCGCTCGGGCCAATCCCCGCGATCGCGGCGGTATCGATCCACACGATCGGCGCGCTTGGCAAGTTGTTCTTCGAGGTGGTCGAGAATGCCGACATGAAGCCGGAGGAAGGTCTGCGCGCCGTTGGCGCCAACTGGATCGAGCGGGTCTGGTTTGGCGTCGTGCCCCAGGTCCTGCCCAATTTCGTGAGCTATTTTCTGCTGCGCCTCGAGATCAACGTGCGTGCCTCAACGATTATCGGCGCGGTGGGTGGTGGTGGTATCGGCGAACTCCTGCGCCTGTCGATCGGGCAGGGGCATCAGGCCAAGACACTCGCGATCGTGCTTCTGCTCTTTGCAACGATCTTTGCCGTCGACCAATTTTCCGCCTGGCTCCGCCGCCGCCTCGTCGGCGATCAGGCCTTCCAGCTTGCCCAGTAGGAGCGCGCCATGATTGCCTCGACAACGCCCAGCGCGCTCGAAGTGGAAGCGATCGCGGCTCGACACGCCCATCTCTTGCAGTCCTCTTCGAAGAAGGGGCTGAAACCGATGCTGATCGGTGCGGGCGTGGTGCTCTATCTGGTCTTCAGTTGGTGGTTCTTTTCGATCGGCCATGTGCTTGCCAACGCCAATTGGGGCATTGCCGGCACCTACCTCGCAGACTGGGTGTCCTACGAGGTCCGACCCGAAATTGCGATCGCGCCTGACGGAATGATGACGGTTTCCTATCAGCGCAATTCACCGCTTGGGAAAAATCCGAATCCGGAATGGGTGACGCTCGACAAACAACAGGTGACGCGAGCGGTTGAAACGCCGGCGGCCGCCGTGCAAGCGCCGAGACCGAAGACGAATTCCTCCTTCAACTTCATGGCGCCGAAGGCCGCGCTCGGCGACGGAGGGAGCGCAACCGGGCAAAGCGCCGCGACCACCCGCACTGTTGAGGTCGTCACGCGCGCCGTCGTGACCTTTGATCGCTCGACGCGCATCGAAGTCGCCGGCAAGCTGGTCACCGCCATCCACGGCGGCGAAACTCTCACCATGACGGTCGATGGCGCCGACAGCGTCACGCCGCAGGGACCCCTGCCGCGCTGGGCCACCCAGAAACGCCCAAGCGAAAAGATCACGCTCGCCTTCGGTGCCACCGGCTGGGCCGAGGTTACCGGGGACGAGGTCTCGATCCGCAACCGCTTCTTCGGCTGGGCGAATTTCCTTTTCGATACAAATTCGCCGTTCTTCGGAAAGTCCTATGGTGACGTCGCAGCCCTGATCCTGTCGGGAGACCGGATCGACCCGACACGCTCGAACCTGGCGCTTGCCTGGAACAACATCCTCTACAATGCCGAATGGCAGCATCTCGACGTCTGGACCAAGATGCTGCAGACCGTCGTCATGGCCTTCGTGGGTACCCTCTTCGCATCCTTCATCGCCTTCCCGCTCTGCTTCCTTGCCGCCCGCAATATCACGCCGAGCCGCGTAACCAACCAGTTGATCAAGCGCTTCTTCGACTTCCTGCGGTCGGTCGACATGTTCATCTGGGCGCTGTTCTTCACGCGTGCCTTCGGCCCTGGGCCGCTTGCCGGCATCTCGGCGATCTTCTTCACCGACACCGGGACGCTCGGCAAGCTCTACTCGGAAGCGCTGGAAAACATCGACGATAAGCAACGCGAAGGCGTGAAATCGGTTGGCGCTCCGCCGATCGCCGTGCAGCGCTTCGGCGTGCTGCCGCAAGTGCTCCCCGTCTTTGCCAGCCAGGCGCTCTATTTCTGGGAATCGAACACCCGCTCGGCGACGATCATCGGTGCCGTTGGCGCCGGCGGCATCGGGCTCAAGCTTTGGGAAGCGATGCGCACCAATTCGGATTGGGAAAATGTCGCCTATATGGTGCTTTTGATCTTGATGGTTGTCTTCGTTTTCGACAGCATCTCGAACGCGTGCCGGTCGCGACTGATCGGACGCAGCGCACTCTGATTCCTTTTTGCGCTTCACAGCGATGCGATCATGATGTTGTCATGCAAATCGGATAGCTGCGCTTTGCACCCACGACTAGTCGACTCGCCTTAGCGGCGAGGCGACATCAAGAAAGTGAAGATCCGTGCGTTATGCAATCTACTTCGCGCCGCCGTCCGATGACCGGCTGTCGCAGACCGCGTCCCGTTGGCTCGGCCGCGATGCTTTCCGCGACGGGGCGTTGGCCTGGGCGGAAAGCTCGGCCCTCGAAGGTGAACAGCAGATGACATTGACGGCCGAGCCACGCCGCTACGGCTTTCATGGCACCTTGAAGGCACCCTTCACGCTGGCGCCAGGGCGAAGCGAGGCCGAGCTGATTGCTGCCTTCGATGAGTTTGCGGCGGAGATCGAGCCTTTCGAAGTGCCGGAGATCGCGCTTCACCAGATCGGCCCGTTCTTCGCGCTCGTACCGAGGGCACCGTCCGCGCCTCTGCAAGACTTGGCGGAACAGGCGGTTCGCCGCTTCGAGCCCTTCCGGGCACCGTTGTCCGAAATCGACGTCGCCCGCCGGAATCCGGAGACGCTGACGCAGCGTCAAAGGGATTACCTTGCGGCATGGGGCTATCCTTATGTTTTCGAAGAGTTCCAGTTCCATCTGACGCTAACCGGTCCCGTGCCGGACGAGATGCGCAGCATCATGCGCGA
Source organism: Sinorhizobium sp. BJ1 (assembly GCF_002531555.1). NCBI lineage: Bacteria > Pseudomonadati > Pseudomonadota > Alphaproteobacteria > Hyphomicrobiales > Rhizobiaceae > Sinorhizobium > Sinorhizobium sp. BJ1. The sequence continues at coordinate 60,227 of NZ_NWTH01000006.1, forward strand.
AACGCTTGAGGCCGCCTTCGCCCCGTTTATCGGTCAGCCGTTGGGCATCTCGACAGTCGCTCTTTTTGTCGAGCCGCAGCGCGGCGCGCCCTTCACCGTTCATTCCCTGCTGCCGCTCGGCAGCGCATCCACACGAAAGATTGCATGATATGAGCAGCGAACAGGTTCTGACCAATGCCCGCATCGTCCTCGAAGACGATATCGTCGAAGGCTCAGTGCTGATCCGCGACGGCAGGATCGCCGACATTTCGGAAGGCACGAGCCGGGTTGGCGAGGATTTCGAAGGCGACTATCTGCTCCCCGGCCTGATCGAGCTTCACACCGATCACCTGGAGGCGCACTACTCGCCGCGTCCCGGTGTGCGCTGGCTGAAGATCGCCGCAATCCAAGCGCACGACGCCCAGGTCGTCACCTCCGGCATCACCACCGTCTTCGACTGTCTGCGTCTCGGCTCGGACGAGGAGAGCGGCTTTCCGAAGGGCGAAATGCGCAGCATGGCCGATGCCTTGGCGCAGGCGAAGGCGGAGGGCCGGTTGCGCGCCGACCACCTCATCCACCTGCGCTGCGAGGTCTCGACGAATGACGTGCTCGAGCACTTCGAGGATTTTCACGACGACCCGCAGGTTCGCCTCGTCTCGCTAATGGATCACGCACCCGGCCAACGCCAGTTCCAGACGATGGAACAATACACGCTCTACTACAAAACCAAGCGCGGCCTCACGGACGAGGCCTTCGCCGCTTTCGTCGAGCGTCAGCAGGCGCTGTCGGAACGCTATGCCGCACCGCATCGCACCGCACTCGCCCAGGCCTGCGTCAAGCGCGGCATCACCATCGCCAGCCACGACGACGCGACGCTTGCGCATGTCGAGGAGTCGATCGGCTATGGCGTCCGGCTTGCAGAGTTTCCGACGAGTTTCGAAGCGGCGGAGGCCTCCCACCGGGCGGGTCTGAGCGTCCTGATGGGCGCGCCCAACGTCGTGCGCGGCAAATCGCATTCTGGAAACATCGCCGCGCGTGAACTCGCCGAGCGCGGCGTGCTCGACGTGCTTTCATCGGACTATGTGCCATTCAGCCTGATCCACGCACCCTTTATCCTTGCCGACGAGGTCGAGAGCATCGACCTGCCGAACGCAATCGCTCTGGTGACCGCAACACCGGCGCGCACCGTCGGCCTCAGCGACCGCGGCCGGATCGCCGTCGGGCTACGCGCCGATATCGTTCGGGTCCATCGGCCAGAGGGTATTCCGGTTGTTCGCTCCGTATGGCGCGAAGGACGGCGTGTCGCATGATGGCGGAGGAAAAGCAGGGCGGAACGCTCATCGTCGTCGTCGGCCCGAGTGGGGCCGGCAAGGACAGCGTCATGGGCTTTGCCGCTCGCCACTTCGCGCATCGGCCGGATATTCTCTTCGTCCGACGCGTCATCACACGCCCATCGGATGCAGGCAGCGAAGTGCACGAAAGCGTCTCCACCGCGGAATTCGAGGAAATGGAGGAGAGCGGCGCCTTTGCCGTTTCCTGGCAGGCGCATGGCTTGAGCTACGGCATTCCGCGCGACATCGCCGACAAGATCGAGAGCGGCATGACGGCGATCGTCAACGGCAGCCGCGCCGCCCTTCCCGCCATTCGGGCGGCCTTTGGCAAGGTCGCCGTCGCCCTCGTCACCGCCGACGCGTCAGTGCTGGCGAAGCGCCTCGCCCAGCGTGGACGCGAAAACGAGGAAGACGTGCTACGTCGACTGAAGCGGCAAGTGCCCGACGTCGTCGCCGGGCCGGACGTGACCGCGATCGACAACAGCGGGCGGCTTGAGATCGCCGGCCAGCGTTTCATCGGGCTTGTTGAACAGCATTGTACCAAGGCCCATCACCCCGCCTGATTACCGACAACTGGCTATTCCCCCCAAGCCCCGGACCAAGAGTCCGGGGCTTTTTCGTTGCGGTCGCTGGCCCCTTACGCCGGCCGCGTTACCTCTTGCCACGACACCAAACATTTTTCCGCTTGCCGTCTGCTTTGTTATGTATATACATTATCGCAACGGAAGGGCGAAGAGCTGATGGACGGAAACGCCGACATGTCACCGGAACGGACCAGCCTTTGGCGCAATGCGCGCCTCGCGACCCTTCGCGAGGAGATGGGGCCGCTCGGCACCATCGAGAATGGCGCCGTCGCTGTCCGCGGCGGCCGGATCGTCTATGCCGGCGCTGAACGGGACTTGCCTTCCGACCTTTCCCGGGCCGATCAGGTGATTGATTGCGAAGGCCGCTGGATGACCCCGGCGCTGATCGACTGCCACACCCATCTCGTCCATGGCGGGAACCGGGCGCGCGAATTTCAGCTGCGGCTCGAAGGCGCGTCTTACGAAGAGATCGCCCGTGCCGGCGGCGGCATCGTCTCGACGGTAAAGGCGACCAATGCGCTATCGGTCGACGATCTGGTTGCTGCAGCACTTCCGAGGCTCGACGCGCTGCTCTGCGAAGGCGTCTCCACGGTCGAGATCAAATCGGGCTATGGCCTCAACATAGATGCCGAGTTGAAGATGCTCCGTGCCGCCCGCCGGTTGGAGCGCATGCGTCCGGTCCGCGTCCTCACTAGCTATCTCGCCGCGCACGCCACGCCGCCGGAATACAAGGGCCGGAATGCGGCCTACATCGACGACGTCGTTCTTCCCGGCCTCGTCCAGGCCCATGCCGAAGGGCTTGTCGATGCCGTCGATGGCTTCTGCGAGGGGATCGCCTTTTCGCCCGCCGAGATCGCGTGCGTCTTCGACAAAGCCAAGGCCCTCGGCCTGCCGGTGAAGCTGCATGCCGAACAGCTTTCCAATCTCGGCGGCGCCAAGCTCGCCGCCGCCTATGGGGCGCTGTCGGCCGACCACCTCGAATATCTCGATGAGGACGGGTCAGCCGCGATGGCGAAGTCCGGCACGGTCGCCGTCCTATTGCCGGGGGCATTCTACACGTTGCGCGAAACACAAGTGCCGCCGGTCGAAGCGCTGCGCGCCGCCGGTACGCGCATCGCCATTGCCACCGATTGCAACCCGGGCACGTCGCCGCTGACCTCACTGTTGCTCACGATGAACATGTCGGCGACGCTCTTCCGCCTGACCCTCGATGAATGCCTCGCCGGCGTCACGCGCGAGGCGGCACGTGCGCTCGGTATACTCGGCGAGACCGGCACGATCGAAGCAGGAAAATCCGCCGACCTTGCCCTCTGGAACATCAATGCGCCGGCGGAACTGATCTACCGCATCGGCTTCAACCCTCTCTCGGAGCGGATATTCATGGGTGAAAGGATTGCCCGATGACCATTGTTCTGAAACCCGGCTCGGTAACGCTCAGAGATCTGGAGACGATCTACTGGACCGGAGAGCCGGCCCGCCTCGATGGCGCCTTCGATGGCGGCATCGAGAAAGCCGCTCGGCGCATTGCCGAGATCGTCGCGGGCAACGCCCCCGTCTACGGCATCAATACCGGCTTCGGCAAACTCGCCTCCATCAAGATCGACAGTGCCGACGTGGCGACCTTGCAGCGCAATCTCATCCTCTCGCATTGCTGCGGCGTCGGTCAGCCTTTGCCGGAAAACATCGTGCGCCTGATCCTCGCCCTGAAGTTGATCTCGCTTGGACGCGGCGCCTCCGGCGTGCGCCTCGAGCTTGTTCGGCTGATCGAAGGGATGCTCGAAAAGGGCATCATCCCGCTGATCCCGGAAAAGGGTTCGGTCGGTGCTTCCGGCGACCTCGCGCCGCTCGCCCATATGGCCGCCGTGATGATGGGCCATGGCGAAGCCTTCGTCGCGGGCGAACGCATGAAGGGCGATGCTGCCCTGAAGGCGGCCGGACTTTCCCCGGTGGCGCTCGCCGCCAAGGAAGGCCTGGCGCTGATCAACGGTACCCAGGTTTCGACGGCACTGGCGCTTGCCGGCCTCTTCCGCGCCCATCGCGCAGCCCAGGCGGCGCTTATCACCGGCGCGCTGTCGACTGATGCGGCCATGGGCTCGTCCGCTCCTTTCCATCCCGACATCCATACGCTACGCGGCCATCGCGGCCAGATCGACACGGCCGCTGCGCTTCGACGGCTGCTTGAGGGATCGGTGATCCGCCAAAGCCATCTGGAGGGAGACGAACGCGTCCAGGATCCCTATTGTATCCGCTGCCAGCCGCAGGTCGACGGCGCCTGCCTCGATCTGTTGCGCTCGGTGGCCGCGACGCTCACCATCGAGGCCAATGCAGTCACCGACAATCCGCTCGTGCTCTCCGACAACTCCGTCGTCTCCGGCGGCAACTTCCATGCCGAACCGGTCGCTTTCGCAGCCGACCAGATGGCGCTGGCGATCTGCGAGATCGGTGCCATTTCCCAGCGCCGCATCGCCCTCCTCGTCGATCCGGCATTGAGCTACGGCCTACCGGCCTTCCTCACCAAGAAGCCGGGCCTCAATTCGGGGCTGATGATCGCCGAAGTCACGTCCGCCGCGCTGATGTCGGAGAACAAGCAGCTCTCGCACCCGGCCGCCGTCGACTCGACGCCGACCTCGGCCAACCAGGAAGACCACGTATCGATGGCCTGCCACGGCGCCCGCCGACTTTTGCAGATGACCGACAACCTGTTCTCGATCATCGGCATCGAAGCCTTGGCGGCCGTTCAGGGCATCGAATTCCGGGCGCCGCTTGCGACCAGCCCGGAACTTGAGAAAGCGGCCGCTGCGGTGCGCGCCGTTTCCCCCCCGGTCGAGGAAGACCGCTATATGGCGGACGACCTCAGGGCTGCCAGCGAACTGGTCGCCTCCGGCCGTCTGGCGGCCGCCGTTTCCGACGGCATCCTGCCGCGACTGGAGGTTTGAGATGGCCGTCTTCGAAGTCCGGCAGGGGACCTCGCCGGTAATTCTCGCCTTTCCCCACACGGGCACCGTTGTCCCTGCCTCGATCTGGGAGCGGTTGAACGACAACGGCCGTATCCTCGCCGATACCGATTGGCACATTCACAAGCTCTATGAAGGCCTGCTGCCGGAAGCGACAACCGTGCGTGCCACCTTCCATCGCTATGTCATCGATGCCAATCGCGACCCCGAAGGGGTTAGCCTCTATCCCGGCCAGAATACGACCGGGCTTGTACCGGAAACCGATTTCGACGGTGTGCCTATCTGGAAGGAGGACGAAGGTCCGGCGGATGCAGACATCGCCGCAAGGCTGCGCGATTTCCACGCTCCCTACCACGCCGCACTCGCCGCCGAGATCGTTCGCGTCAAGGCAATCCATGGCGTGGCCGTCCTCTATGACTGCCATTCGATTCGCTCGCATATACCCTTCCTCTTCGAGGGCAAGCTGCCGGACTTCAATATCGGCACTGATACGGGAAGGACCTGTGCTCCAGGAATCGAAAGAGCCGTGGCTGAAACCGCAGCAGAAGCAGTAAGTTACACCCATATCCTCAATGGCCGCTTCAAAGGCGGCTGGACCACCCGGCACTATGGAAAGCCGGAAGCCGGCGTCCACGCGATCCAGATGGAATTGGCGCAATCGACGCATCTGGCAACGGAGGCGCCGCCATTCGCCCTGGACCCCGGCAAGGCCGACCAACTTCGCGGCCATCTCAGCGCGATCCTGGAACGTATCGAAGCGATCGCACTCCATTGTCGCGATCACGCCTAAACTTGCAGCATTGAACGAACACAAACACTTATTGCGGGACTCTCGTCTGCCCGCCGGACCACAATTGACAGGGAGTGAGGCATGAACATGAACAATCCGCGCCATAACATCCGTGACGTGCGCAGCCCGCGCGGAACCGAGATCAGCGCCAAGAGCTGGCTGACCGAAGCGCCGCTCCGGATGCTGATGAACAATCTCGACCCGGACGTCGCCGAGAACCCGCACGAGCTCGTCGTCTACGGCGGCATCGGCCGGGCCGCCCGCACCTGGGCGGATTTCGACCGGATCGTCGCGACGCTGAAGGATCTCAACGAGGACGAGACGTTGCTCGTCCAGTCTGGCAAGCCGGTGGGCGTCTTCCGCACCCACAAGGACGCGCCGCGCGTCCTGATCGCCAATTCCAACCTCGTGCCGCACTGGGCGACCTGGGATCATTTCAACGAGCTGGATAAGAAGGGTCTTGCCATGTACGGCCAGATGACCGCCGGTTCGTGGATCTATATCGGCAGCCAGGGCATCGTGCAGGGCACCTATGAGACCTTCGTCGAGGCCGGCCGCCAGCACTATAACGGCGACCTCAAGGGCAAATGGGTGCTCACCGGTGGCCTCGGCGGCATGGGCGGCGCCCAGCCGCTCGCCGCCGTCATGGCCGGCGCCTGCTGCCTCGCAGTCGAATGCAACCCGGATTCCATCGATTTCCGCCTGCGCACCCGCTACGTCGACGCGAAAGCCGAAACGCTTGACGAAGCGATGGAGATGATCAACCGCTGGACGGCCGCGGGCGAGACGAAATCCGTCGGTCTGCTCGGCAACACGGCCGAGATCCTGCCGGAAATGGTTCGTCGCGGCATCCGCCCGGACCTGGTGACGGACCAGACCTCGGCGCATGATCCGATCAACGGCTATCTGCCGAAGGGCTGGACCATGGCAGAGTGGAAGAAAAAGCGCGAAAACGATCCGAAATCCGTCGAAAAGGCCGCCCGCGCCTCGATGCGCGAGCATGTCGAAGCGATGATCGCCTTTCAGGACATGGGCATCCCGACCTTCGACTACGGCAACAACATCCGCCAGATGGCCAAGGAAGAGGGCCTCGAAAACGCCTTCGCCTTCCCGGGCTTCGTGCCCGCCTACATCCGTCCGCTGTTCTGCCGCGGCATCGGCCCGTTCCGCTGGGCGGCGCTGTCGGGCGATCCGGAGGATATCCGCAAGACCGACGCCAAGGTGAAGGAACTGCTGCCTGACAACAAGCATCTACACAACTGGCTGGACATGGCCGGCGAGCGCATCGCCTTTCAGGGCCTGCCGGCGCGCATCTGCTGGGTGGGCCTCGGTGATCGCCACCGCCTCGGCCTCGCCTTCAACGAGATGGTCAGAACAGGCGAGCTCAGCGCGCCCGTCGTCATCGGCCGCGATCATCTCGACTCCGGCTCGGTCGCCTCGCCGAACCGCGAGACCGAAGCGATGAAGGACGGCTCCGACGCCGTCTCCGATTGGCCGCTCTTGAACGCGCTGCTAAACACTGCCTCGGGTGCCACCTGGGTGTCGCTGCATCACGGTGGTGGCGTGGGCATGGGTTTCTCCCAGCATTCGGGCGTCGTCATCTGCTGCGACGGTTCGGAAGATGCCGCCCGCCGCGTCGAGCGGGTGCTCTGGAACGATCCGGCGACCGGCGTCATGCGCCATGCCGATGCCGGCTACGACCTCGCGCTCGAATGCGCCAAGGACAAGGGCCTGCGGCTGCCGGGCATTCTCGGGAACTGATGAAAGGCCGGGAGGCTGCGCCGCGGCCTCCCTCTCCACTGACAGTTCGTCTCCTATGGTGCGGAAGTCCGGGCGCGCTTGCCGTCGAGCTTAAGCACCAGGACGAGCCCCTAGAGCCCGGCCGCCGCGCCGAGCAGTGCGGTCCCGGAATAGTCGCTGAAGCGCGTACCGATCGCGAAGAGCCCGGCACTGAGCGGCCCCGCCCAGGAAGATGTTGACAGCAATCAGCGAACTCCCAAGCCCTGGCCGATCGGCGATCAGGTCCTGGAGATAGGTGATCGGGATGCTGATCAGTGCCGCTGCGCCGAAGCCGCTGACGAGCGTCAGGGCGTAGACCTGCCAGGGGCGGTCCGAAAATCCGAGCAGCACCATATGGACCACGTAGACTGCGGTGCCGAGCGCCAGCGCATCGACATGGCTTGCAAGCATGCTTGCCCGAATGACCGGGTTTCGCATCGCGATGAGCAGCGACGAAGACATGGTGGGGCGGTTCCGCGGGAGGGCAAAGTCAATTTTGTCCGCCCAAGGCCCCGGGCGGGGTCATGCGGCTTGCGGGGTCAGCGCCAGCGGGCGGAGAGCCGCGCCTTCGGCGTGAAATCGAAGTCCCGATCGAACGGAAAGATCGGCCGCTGACGGCGCTTGCTCGCCAGATTTTCGATGTCCTGATTGATGACACCCTCGGTGAGCGCCATCAGGTTGGGATTGGCGATTGGCGCGAGTTCCGGTGAAAGATAACCGGATTTGACGACCAGCAGGCGCGCGGCCTTCGGATCGAGCCCGAGACGGTGGAAATCTTCTATATTGTGGTACGGGCGCCGCCGCGCCGATAGCACGACGACGATGCCACTCGCTTCGACCACCGCCTGACGTTCTGCGAGAGGGCCCGGATCGTCGAGATGCAGCACTTTCACTTCCACCTCCACCGCTGGACTTGACGGATCGAGGCTGCCGCCGATCCGCAGCGTGAGTGTGCCGCCCTCGCCGTCGTCAAAGCAGGCTTCCACCGCCGGCCGATCGGTGATGCCGGCGATCAGCGCGTCCTGCCAACCACGCGCCAGACGTGCCTTCAACACGTCGGCCCGATCGCCGACGCCTCCGCCGGTCGGATTGTCGCCCGAGTCGGCGAGAACAATCGGTTTTGTTGTCGACGCTTCGGCAATGTCGAGCATTGCGTTGAGCGTTCCGGTCACCGAGCCGAAGCGGAAGTTTTCCCTCGCATTCCAGTAGCTTGCGGCGATTTCCTCCACCGCCTTCGAGGCCGCTTTCTTATCTGTGCCGGTGACGACGGCGCAGGCGGTCGCCCGCGGCTCGTCCGCCCAGACGTAGCCGACCATCAGGTTGACATCGAGAACCCCGGCCCGCTTGTCGAGTTCCGGCAGGACTTGATAAAGACTTGCCGCCGGCTCGTCTTCCGTCGAGGTCCGCTCGCCGGGCAGGAGTAGCGGTACGGGGGCCCAGGCGACGCCTGGCCGCGTGCCGCTCCGCAGCGCCTCCACGAGGATCGACCAGGCGCGCACCATGGTTTCACGCGTATCGATGTGCGGCGCCGTGCGGTAGGCCGCGAAGATATCGATCTGGTCGATGATCCGCTGGCTGACATTGCCATGCAGATCATAACTTGCCGCGATCGGGCAGTCGGAACCGACGACGGCACGGGCGGCGGAAATCCAGTCGCCCTCCGCGTCGTCCATGCCGTCGACGTTGATCGCGCCATGCATGGCGAGATACAGCCCGTCGATCGGGAGGGCCGCCCTCAGCCCTTCGAGGAATTCCGTCTTGATCGCTTCATAGGCTGGCCGCGAAACCGGGCCGCCGGGAACGGCGCGGGCATGGAGCAGCGGAACGTGCTCCACATCCGCCCCTTCGAGGAAGCTGAAATAGTCGGCCGCCCGCAGTTCATCGCCCCTCAGGATACGAAAGTCCTCGATCGACATCAGGACGGGCGAATAGGTGCTGCATTCCGTGTGGATACCACCGACGGCGATCCGCATCACTCAAACCTCACAGCGTCGGGGCGAGAGGAGCGATCGCGGCAAAGCGCAGCCAGTCCTTCTCAGACTTCGGCGTCCAGGCTGCCTCGGCAATCGCCGCCAAGCGCGGGAAGACGAGCCGGTTGAAATAGCCGCGCGACAGGAAATGCTCCGACCAGATGCAGGCCTGCACCCCCTTCATGCGGCTCTTCAGTTCGTCAGGAAACTCGCCCTCCGCCTCATAGGCATAGGTATGCGCCGGCGTTGCCGTGCCGGCCCAGCTGGCGCCGGGTTCCTGCCAGGCGTCCGCCTGGGCCATGTCGAGGTAGTAAGCCTGGCCGGGGGTCATCACCACGTCATAACCCTCGCGCGCCAGCTCGATCCCGACTTTCGGGTTCTCCCAGGCCATCAGCAAAGTCCCCTCGATTGCGACACCGCCGCCGTGGGCGACCTCATTCCAGCCGACCAGCTTGCGGCCGCGCGCCGTCAGCATCTGCTTCACTTTTTTCAGGAAGTAGGATTGCAACGCGAAGGTGCCGGAAATGCCTTCCTCTTCCATCAGCTGTCGCGCCAGCGGCGAGGCCAGCCAGGAGCCGTTCGCCACCTCGTCGCCGCCGATGTGGATGTACCGGCTCGGAAAGAGCTCGACCATTTCGTCGAAGACCTTTTCGAGGAATTCATAGGTGAGCGGAACGGCCGGATTGAGCGCGTTGTTGGGATAGCCTTGGACTGAATGATAGCTCTCCGGCGCCTCCTGCCCATCGGCGAGCTCGGGCAAGGCAACGAGCGCTGCTGTGCTGTGGCCGGGAATGTCGATCTCGGGAACCACCTCGACAGTGAGGGCGGCCGCATGCGCGACGATCGCCTTGATCTCTTCCTGGCTGTAGAAGCCTCCCGAAGGTTCGGCGCCGTTGCCAAGCTGCGGCAGCATCGGTTCGTCGGGTCCGCGCAGAACGCCGAGCGTCGTCAGCGTGGGAAAAGCCTTGATCTCCAGCCGCCAGGCCTCGTCATCCGTCAGATGCCAATGGAAGATGTTGAGCTTGAGCCAGGCAAGAATGTCGATCAGGCGCAGGACGTCGGCGGCCGGATAGAATTGCCGCGACACATCCAGATGGCAGCCGCGCCAGCCGTAACGCGGCTGGTCGGAAATCGTGCCTGAAGCCGGGAAGCGGAATTTGGCGGGATGATTGCGGGCGCCGTCGAGAAGCTGTGCCAGCGTCGTCAGTCCGTATTGCCGCCCGGCGGCGGCGCCGTATTCGAGCCGGATGTCGCGACCCGAGAAGGCAAGCCTGTACGCCTCGCCGCCGAGTTCGCCGTTTTTCACAAAGACGATCGGCAGCCCCTGACCGGAGGGCACAAGGCTGAAGGGGGCGTGGCCGCCGGAAAACAGCCGTTGAAACAGCGCCAGCACGTTGGAGACCGCCGCGATGTCCTCTGCGCTGCTTGCCGCCGACGGATAGAGGTGGACGGGGAAGCCTTCTCCGGGCACCGCGTCGACCTCGGCCGGCCAGGGCTGCAACGCGAAAGGTAGGTCGAGCCGGCCTTCAGGCAGGCGCAGGGGCGGCGGTTCGCTCGTCGCGCCTTCGAGCCGAAGATCGGAGACCGTCACTGGCACATGCTTGCCGTCGGACAACGTCAGATAAGCCGACTTCGCCCCGTCGGTGCAGTGCTTCGCCTGCCGGTGCAGGCCGCTGACGGTGAAGGTCCAGCTTTCGCCGGGCTGTAGCGTCAGCCCCTCGGGCGGCGCGAACTCATGGAAATTGGCGTTGCGGCGCAGGAAGACGGCGTTCTCACAGGCGGCCGGTTCGATGACGCGGGTGAGTGACGTATAGACGAGACGGAAGCCGCTCAGCGGTCTGCCGGAAAGGTTGAAGAGGCTGAAGGTGAAGCGCCCGTTGAGGCCACCATCCGGCTGCCAGGCAGATTCAAGGCGATAAGAGACCGGCTGCATGAACATCCTCCAATGGGATTGGTCAGTAATGGCTGGACTGCGAGAAGGTGCGGGCGACTTCGGCCTGGCCGGCGGTGAGCCCGCAATCGACCGGCAGGCAGACGCCGGTTATTGCGCTCGCCTGGGGGCTAGCCAGGAAGTGGACGGCATTGGCGACGTCTTCCGGATTGACGATGTGCTGAAGCGGATACCAGCGCTTGGCTTCCTCGAAGACCTGAGGATTGGCGGCAGCGCGCGCCTCCCATGCTTGGGTTCGCACCGTACCCGGCGCGACGGCATTCGCGCGGATGCCGAACTTGCCGTATTCGACGGCGACCAGCCGCGTCAGATGCAGGAGGCCGGCCTTGGCGGCGCTGTAGGCTGGATGGCCGAAGACGGCCATGCCGTTCACCGAGGCGATATTGACGACGGAGCCCCGGCTCTCCTTCAACATGTCCTCGACGGCGCGGAAGCAGAGGAATGCGGCTTCGAGATTGAGGGCATTGTCCATCCGCCAGACGTCCTGCGTCGTTTCGTGCAGGCTGACGGCGTGCGCCGCGCCGGCATTGTTGACGAGCGTATGCACGAGGCCGCGCGCCGCCGCAGCCTCGGCCATGGCCGCCGCGCTCGCCGCATCCGTCACATCGCAGGCGACGGCTGAAAAACGCTCCTCGCCGCCGAGATCGCGCGCGACCTTGCCTGCAGCATCGCCGTCGATATCGGCAAGGAGAACGACGTCGTGGCCATCCGCCAGGCGCCAGGCGATGGCACGGCCGATGTCCCCGGCGGCGCCGGTGACGATCGCTACGGATTTCGGCATGCGATCTTGCTGTGCCACATCAGTCTCCGAGAAGCTGGCGATCATCGCCATCCCTGTGCGCCACCAGTTGCTGCTTGATGCGCCGCAGCGTCGCGGTGGCTTGCGGCTGGACGCGATAGGCGACGAGGCTGGCGAGGATGTCGACCAGAGCCACATAGGCGATGCGCGTGGATGTCGGACGGTAGATGTTGTTGCCTTCCGGCAGGTCGATCGGAACGGTGATGTCGGCGGCGCGCGCCACCGGGCTGCCGGTCTGGGTGAGCGCGATGGTCGGTATCTTGGCGTCGCGGGCGAGCGTGAAGGCACGCACGAGTTCGGCGTTGCGTCCGGAGAAGGACGAGCCGATGATCACGTCGTTCTGCTTGGCCGCTGCCGTCAGCATCAATTGCATGCTGTGGTCGGAGCTTGCGGTGATGCGCAGACCGAGGCGAAAGAGGCGATTCTGCAATTCGCCGGCGATCATCGAGGAATTGCCGCCCGAACCGAAGGCATAGATCATTTCGGCGCCGGCCAGCCGGTCGGCGGCCTGCTCGATCGCTGCAAGATCGAGCGAACGATGCAGCAGGAACAGCGCATTCTGTGCTTTGGTGATGATGTCCTGCGCGACATCGCCCGGCTTCTCGCTTTTCGGCTCCGGCTTCAGATAGCGCATGCCAACATAAGCGGTGCGGGCCAGCTGCACCTTGAAATCGGAAAAGCTGTCGCAACCCAAGCGCCGGCAGAAGCGCGTCACCGTCGGCGGCGAGACATCGGCCTTGCCGGCAAGCTCGATGATCGATGCGTTGACGGCAAATTCGAAATCATTGAGCAGAATGTCGGCGATGCGGCTCTCCGACTGCGACAGCCGCTCCTTCTCATGCTGCAAGGTTGCGAAAATATCCATCCGGACGACCACTCCTATAACTGCGTGAGACGCAGGATGCGGGCGGAAAACCGCACACACTTTTCCTCACCCCACGTCGTATTGGGCGTCCTTGGGCTTGTAGGCGACGCAGTCGATCTCCACCTTGCAATCGACCATCATCGAAGACTGCACGCAGGCACGTGCCGGCGGATGAGCTCCGAAATACTCCTGATAGATCTTGTTGAAGCTCCAGAAATCGCGCGGGTCGTCCAGCCAGACGCCGACTCTCACCACGTGTTCGATACCGTAGTCGGCCGCTTTCAGAATGGCCAGTAAATTGCCAATCGCCTTGCGGGTCTGCGTGACGATATTGCCGTCGACGACCTCTCCATTTTCCATGGCGACCTGCCCGGAGACGTGGAGCCAGCCATCTGCCTCCACGGCGCGCGCGAAAGGCAGAGTTTTTCCGCCTGCCCCAACTTGTTCGGCACCAAAACGTTTGATGGACATCGGAACCCTTTGTGCAAATTATTTTCGCATCTCGTTGACAAGTCACCATAGAAAGCGGAATTTGGCCAGAGAAAAACGCCTTTTATGAAAAGAATTTCAATACGGAGCGAAACACATGCGGAATCCCTTCCAGAATCCGTTTCCTGCCAGCGACGCCGCCCGGCATTCGATCTGGGAGATGCTGGTGACCAGGGACATCGCCGCCTTCCTTTCTGCCGACTGGTCATTGGTGGCCCGTGATTTTGTCGAAGACGGCTTCATCGGCATCGACGGAAGGCGGGAAGCAAGCCCAGATGATTGGCGGCTGACTTTCCCGTCGCTTGGCGCCTATCGAGATGAGTGGCTGCGCCAGGCGCGGGACTTTGCCGGACAGTCCTTCGCGGAGGATGTGCGCACGGCCATTTTCACGACTACGACGCTCGAGGACATCGAGATCAATGGTGAGAAGGCGTTGGCCCGCAAGAAATTCGATGGCGGCATCAGGAAGGCCGATGGAAGCTACGATGTCTTGAAGTGGCAGACGGTCTATTATTGCCGGCTGCATGAAGGCCGGTGGAAGATCTGCGGCTTCACTGGCTATCTGCCGAATCCGATGGGTTCGAACTGAGGGCAAGGAAGGCAATGGCATTGCGGATCTTCACGGCAGCCCTGGCGACCGAAACGAACACATTCTCTCCTATCTGCATCGACCGGCGCGCCTTCGAAGCGTCGCTCTATGCGCCTCCCGGAAAACACCCGGAAACGCCGACGCTTTGCACCGCGCCGATAACCGTGGGCCGCCGCGTGGCGGCGGAGAAAGGCTGGCAGCTGATCGAGGGAACAGCGGCCTGGGCCGATCCGGCCGGACTCGTCAATCGGCAGACTTACGAAACGCTGCGCGACGAGATCCTCGGGCAATTGCGGGCCGCGCTCCCCGTCGACGCCGTCGTGCTCGGACTACACGGAGCGATGGTCGCCGACGGCTACGAGGATACCGAGGGCGATCTCCTGACGTGCGTGCGCGAGATCGTCGGCCCGCAGGTGCTCGTCTGCGTCGAGCTCGATCCGCATAGCCATCTCACCGAAAAGCGTGTTGCGGCGGCCGATTTCTTCGTCTTCTTCAAGGAATTTCCGCACACCGATTTCGTCGAGCGCGCCGAAGACCTCTGGCGCATTGCAGTCGATACGCTCGAAGACCGCGTCCGGCCGGTCATGTCGGTGTTCGACTGCCGGATGATCGACGTCTTTCCGACATCGCGCGAACCGATGCGCAGCTTCGTCGACAAGCTCATGCGGATCGAGCGGGAGGACGCGGACGTCCTGTCGCTGTCGGTCGTGCACGGCTTCATGGCCGGCGACGTCCCGGAAATGGGCACCAAGATGGTTGCCGTCACCAATGGGGTTCCGGAGAAGGGCCAGGCGCTCGCCCGCGAGCTCGGCCTCGAACTCTTCGCCAAGCGCGGCACCTTCCGCATGCCGGAAATCGACGAACGGCAGGCGGTCGGCGCGGCAATCGCCGCGCCCTGCGGCCCGGTGGTGATCGCCGACATGTGGGACAATCCCGGCGGCGGCACGGCGGGCGACGCGACCGTGGTGCTCGGGGAACTGCTCGCTAAAGGCGTCACCGACGCAGCGATCGGCACCATCTGGGATCCGATGGCCGTGCAGATCTGCATGGCGGCCGGCGAAGGCGCGGAGATCCCCTTGCGCTTCGGGGCAAAGTCCGCCCCCGGCACGGGCAGTCCGATCGATGGTACGGTCAAAGTGATGCGGCTGGTGCGCAACGCCGAAATGCGTTTCGGCGAAAGCTTCGCTCCCTTCGGCGACGCGGCGCATATTCAGTATCGCGGCATCGACATCATTCTCAATTCGACGCGCGCCCAAAGCTTCGACCCGAGCCTGTTCTCGGTCATGGGTATCGATCCGGGCGCGAAGAAGATCCTGGTGGTCAAATCGACGAACCATTTCTACGCCTCGTTCTCGAAGATCGCCTCGCAGATCCTCTATTGCTCGGCCGGAACGCCCTACCCCAATGATCCGGCGAAGACCCGCTATCGGCGGGCGCGACGCGACATCTGGCCGATCACCGGCGATCCTCACGCTCCGGAACGCGGCGCGGCTTGATGGCAGGGCCGCAGTCCTTGAGATGGACCATTTAATAGTCTAGATTGATCCGGATATTGGACTTTCCAACGGTCCAGACTGGAGTATTCAAATGCAAGTGTCAGTAACCGAGGCGAAGGGCCAATTGACGGAACTGGTTCGGCGTGCCGAAGCGGGGGACGAGATCATCTTGACCCGGCACGGCCACGCTGCCGTACGACTCGTGCCGGTTAAGGCGGTGCCCGACCAAAAATCCCGGCGCGAACTTCTCGAGTCGATACGCAAATCCGCCGCCAGCAAGGCCACGTCCGGACCGGGTGCGGCGCGTAGTCAGGACTTTCTCTATGGTGATGATGGGCTGCCGAAATGATCGCCGTCGATACGTCGGCCCTCATGGCGATTGTTCTCGATGAACCGGAAGCTGATGTCTGCATTGCCACGCTGGAAGCGGAAGGGAACTTGCTGATATCTGCCGGTACGGTCGCGGAAGCGCTGATCGTCGCCGCCCGCCGCAATGTTGGCGAGGAGGTGGCTCGGCTCATTGATGGGCTCGGTTTTGAGATCGTCAGCGTTACTCCGGCGTCCGCAAAGCGGACCGCGCAGGCCTACGAGTGCTGGGGGAAAGGCTTCCATCCCGCCTCCCTGAATTTCGGAGATTGCTTCGCCTACGAAATCGCCAAGGAGCACGGGTGCCGCTTGCTCTACGTCGGTCAGAATTTTGCGCAGACGGATGTCGACGCAGCTATCAATGCAGCCAAATGAGCTCTTCTGCTTTATCAGCAAACCGGCGAAGGTGGCGATGCCGCCTCTTCTTTCAGCCATGAGGCAAAGGCCTCGGCGCCGGGGCGGAGCCGGCGGTTTTGCGGCATGACGAGCCAATAGGCAATCTTTTCGGACCGGACGATCTGCGGGTACGGCTGGAGCAGCCGACCGGCGGCGAGATGATCGCGAACCATATGCATGCGTCCGATCGCAACGCCCTGCCCGTTCAGGGCGGCCTGAAGGACGATATTGTAGTCGGTGAGTTGCAGCACGCGCGCGCGGCGAATATCGACACCAACTTCGCCAAGCCATAGTTCCCACCCCACCGGGTTCCAGGACTCGAGCAAGGTCTGAAGGAGCAGCTCCTTCGGTTCGGCGAAACGCGTACCGTCACCATAGAGCGCCGGGCTCACGACCGGGCTCATCTCTTCATTCATCAACCACTCTGCCCTCACGCCTTCCCATCGTCCCGTGCCGAAGCGGATCGCGAGATCCGCATAGTCCGATGCGAAGTCCTCGAGACGCAATGTCGGCTCGAGTTCGACTTCTATCTCCGGATGCTTCAGCATGAAGTCGGCAAGGCGCGAAACCAGCCAGTTGGCGGCGAAGGAGGGCAAAACGCTGACACGCACCCTTTGCCGTGCCGTCTGTCGGCGCATCTCGGACGTGGCGCCGGCAATGATGCGGAATGCTTCGACCGTCCTTTCCAGATAGGCCGCCCCCTCTGGGGTCAATTCGATTCTCTTCGCCTTGCGGATGAACAGCCGCACGCCAAGCATCTCCTCAAGCTGCTTGATGTGATGACTGACCGCGCTCTGGGTGATGAGCAGCTCTTCGCCTGCGCGGCCGAAACTGAGCAAACGCCCAACCGCCTCGAATGCGCGCAACGCCTGCAGCGGCGGCATGGTTGTGGATGTGCGCATGATTCCCCCTCAACTCAAGCCAAGGCATTAGTCAGATCGATCGCACCATAGGCAAGTTTGAATTGGAAGCAATTGGAGACGCCCTGCATTCTCCCGACCGTTCCAGGAGAGACCACCATGTCAGAGACCATCGCATCCAGACTTTCCACTCTCGGTCATCGCTTGCCGGAAGCCTCAGCGCCAGCGGCGAATTACGTCTCCACGGTTCGAGCCGGCAACCTTCTGGTCGTCTCGGGCCAGATCAGCGTTCGAAACGGCGACATCCTCATGGGGATGCTCGGGGCCGGGATTTCTATCGAGGAAGGCCGACTGGCCGCCGAATACGCGGCAATCAGTGTCCTCTCGCAGATCGCCGCTGCGACCGATGGTTCTTTGGCGGCCGTCCGACGCGTCGTTCGGCTCGGCGTCTTCATCGCCTCGACGGCGGACTTCGCGGAACAGTCGCAGGTCGCCAATGGCGCCTCCGACCTGTTCGTCGAGGTATTTGGCGAAGCGGGTCGGCATGCGCGGGCCGCCGTGGGCGTGGCCGCGCTGCCAGCCGGCGCCACCGTCGAAATCGACGCCCTGGTAGAACTGGAGCCGGCCGCATGAGTGACGCACTGGACGTGGAGCAGCTTCGTTCGGAGACGCCTGGCTGCGCGGCTGGCGTGCATTTCAATCACTCCGGCGCCTCGCTGCCCTCGCAAGCGGTACTCGGGGCGGTCTGGGACTATCTGCGCAAGGAAGCGACCGAGGGCCCGATGGAGGCGGCGAACAGGGCGAGCACGCTTCTTGAGGAGGTCCGAGCCGACACAGCGGCACTGATCGGCGCCAGGCCGAGCGAGATTGCATTCCTTAGCAGCGGATCGACCGCCTGGGGCGCGGCTTTTTCGGCCCTGCCGCCCCTTGGCGCAGGCGACCGCATCTTGGTCGGGCGCCAGGAATGGGGCGGCAACCTCGCCACGATGCAGGACGCCGCAGCGCGAGCCGGAGCGCGTGTCGAAATCATTCCCGTCCGCGACGACGGGAGCATCGACGCCGGCGCTCTCGCGTCGATGATCGATAAGCGCGTGCGGCTCGTGTCGCTCACATGGCTGCCGGCGAATGGTGGCTTGATCAATGACGCAGCGGCGGTGGGACGCGTGACCCAGGCGGCCGGCATTCCCTATTTCATCGATGCGGGCCAGGCCCTCGGCCCGATCCCGATCGACGTCGCCTTCCTCGGTTGTGACGTGTTGAAGGCAGCGGGCCGGAAATTCCTCCGAGGACCGCGCGGCACGGCAATCCTTTATGTCAGGCAGGAATTCCTGCCACGGCTGACGCCGTGCTATCTCGACGTGCTTTCCGGGCCGATCGTCAACGGCGTCGTCAAGATCCGCAACGACGCACGCCGCTTCGAGGCGGGCGAGATTGCGCCGGCGCTGATCCTCGGGCTGGGCACTGCGGTTCGCCAGGCAAGGACACTCGGAATCGCGGCGATCCGCGACAGGATCGGCCCGCTCGCGAATGAGCTGCGCGCCAATCTGCGCAGCATACCCAATGTGACGGTACGGGACCTCGGAGCCGAACTCTCCGGTATCGTCTCATTCACCGTCGAGGGCATTGCGGCAACGGAAGTCCGCGCAGCCTTGGCCGAAAGGCAAATCGCGATCGGCGCGAATGGTGTTCCCTATACGCCGCTCGATATGGTCGCGCGAGGGCTCGACCAGATCGCCAGGGCTTCGGTAAGCTATCTCAACACCGTGCCGGAGATTGCCCGTCTATCGGAAGCGGTAGCGAATATCGCACGGTCAGCATGAGGTTGCCCTCTTCCTCGGGCAGTCTGTCAAACAGGTAAGTCAGAACACAATTTTCGGAGCATGTTATGGATTTGGGTATCAAAGGGAAGCGGGCGCTGGTTTGCGCCGGCTCGAAGGGGCTGGGCCGCGGCGTTGCGGAGAAACTCGCGGAGGCTGGCGTCATCCTGACGCTCAACGCCCGCGAGCCGAAACAGCTTCGGGAGACGGCACGCGCCATCAGCAAGGACTATGGCGTTGAGGTGGAGATCGTCGCCGCCGACGTGACGACGGAGGAGGGCCGCAATGCGCTGCTGCGGGCGGAGCCACGGCCGGATATCCTGATCACCAATGCCGGTGGTCCGCCGCCTGGTGACTGGTCGAGCGTGACCGAAGAGAACTGGCTTGAAGCGATCAGATCCAATATGCTGGCGCCAATCCTGCTGATAAAGGCGGTCATTCCCGGCATGGTCGACCGGAAATGGGGACGGATCGTCAACATCACCTCCGCCTCGGTCAAATCGCCGATCCCGGAACTCTGTCTCTCCAATGGCGCCCGCACCGGCCTTACCGGCTTTGTTGCCGGCACGGCCCGCCAGGTCGCACGCCACGGAGTCATCATCAACAACCTGCTGCCCGGATCCCACCAGACCGAACGACTGGAAAAGCTGCTCGAAAAATCCGCCAGGGCAAGGGGGATTTCACTCGAAGAGGCGCGCGCCGAGGAATATGCGCAGAATCCGACGGGGCGCGTCGGCACGCCGAGTGACTTCGGCGCTGCGGCGGCGTTCCTGTGCAGCCAATATGCCGGCTATATCGTCGGGCAGAACCTGCTGCTCGACGGCGGCGCGCTCAATTCGACGCTCTGAGGCGCACGGTCTCCTCGGTTCAATCGCCGATGCGTCGAACCATGATGATGTCGTCGACTTCCCGGCCGTTGCGGATGCAGCCGCCGGGAATGCGGCCGACCGCTTCGAACCGCTCCCGGTGATAGAAGGCGATCGCCGCCGCGTTCTCGGCACTGACCGAGAGCTCCAGCTGCCGGATGCCTTCGTTCCGTGCATAGTCGATCAGTGCCGCGAGAAGCAGCCGTGCAACGCCGCTGCCGCGCAGGCTGCGATGCACATAGACCATGACGACGGTGGCGCGATGCGCCATCTTGCTGGCGTGCTGGCGCAGCAAGCCCATGATGCCCACCGGATCGTTAGCGCGGAAGGCAACGAAGACGGGATTGTCGGTCAGCCGTCGGCGCCACTCGTCGTCCGGCAAGCTCTCCCAATCCTCAGCACTGCTGGCGAAAGAATCGGGCTCCGCACGTAGCGCCTCGATCCGAATGCGCCGAAAGGTTTCGACATCCTCTGGGCCGAGCAGTCGTATCGATACGGTCACGCTCAGGCCGCCGGATCGAATAGGGCAAGATCGATGTCGGTCATCTCCACCCGGCGCTCGAAAGCGATGCCTTTTTCGTCGAACAGGTGGCAATCGGCGCCTCGGATGCCGGTTTTCACCTGTTCTTCCGCCCGGATGGCGGCGGTGCCAGGCAACATGGCGCAATAATTCTCGCCCTCGCCGCCGAGTGCCGCATAGGCGACCGTGTGTGCTCCGAGGTGCTCGATGACCGAGGGATTGACCGTCAGCGTCAGATCACCGGAGCCCGTCTGGATATGTTCCGGGCGCACGCCAAGCGTCAGCGTGCGGCCAGCCATGCCGCTGCGCGGCGTGACCGGAATAAGCGCCGTCTGCCCTTTATAGTCTATCTCCACCCCAGCCTCGCTCACGCCCGTGCAGGTGACCGGCAGGAAGTTCATCTTCGGATGGCCGATGAAGCCGGCGACGAAGGTGTTTGCCGGTTTGTGATAGAGCTCAAGCGGCGCGCCGGTCTGCGCGATCTCACCGGCATTAAGCACGACGATCCGGTCCGCCATCGTCATCGCTTCGACCTGGTCGTGCGTGACGTAGATCATCGTCGCTTTCAATTGCCGGTGGAGCTTGGCCAGCTCTATGCGCATGTCGGCGCGCAGCGCCGCGTCGAGGTTCGAGAGCGGCTCGTCGAAGAGGAAGATCTTCGGTTCACGCACGATCGCCCGGCCGATGGCGACGCGCTGGCGCTGGCCGCCCGACAGCATGCCCGGCTTCTGCTGCAGTCGCTGGTCGAGATGGAGAATTCGCGCCGCATGCTCGACCTTCGCCTTGAGCTTCTCCTCGGGCATCTTCTCGACCCGCAGCGGAAAGGCGATGTTCTCGAACACCGTCATATGCGGATAGAGCGCATAGGACTGGAAGACCATGGCGATGCCGCGCCTGACCGGCGGCAGGTCGTTGACCCGCTTGCCGTCGATGACGATGTCGCCGGCCGTCGTCTCGTCGAGGCCCGCGATCATTCGAAGAAGCGTGGACTTGCCGCAGCCGGAGGGGCCGACGAAGACGACGAATTCGCCGTTCCTCACATCGAGTTCTATGCTCTTCAGCACCTCGTAGGTGCCGTAGAATTTCTGAACCTTGTTGAGATTGAGCTGTCCCAAGTATCTGTCTCCGGCCGCCGACGAGAAGCGGCTCTTCCGCGAAGATTGAAGTAGGTACCGCGGGGCCAAGCCCCGCGGTCCCCGTCGGCTTACTTGTACTGCTCGAGGTCGGCGGCCGCCTTCTTCAGGGCATCGGCCGGCTCGGCCTTGCCGGTGACCACCGCCTGAACCATCTCGATCATCGTGTTCTGGAAACCTTTATAGTCCTTGAAGAGCGGCTCTGGGCCTCCATAGGCGATCCCGTCGATCAAAGGCTTCCAGGATGCATCGGCCTTGACGAATTCATCGACCTTCGGGGACGGGCGCAGCGGCGTCAACCCTGCGCCGCCCTGCAGTTCGTACTCGCCCTGCGGACCGGGAGAGGTGATGAACTTGGCGAATTCGATCGCCTTTTCCTCGACGCCCGTGTCCTTGAAGATCGCCAGGCTGTCGGTGATCAGAAGCGTGCCTTCGCCCTTGGCCGAGGGGCCGAGCGGAAGCGGCGCGATACCCCAGTTGATCTTCGTTTCCTTCAGGCGCGCGGCTGCGCCGGAGCCGGCCTGGATCATGCCGACCTTGCCGTCAAGGAAGATGGCGCGAATTTCGTTTTGCTCGTAAGCCGTTGCCCCTTCCACGGAATAGGGTGTGATGTCCTTGTAGGCCTGCAGCGCCGCGAGCACTTCGGGGCTGTCGATGACGATCTTGTCGCCGTCGATGACCTTGCCGTTGTTGGTGTAAACCCAGTGCATGAACTGGTGCATGGTGTTGTCGAAGGTTTTGGCCGGCAGACCGTAGCCCGGAATGCCAGTCTTTTCCTTGATCTGCTTGGCGAAGGCGATTTCATCGGCCCAGTTCTTCGGCGGTATCTCCGGGTCGAGGCCGGCCTGCTTGAAGAGGTCCTTGTTCCAGTAGAGTGCCTTGGTCGAGAAGGCGATCGGTACGCCCCACTGGTTGTCCTCGAAGGTCACCGTGTCGACGATGTTTGGATAGTAGCTCTTCTTCTCTTCCTCGGTCATCGGCACCGGGACGATCAGGTCGTTCTCGGCGAATTCCTTGAGCGTGCGGGATCCGACATAGGCCATGCCGACCGGCGTGCCGGCCGCGGCGAGCGTCGTTGCCTTGTCCTGGCACTGGGCCCAGCCGACGACTTCCGGCGTCACCTTCCAGCCGGGGTTCTTGCCTTCCCATTCCTTGATGTATTTCTCGTGGATTGGATCGATCTTGTCGCCGCAATAGATCCAGCTGATCTCCTGGTCGGCGGCCTGTGCGGCAACGCTGCCGAGCGCGGTCGATCCGAGCAGGGCAAGCGCAAAAAACGCGGTTTTGTAAGCGATGGTCACTGATAGGACTCCCGTTCTCTGGTGGTTGCTTATTGTTTCACCGCGCCGGCGGTCAGACCGCTGACGAGATAGCGTTGAAGGAAGAAGATCACGATCACGGCCGGCGCGATGCCGACGAAGCTTGCGGCCATCAGCTCGTTCCAGACCACCTCCTGCCGGCCGAAATAGGCGAAGAGCCCCACCGGCAGCGGCATGTATTCGGTCTTTGAGTTGAAGGTCAGCGCAAAGATGAACTGCTGGGCATAGGAGCCGATGAAAGTGGTAATCGCGACGACAGTGATGCCGGGCATGGCGATCGGCAGGATCACGCGACGAAGCGTGTAGAAATGGCTGGCGCCATCGACGAAGGCTGCTTCGTCCAATTCGCGCGGGATGCGCAGCATATAGGTGCGCAGGAGCCAGATCGCCGAGGGAATGAGGAAGGCCACACCCGGCACGATCATCGCGAAATAGGTGTTGAGCACGCCGAAGCTGCGCATCAGCCGGAAGAGCGGGATCAGCAGCACGGCACCGGAGAACATGTTGACCGCCAGGAAAGCACCAAGCAACGTTCCGTTGCCGCGGAACTTGAAGCGCGCAAAGGCGTAGGCCGCCGGCACCACCAGCGCCAGCACGACCGTTGTGACGATGATGGAAATGAAGAAGGAGTTGAAAATGTAGCGGGCGAAGCCCGGCACGCTCACCCACATGCTGCGATAGGCTTCGAAGGACCCGTTCTTCGGCCAGAACCGATAGGGCGAGGAAAACAGCAGCCCGAGCGGCTTTAGCGATACGAGGAAGCCTTCGACAAAGGGCGAAAGAATGAAGGTCAGGAAGACGAAGATGCCCGTATAGATGCCGACGAGCTCGTACCAGCGGTAGCGGTTGATCATGGCGGGCTGGCTCATCGGTGCTCTCCCGAGGCAAGACGATGCGTGACACGGAAATAGGCGATGCAGAAGATCGACAGGAAGATGCAGATCAGCACGGCGCGTGCTGCCCCCTCCCCGTATTTCTTCGAGCCTATGGCGGTTCTGTACGTGTCGATGATCATCGTCGTCGTGTCGCCGTTCGGCCCGCCCTGCGTCAGGATCCAGATGATGTCGAACGAGTTGAAAGTGGCGATCAGCGACAGCATCGACATGGTGATCATCGACGGCACGAGCAGCGGCAGGGTGATGCGCCGGAGCCGGTAGAAGCGCCCTGCTCCGTCCGTCCAGGCCGCCTCGTAAAGGTCCTGCGGGATCGCCTGCATCGAGGCGAGCATGTAGAGCGTCACCAGCGGCACGCCGATCCAGACATCGGTAATGATCGTCGCCCAGAAGGCTGTGGAGCCATGGGCGAGGAAGGCGACCGGGCCATCCACCAGCCCCCAGTTCTGCAGCATGCCGGAGATCATCCCGAACTGGCCGTTATACATCCAGCCCCACATGAAGATGCCGATCGCCATCGGCACGATCCAGGGCGGCATGGTCAGCACTCGGAACAGCGCTCGTCCCGGCACCGCGGCATTCAGCATGACCGCGCCGAAAGTGCCGATGATCATCTTGATCGCCACTGAAACGGCGGTCCAGACGAAGGTACGGACGATCACTTCCGCAAAGGTAGCGTTGAAAATCTTGTCGTAATTGGCGGTGCCGACCCATTTGGTCGTCTTCTTGAGCGAGGCATCCGTGAACGACAGGATGAACGTATCGACGAGCGGATAGGCGACGATCACCGTCACGTAGAGAACAGCCGGAAGAAGCAGGATCCAGGCGAAGATGACGGTGCTGCGGCGAACACTCATCCCGCTTCCCCCGTCAGGCCGCACGGGCGTGCAGGGCTTCGTCGAAGCGGTCCCAGAGCGGCCGCAGGTCCACGACCGTTCTCTTCATCCGCGCATCGTCCATGGAGAGTGCCAGGATACCGGCTTCCAGCGCATCGAGCGGCGAGACCGGAAGCGGGCCACTGTCCCGGATATGGGCGATGATCTCGGCCGCCATCTGCTCATCCGCACCGTAGTGCTGCGAGAGCGCCGTCTCCTTGGCATATTTCTTCTCGACCACCTTCTTGCCGGAGAGCACCTCGTGCACGTCGAGATAGCCGCGGATGAAGTCGCCCTCCGCCATGCCGCGAGATCCCATCACGCAGAAACGGCGGAACTGGTCCGGGACGTTGAGGTTCGTGTGGAAGTTCATCGCCACGCCGTTGGCGTATTCGATGATCGCCACCTGATAGTCGATGATGTCGCCGTCGCTGTCGAAGACCTTGTCGGAGCCCAGCCAGCCGCTCGGCTTGCTATGGAATAGCTGCAGGTCGTTGATGCCGTCGCGGGCAGGATCATTGGCGGGAACGAAGCTCTTGCGTCCGCCAAAACTCGCCACGCGCTCCGGCCGGGCGCCGACGACGCCGTTGTAGAGATCGAGATCATGGCAGCATTTCTCGAGCATGAAGCTGCCGGCATAACGTCCGTAGCGGCGCCAGTCGCGCATGAAGAATGCGCCGTGATAGGGCTCGATATGCTCGGCCGCCTCGATCGAAACAATCTGGCCAAGAGTTCCCGCAGCCTGGGCGGCGCGAAGATCGCGGTACATCGGCGCATAACGCAGCACGAGGCCCACCATCAAGCGGTCGTGGCCGTGCTTCCCCAGAAGCGCCGCGAGTGCGACGCTTTGCTCGATCGTGCTGACGATCGGCTTTTCGCAAAAAACCTTGAGACCCGCTTCGAGACCGATGCGGATATGGTCGAGATGCATGTGGTTCGGCGAGCCGATCATCAGGAGGTCGAGTTTCTCGCCGGCAATCAGTTCCTCCGGCGTGGCATACGCTCTTCCCGCCGAAATGCCATTTTCCGCAAGCGTGGCAAGGCCCGCAGGGGCCGGGTCGACATAGCCCGCGATCTCGAAGCTTTCGTCGATCGCCTTGAAGACATAGCCCAGATATCCGAGACGGAATCCGAGTCCGATTATCCCGACTTTCATGCTGATGCCGTTCCCATTTCGTAATTATTTTTCGTAGACTGGGATAGAATTCTCCTTACGTCAACAAAAATTCGAATGTTTAGAGAGAATGTGAAATTCATTTTCATCAGGGCCCGGCGAGCGGCTTCCGCATGGGGGCAACGCGTCCAAGTGAGGCTGCGCTATGCGTGAGTGCGTCCCGCGAGCGCACGCTCCAAGGCTTGAAGCGCGTCGTGGATGAGAACCGCCAGCGCGGCGACGATAAGCCCCCCCTGCAGAACAAAGGCGAGATTGTTCGACTGCAACCCGGCGATAATGACCTCGCCGAGCGTCTTGGCCGCCACCGTCGAGCCGATCGTTGCCGTTGCGAGGCTGATCACCACGGAAAGCCGAATGCCGGTGAGGATCACCGGCAAAGCCAAGGGAAACTCGATCTGGACGAGCCGTTGGCGCTCGGTCATGCCGGCGCCGCGGGCCGCCTCGATCACCGCCGGCGGTAAGGTCGTGAGCCCCGTCAGGGCATTCTCGAAGATCGGCAGCAATCCATAGAGAAAAAGCGCAATCAGCGTCGGCTTCTCGCCGAAGCCGAAGATCGGAACCGAGAGCGCCAACACCGCCACCGGCGGGAAGGTCTGGCCGATATTCACGAGGCTGCGCGACAGCGGCAGGAATTCCGCGCCGGCCTCTCGTGTCACGAGGATCGCCAGCGACACGGCAACGACGGTCGCGGCAAATGTCGCAACGAGCACGGTGCGAAGATGGAGGAGCGTCAGCCAGAAAAGGCTGCCTCGGTTGTAGACCGCCGGGGCGTTCTCCTGAACCAGCGGCTTGAGCAGCGGCTCGAACCAGCCGGGCTGCAGCAGAAAAGCCAGCAACAGAAGGAACACTGCCAGCCGCAGGAGCGTGGGCAGCGACGCCATCACTGCGGCCTCGCCGCGCGTTTCACCAGGCCATTGAGGCTGACCTTGCCGATGATGGCGCCATCCGCGGCTGCGACCGGCAATGCGGACCGCCCGGACCACAAGAGTTCGGAAAGCGCCTCGCGTTGGCTGAGCGCCTCCGGTATCGGCGTGCCTTCGGCCGCACCGGGCTCGACGGCATCGCCGGCCGTCTCGATGGCAAGCAAGCGGAACGGCCGTTCAGGGGCGCCGATCAGTTCCTCGACGAAAGGCGTGGCGGGGCGCACGAGCATCTCGGCCGGCGTTCCGTGTTGCACCACCTCGCCCTTGTCCATGACGGCGATCCGGTCGGCGAGATGGAAGGCCTCCTCCATGTCGTGGGTGACGAGGATGATCGTCGTGCCGAAATGCTTCTGGATGGCGAGAAGATCGTCCTGGGCCTTGGCGCGGATGATCGGGTCGAGGGCGCCGAAGGGTTCATCCATCAGGAGCAGGTTTGGTTCCGCCGCAAGCGCCCGCGAAACGCCGACGCGCTGCTGTTGACCGCCGGAGAGTTCATGCGGATAACGCGGTCCGAAGAAATCCGGATCGAGTTGGAAGAGCGTCAGCAACTCTTCCACCTTCGCCTTTATCCGCGCCCTCTCCCAGCCGAGCAGCGTCGGCACGGTGGCGATGTTCTGTGCCACTGTGCGATGCGGGAAGAGCCCGTGGCCCTGGATCGCATAGCCGATCCGGCGGCGCAGTTCGAATTCCGGCACCGAGCGATTGTCCTCGCCATCGATGCGGATCGCGCCGGAGGTCGGCTCGACCAGACGGTTGACCATCCGGATCAGCGTGGTCTTCCCCGAGCCCGATGTACCGACGATGACGGTGATCGTATGCGGCATGACGGTCAGCGAGACGCCGCTCACCACCACGGTTTCGTCGTAACGCTTGGTAACGCCGTCGAATTCGATCATGCGGCCTTGCCCCGGCTGTGTTTCGGACCCGTCACTTCGATCAGGGCGTCAAGCACTATCGCGGCGGTGAAGGCGAGCACGACGGTCGGAACCGCGCCAAGCAGCACGAGATCCATGGCCGTCTGGCCTATGCCCTGGAAGACGAAGACGCCGAAGCCACCGCCGCCGATGAGGGCCGCGATGGTCGCAAGCCCGATATTCTGCACGAGCACGATGCGGATACCGGTAAGGATGACCGGAAAGGCCAAGGGGAACTCGACGGCCACGAGCCGCTGCCATTCGGTCATGCCGAGACCGCGTGCGGCATCGTTTGCGGCGCGCGGCACGCCGGCGAGCCCGACGACGGTATTGGCGACCACTGGCAGCAGCGAATAAAGAAAAAGCGCAACGAAGGCGGGAGCGACGCCGATCCCACGCACGCCGATCGCCTCGGCACCCGGCACATGCGCCGCAACCCAGCCGAGCGGCGCGATCAGAATTCCGAAGAGAGCAATTGACGGAACCGTCTGGATGGCGTTCAGCACATTCAACACGGCCGCACGCAGTCGGTCGACGCGATGGCAGAGGATGCCGAGCGGCAGTCCGACGAGCGTTGCCGCAGCGAGTGATCCGAGCGCCAGGGTCAGGTGGCGGCCGCCCTCCGCCCAGAACGTGTCGGCCCGGCTCGCATATTCCTTGAGTATCGAAAGTCCGTCCCATCGGCCCGTGACGAGCATTGCCCCGACGAGGGCCAGGGCCCCGGCCAGGAAAAGAAGCCGCAGGCCGGGTCCAGGGCTCAGCCGCGTCAATGCATCGGCAACCAGAAGCGCGAATGCAAAGACAAGAATCCAGAAGCCGGAAGCCGGTGAGACGCGCGCATAGGCATTGTCCGCCGGGACCAGATTGCCGGCGGCACTGCCGATCAGAAAGCACAGCGCAACGAGGATAGCAAAGGCCGCGGCCATGCGGACGAGGACGGATGTCTTGAAAAGCGCAACGACCGTACCGAACGCCACAAGGGCGAGAAGCCCGTAGCCGAACGATGGCGGCAACGCCTCGAGGATCGCTTTTCCCTCGCCCTGGACGATGCGGTTTGCCCGGAACGTCGCGAAGGGCGCAAGAAACGCACCGTAAACCGCCAGAGCCGCAATGATCACGCCGAGCTTGTCAAAAGGGAGGGTCCTGCGCTCTGTTTCTCGGATGACACCGATCGCCATGAAATGATCCGCTCGACGCATTATCCGCGTTGCCCGATCCGGCATCGGACAACGCTTTCTTGTCAGCCTACTGCAGAAAGCCGTTCTTCTTCAAAAAGTCCTCGGCGACCGCTTTCGCCGGTTCGCCGCCGACCTGCACGCGGCCATTCAATTCCTGCAGCGTGACGAGATCGAGCTTTTCGAAGACGGGCTTCAGAAGAGTCTCGATATTCGGGTTCTCCTTCAGCACCGCTTCCCGGATGATCGGCGTCGGCTGATAGACCGGCTGGACGTTCTTGTCGTCCTCGAGAACGACGAGACCGGAGGGTGCGATGCCGCCGTCTGTGCCGTAGACCATCGCCGCATTGGCGCCATTCGTCTGGTTCGCAGCCGCCGCAATCGTCGCAGCCGTATCGCCGCCTGACAGCGTGATCAGTTGCTCCGGCTTGAGGGTGAAGGCGTAGGCGGTCTGGAATGCGGGCAAGGCAGCGGCGGAATTCACGAACTCGGAGGACGCCGCCAGGATGACATCGCCGCCGCCACTGACATATTTCCCGAAGTCGGAAAGCGTCTTGAGGCTGTTCTTCTCGACCACCTCCTTGCGCAGCGCGATCGCCCAGGTGTTGTTGGCCGGCGATGGTGTCAGCCACACGATCTTGTTGGCGTCGTAGTCGAGCTTCTTTGCCAGTTCATAACCCTTGGCGGCGTCCTTCCAGGCCGCATCGTCGGCCTTCTCGAAGAAGAAAGCGGCGTTGCCGGTATATTCGGGATAGATGTCGATTTCGCCGGCAGTGATCGCCTTGCGAACGACGGGAGTGGCGCCTAGCTGGACCCGGTCCGTGGTCTTGATGTTATTGGCATTCAGCACGGCGAGAATGATGTTGCCGAGAACGCCGCCCTCCGTGTCGATCTTGGAGGAAACCACGACGTCGGCCTTGGCCGCCGCGGAGGTCAGCGCAAAGGCAAGAGCGGTGCCGATAAGTGTCTTCATCAGGGGCAGGCGCATGATTGTCTCCCTCAATTGATCCCGCGGCCGTCACGGCTCTCCGCTGCGTCCGGTTAGAGCATCCATATATGTCAGGGTTCAGCAAAGAACAGAGCAACGGACTCGCAGGAACTTATGGTTGAACTTCGGGATGCCCGAGGTCAAGCTACGTACTACCGGGTTGCAATCAAAGCGGAAGTCGGCCACTCTTCCGTTGGGTCCGCCTCACAGCGCGCAGTCCTCAGGGCCCACGATAGTCGATCGCCACTATTTCATTTTAGAATGCCAGCATATCCGAGGCGGCCGCAAGCCAGTCGCGTTTTCGCGGCAGCCGCCGCGCAGTCCTTGAAATGCCGTTCGGGGGATGGGATGTCCGTCTATATTCTTGCGCTTCTGATCGGCGTGGTAGCGGGCTTGCGGGTCATGACCGCGCCGGCGGCCGTCAGCTTCGCCGCGGCGGCCGGCTGGTTGCCCGTTGCCAACAGTTGGGCCGCCTTTGTGGGTTACCGCTTCACGCCATACATTTTCGGTCTGTTGGCGCTCGTCGAATACGTCACCGACCAGCTGCCGAGCACGCCGAGCCGCAAGGTTCCGCAGCAATTCGGCGCGCGTATCGTCAGCGGCGGTTTCTGCGGCGCGGTGATCGGCACTGCAAGTGGCTCTTTGGTCGGCGGCGCCGTTGCCGGAGGCATCGGTGCGATCATCGGTACACTCGGCGGTTACGAAACGCGCAAGCGGCTCGTTACGGCGATTGGCGGCAAGGACCTGCCGATCGCCCTCCTCGAAGACCTTGTCGCCATTCTGCTGGCGCTCTGGGTGGTGTCATCATGAGCAAGCATTTCGACGCGATCATCATCGGCGCCGGCCAGGCCGGACCGTCGCTCGCCGGACGGTTGACGGATGCCGGCAAATCCGTAGCGCTCGTCGAGCGTAAACTCTTCGGCGGCACCTGCGTCAACACCGGCTGCATGCCGACCAAGGCCATGGTCGCGAGCGCCTACGCCATCCACACGGCGCGCCGCGGCGCCGAATACGGCATGACGACCGGCCCCATTTCCGTCGATTTCGCCCGGGTGATGGCGCGCAAGGAAAAGGTGACGCTCGATTCTCGTGCGGGCGTCGAGTCCTGGCTTAAGGGCATGAAGAACTGCACCGTGCTGGAGGGCCATGCGCGCTTCGAGGGCCCGACCGACATCCGCGTCGGCGAACAGCTGATTTCCGGCGAGCAGATCTTTCTCAACGTGGGCGGGCGCGCGGCGATCCCCGATTTTCCGGGTGTCAGCGAGGTGCCCTATCTCACCAATAGCTCGATCATGGATCTCGACCACCTGCCCAGGCATCTGCTCATCGTCGGCGGCAGCTATATCGGGCTCGAATTCGCGCAGATATTCCGTCGCTTCGGTTCCGAGGTCACCGTGAT
The DNA here is from genome assembly GCF_002531555.1 of Sinorhizobium sp. BJ1. NCBI lineage: Bacteria > Pseudomonadati > Pseudomonadota > Alphaproteobacteria > Hyphomicrobiales > Rhizobiaceae > Sinorhizobium > Sinorhizobium sp. BJ1. Next base: position 91,421 of record NZ_NWTH01000006.1, read on the forward strand.
CGAAAAGGGGCCGCGCCTGATCGCGCGGGAAGACCCGGACGTCTCGGATGCGATCCGAGCGATTCTTGAAACAGAGGGAATCCATATTCGCCTCAACGCTGAGTGCATTCGCTTCGCCCGGCATGACGACGGCATCACTGCCGGTGTCGACTGCACGTCGGGAGCCCCGGAAGTCATCGGTTCCGATGTGCTGCTTGCCACCGGCCGCCGACCTAATACGGACGATCTCGGGCTCGACAGGGCCGGTGTGAAGACCGACGCGCGCGGCTATGTGGAGGTCGATGATTTCCTGCGCACCAACGTGCCGCACATTTTCGCGATCGGCGACTGCAACGGCCGGGGTGCCTTCACCCATACGTCCTACAATGATTTCGAGATCGTTGCCGCGAACCTCATCGACAATGACCCGCGCCGCGTCAGCGACCGCATCCAGACCTATGCGCTCTATATCGACCCGCCGCTCGGTCGCGCCGGCATGACCGAGACCGAGGCGCGCAAGAGCGGCCGCAAGCTCCTGATCGGCACAAGGCCGATGACGCGCGTCGGCCGCGCCGTCGAAAAGGGCGAGACGCAAGGCTTCATGAAGGTGCTCGTCGACGCCGATACGAAGGAAATACTCGGCGCCTCCATCCTCGGCACTGGCGGCGACGAGGCCATTCAGAGCATCCTCGACGTGATGTATGCGAGGAGACCCTATACGACGATCAGCCGCGCCATGCATATCCACCCGACGGTTTCGGAACTGATCCCGACAGTCTTTGGAGATCTTACGCCTGCGAAGTAGTTCGAGGACTGTCCTTGTCTACAGTTCTCAGAGCAATCCCGTCAGCTCGAGCGTCTGGTAGCCGGCCAGAAGCGTGATCAGCGACCCGACAAGCCGCAGGAGTGTCTTCTCCTTTAATGCCTTGACCATCCATCCCGCCAGCGGCGCCGCCAAAACGCCTCCTATGATCAGCCCGCCGACGGATGTCAGGTGATCGCCGAATTCGCCGGCTTCCTCCCAGTGGCCGGTTACAATCGTGGCGAGGAAGCTCAGCGACACCGAAAGTGCAATCAGGAACTCGCTCGCATTGACGGTGCCGATCACAAAACGCGGCTGTCCGCCCGCGCCGAGCAGCCCGGTGGTGGCAACAGGACCCCAGCCGCCTCCACCTGCGGCATCCAGAAAGCCGGCGGTTGCGCCCAAGGGCGCGACAACTCTCATCTTCACTGGGTTCGTCGGAATGCGATGAAAGGACCGGTATAACAGCCAGCTCCCAATAATTGCGAGATAGGCTGTAACGAATGGCTTGACCTGGTCTCCGTCAAACGAGGTGAGTACGAAGGCGCCCAGGATCCCGCCACCGACGCCAAAGGGAACGAGCCGCCGAAACAGCTTCCAGTCGATGTTGCGATGATAGAGATGGGCCGATCCGGAGGCGGCAGTGGTGAACAATTCCGCAGCATGAGCTGAAGCCGATGCTTGCGCCGGCGGCACGCCGAAGGTGAGGAGCACCGTCGAAGAGATCACGCCATAGGCCATTCCGAGAGCGCCGTCGACCGCCTGGGCCAGAAACCCGACCGCTGCGAACAGTAGGAAGTCTTCCATAGGAGGCTCCGCGCATGATTCGTTTAGCCATCGCACATAACGAAGCCTCGCGTGTGCACTGACACGGAGGCCTTAATCGCTCACAGGGCCGTGTTCATGCGCCCTCAGGTCCGCAGGTAAACGGAACATGGATCGGGCTTGTTCCGCGCGTTCGGCGCAATCGGGGCGTGCTCTCTCAAACTGCAAGCTATCGAAACGATGCCGCACCCGGGCCCAGCTGTCGATATGTCAGCGCTGAAAACAAGCTCGTGGCCGGCCGCACGTTTGGTTTAGTTCGTGCTGTCGGACCTGTTCCCGGGGCAGGCGATTTGTGGATCTTCGGCGATGCGCTCGACGTTTTCGCTTTCGCTATTTCACGGGTATCATGAGGTGGGCATAGGGAGTGCCCGCCCACATCACATACGGCTTCGACGTGTCCGGCTTGGGATCCGTCGGATAGCCTTGCATCATGTCCATCGCATTGACGATCATGACATGCGGGCCGGTTTCCACCCAGTTGTTGCCCTCTTCGGGCTTTGTCGCATAGGGATCGGTGTTGCTTGCGTCGGTGCCGCCGGCAAGCATGTACAGAAAGCCTATCTTGCCTTTCGGAGGCTCCTTTTTCTGGATCCATGCCATAGCCCATTCCATCGCATTGGCATCGCCGCACATCGGGTCGGGGCCTGGCGTAACCGGGTTGTCCGGCATGCACCAGAAACCACTGGTGCCCTCCCTCACGGTGCGCATGGTACCCTTCTCATCCATGGCGTGGATCGCAGCGCCGCTCGCTACTGCAGCGGGCGCAGCGGATTCAGCGCTCTTGATCAATGCAGCGTCGTCTGCGGCTTCTGCCGTTGCAACGAAACTGCTCGCCGCCAAAAGGGCAGCGGCCATCAGAGCCCGTTTCATAACCATTCTCCCGGATCGAGTTCATGGTTCTCATGGTATCGGCCTGCGGCTGTTCCAGCCGTATTAGCCTCTGTTAAATGATAGCAGATCGGGTGCACTCGAACAATTAAGCAGGTCGTACTGTCGAGACTACGCGCTCGCGACGACCGGCACTGCGCGTTGCCCTGTGCGGCACGGATTCATTCGCCTTTTCCGCTGCTGAACCACCTCAGCGACATGCAGGAAAGCCCGGCGTCGATCTTGCCTATCTCCGTCGTCTTCAAGGGCACCACCTTGTAGCCGGCCTTGTCGATCATCTCGATCGTACGCGGGAAATCGGCGCCGACCATCACCACGTCGTTGACGCGCAACGCATTGGCGGCCGGCTCCTCGCCTTCCGGGATGATCATCTGCCTGAATTTCTTGAAGACGCCGGATCGAGCCAGGCGGTTGGTGGAAAGGATCGTTTCGTCGTCGAGCAGCGAGCAATCGGTCTTGAAGTGAAGAACCCCATCAGGTGTGGCGACGACCTCGCTCTTGCGACCGAGCCTGTCAAGGCAAGTCCGCAGCGCCTCGGCGCCTGCCCTGTCGGTGCGGGCCGAAAGGCCGATCATTACGCTCTCCCCCGTTGTCAACACGTCGCCACCGTCGGCGTAGCCCGCCGGCAGATCGAGGACCGTGTCGAACATCTCGCGCAGCGTCGGCGCGATTTCCTCGGTTTCCCTTATGCGCGTGGCCGCGCCCGGGCGCAGAACGATCGCACCCTCGGTGAAGACGAGCGCCGGGTCTTCGACGAAGATCGAATCCGGGAAGGCCTCGAGCGGCGGTAGCACCGTTGTCTTCACGCCGGCTTGGCGCATTGCCGCCAGATAGGCATCGTGCTCGGCCTTGACGCCCTCATAGGTCGGTCTTCCGCGATCCTCCGCGCGCAGTCCGTCGACGACGGATCGCGAAGGGGTGCGCGCGATGATGGAATTGAAATGGTAGACCGGACGCGATGTCATCGAGAACTGTTCCCTTCAAGTTAACCGGAGACCTTGCTTGTGAATTCCGGATGGCCGCGCAGCGTATTGCTGACCGCGCAGATCTCGGCTTCCGCCGCTTCGGCAATAGCGTGCCGTACCGCGTCGTCGAAGTCGCCCCTGATCACGAATTCGATATCGAAGCGGGCGACCCGTGACGGCTCGTCATGCGCCTTTTTGCCGGTCACCTTGGCGGAAATCTCGACGAGCCTGTCGAGCACGCCGAAGCGGCTTGCGGCGATCCGCGCGCTGAGCACAAGGCAGCTTGCCAGCGACGCGTAGAGAAGGTCGAGCGGTCCAAATCCGGCCTGCGATGGGCTGGTGACGATGTCGAGCCCACCGCCGGTAACCGAGGTCACATACGGGAAACCGGTCCGTGCGACGACCGCCGTCGCGCCCGCTTCCCTCGTCTTCACTCTAAGCTCGGCCATCGGGCGCTTCCTCATCACCTGTAGCGAATGCAATATTTCAGCATTTTCGGGATCCAGCCATGGAGCACGGTCGAACTGAGGACGGCGTGTCGGGTGTGGGCCCCCGTTCACCGCCCGACGGCTTCTCCCGTATTCTTCAGGAAGAAATGGACCTTAGCCATGTCGATCGGCACTTCGATCACGTCGTCCGGCGAAATGCGCGCCGCAGCGTGCACCTGGGCGGTGAACGATGCAGATCCTGCCTTTCCGATCACCAGCGTGTGCGGACCGAGCGGCTCGATATCGCGCACCTGCAGCTTGATCCGCGGAAGACCTGCATCGGTGGCAATCGTGTGTTCGGGCCGAATGCCGAGCACGACCGCCTCGCCGATATGAGCGCCAAGTTTCTGGGCCCGCTCGTCCGGAAGCGGAAAGGCGACATCGCCGGGCGCTCGGAACGTGAGCCCTGCATCGCCGCGTTCGAGAATGCCTTCGATGAAATTCATGCTGGGTGCGCCGATGAAGGCGGCAACGAAAAGATTGGCAGGCGCCTCATAGAGGGTGATCGGATCGGCAGCCTGTTCGATGCGCCCCTGGTTCATCACCACGACACGGTCCGCCATGGTCATCGCTTCAACCTGATCATGCGTCACATAGACGGCAGTGGTCTGGAGCCGCCGGTGCAGGAGCTTGATCTCGGTGCGCATTTCGATCCGGAGCTTTGCGTCGAGGTTCGAAAGCGGCTCGTCGAAGAGGAACACGTCAGGCTGACGGACGATCGCCCGGCCGATCGCGACGCGCTGCCTTTGGCCGCCGGAAAGGGCGCTGGGCTTGCGGCTGAGATAGGCGCCGAGGTTCAGGATACGGGCGGCCTCCGCCACGGATGTTTCGATGTCGCTCTTCGGCGTGCCGCGTACCTTCATGCCGTAGCCGATGTTCTCGGCGACCGTCATATGCGGATAGAGGGCGTAGTTCTGGAACACCATCGAGCAGTTGCGCAGGCCTGGACGAAGGTCGGTGACATCCCGCTCGCCGATCCGGATCGTGCCGGAAGACGCAGTTTCCAAACCGGCAATCATTCGCAGCGTCGTCGTCTTGCCGCAGCCGGACGGACCGACGAGAACGACGAACTCGCGGTCGGCGATCGAAAGATCGAGCGGCGGAATGACCTTAACGCTGCCGAAGGATTTGGTGACTTGTTCCAGGCGGACCTGCGACATTCGAATGCCTTTCTCGAGACCCCCTGGCCAAAGCCGGGGAACGCACTGCGAAAGATGGGCGCCGGCTGTCCGGCGCCCACATGACGCCCGCACCGGGTGGCCGGAGCGGGCATCGATCACTTATTTCTGCGGCAGGCCCATCGAAGAGCGATAGGCGGCAAGCTGCTTGTCGCGGCCGAACTCGTCGGTCAGCTTGTTCCATTGCTCGGCCACCGTATCGAGCGCCTGCTGCGGCGTCACTTCACCGGCAAGTGCCTTGGAGAGTTCGATCTCGAGCACCTCGGTATAGGAAAAGTAACCGGGTAGCCGCATGTCGAGGGCGATGTTCTTGGCAGTGACCGCGTCCTTCTGCGCGCCTAGATACTCCTTCGCTTCGCGCTCCGAGAAGATCTTCGACCAGAGTTCGAGATTGGTGGTGTGCGAAAGTCGGTACGGATTGACGCCCGTGCCGCCGGTAATGGCCGCCTGCGCCGAGACCTCGGGGCTTGTCAGATACTGGATATAGTTCCAGGCGGCTTCCTGCTTCGTGGACGAGCTCGGCACGGCTGCCTGCCACCCGCCGAAGGCCATGAAGGAGGTCTGCACGACCTGATCAAACTTGTCCCACTTCTTGGTCTTGTAGTTGTAGATCTCGTCCGCTCCGGGCAGAGACGCCGAGCCCACCTTTCCGGCAACCTTCGACTGCTTTGGGTCGGCGGCAATGACACCTGTGTCGCCCCAGCCGATCGATTCAGCGACCTGTCCGCCGGCAAAGGCGGCGTTCACCTCGCCGAAGGAGAAGTTGAGCGCATTCGGCGGCGCAAGCTTGGAAGCGCGGATATATTCCTCCAGGCCGCGTACCCAGCCGGGATTGTTGACCTGCGCGTCCATCGTATCCGGGTCGAAGAACATGCCGCCCGGATTATCGGGATGGCTTGTATAGCCGGCCACATGGCTGAACAGGAACCAGAACTGCTGGCCGCCACGGCGGAAGGCTTCGGCAGTGCCCCAGAGGTTGTTCGCCGGCTGATTGAAGAACTCGGCGATGTCGAGATATTGCTTCCAGGTCTTCGCCGGCGCCAAGTCGTAACCGTATTTCTCCTTGAAGGCCTTCTGGTTGTCGGCGTTCTCGAAAAGGTCGATGCGATAGGTGTAGGTATGGGCATCGCCGTCCATGGTCTGCGAAAGGACCTTGCCGTTCCAGACCATCAACTGTTCACGGTAGACCGGCGCGATGTCTTCCCAGGCGGAGCCCTGCCGCATCTCCGCCGGCATTTCGGCGAGGAAGTCGGTGAAATCCGGCGCCCAGGCAGGCGCGAAGGCGATGACGTCGAAGGCGTCCTCGCCGGCGGTCAGGGAGGTCACGATCTTCGGATAAAGCTCGGACCAGGGAAACTCGACGACTTTCACCTTGCCGCAGGTTTTCTCCTCCCAACCCTTGGCGGCGATCTGAAGAGCGGATGCAATATAGGGGCCGGTCTGGGTCGTAGCGGTGAGTTCCACGCCGCTGAAGTCCGGCTCACAGGCAAAGGCCGTTCCATTGGCCGCCGCGGCCAGCAGGCCGGCGGCGGTAGATGCGAGCATAAGCTTCCTCATTTTTTCCTCCCTCTGAGTGAACCTTGCAAATCTAGAAAATGCGTGCAGTCACTTGATCGCTCCCAGGAGCAGGCCCGACCGCATCAACCTGCTCAAGAGTCCGGCCATGACCATCATCGGGATGATCGCGACAAGTGCGGCGGCCGATATGGACCACCACTCGTCGCCGCGCTGGCTGTTTTGCCCGGCGACCAGGATCGGTAGCGTCTGCCATTTCGAACTCGTCAGGAAGAGCGCGAAGAGGAACTCGTTCCAGACGAAGGCGAGCGTGATCATGAAGGTCGCGATGAGGCCCGGTTTCGACATCGGCAAGACGATGCCGAAGAAGATCCGCCAAGACGGCACGTTGTCGACCATCGCCGCCTCCTCCACCTCGATCGGCAGCGCCTCGAAGAAATCGCGCATCAGCCAGACGACGATCGGCAGCGAGAAGGCGATATAGGCGAAGGTCAGCCCGATATAGCTGTCGACGAGCTTGAAGCCGAGCTTTCCGACTTCCGTGTACATGAGATAGAGCGCGAAGGCGGCGACGATCGGCGGAAACATGCGCTGGCTCACGAACCAGAAGACGATGTCGTTGTTGCCAAGTTCGGGGCCTGGCAGGCGGAAGCGGCTGGAGATCACCGCGAGAGCGAGCGCGGCGATGAACGAATAGATGAGCGAAATTCCCTGGCCGAAGCCGAGTGCGTATCGTCCCAACAGAAACCCGCTGAAGGCGACGACCACGAAGATGAGGGCGGAAAGCAGCCGAAAACGAAAGGTGAAGCGGACGAGCGCGTAGGCGGCCATGGCGCCGATGCCGGTCGCAAGCACCGCAGCGGACAGGCTGACGATCAGGGAGGCGACGAAGGTGTTGTAGAAGGCGCCGCGCGCGCCGGAGACGAGCTCGTTCCACGCCGTCAGCGTCGGTTCGAAATCGACGAACGGCAGATAGGTCGGCCCGCCGACAACGGCAAGCGGCGTCTTGAACGACGTGATCGCCACCCAATAGAGCGGAAACAAGGTGAAGGCGAGCCATAGCAGGCAGCCGCCGAGTGCCAGCCAACGCCGCTTTCCCTGAAGAGTGCGCACGCTCATTTGTGCTTCTCCAGATAGGGCTTGAGCACCGCCAGATAGACGAGGCCGATCACCGTGATGAGGATCAGGAAAAGGAAAGACAGCGCCGACGTGTAGCCGAGGTTGAACTTCTTGAAGCCTTCCTGATAGGCAAACAGCGTCAGTGTCTCGGTCGACACGCCCGGTCCGCCGCCGGTCATGACAAAGACCGTGTCCATGATCTTGTAGCTCTCGATGAGCCGGATGAAGACGACGGCGGCCGAGATCGGCAGCAGCATCGGAAAGGTGATATCGCGGAACTGCTGCCAGGGCGTGGCGTTCTCGAGTGCCGCTGCCTCGTAGACATCGTCAGGCAGGGTTTGCAGTCCTGCCAGCAGCATCAGGATGACGAAGGGCGTCCATTGCCAGACCTCGACCACGATGATCGAGCCGAGCGCCCAGCTTGTCCGGGTCAGGAACGGGAGGTTGGGAAAGCCGAAGAGCGTCATGAACTCGTTCAACGGCCCCATGGTCGGATTGAGGATCTGGCGCGCGACGAGCGCAACGGCGACCGGGGCAACGAGCATCGGCAGCAGAAAACCGACGCGGAAAATCCCCTCGCCCGGTACGCGGGAATTCAGCGCCAGCGCTACGGAAAGGCCGATCACATATTGCAGCCCGACGGAAACGAAGGCGATCAGCGTCGTCGTGCCGGCAACGTGCCAGAAGCGCGGGTTCGATAGGAGGTCGGCATAGTTGCCGAAGCCGACGAAGCGAGCCGGCATCGGCGGCACGAGCCGCATGCTCATGAAGCTCGTCGTCAGCGAATAGACGAGCGGAAAGATCGAGATCAGCAGAACGATGATCAATGCCGGCCAAATGAAGAAATGCTTGATCGGGTCGTTGCGGGTCATGCCGCCGCTCCCCTTGCGAGCAGCGTCTTGATCTCATCCAGCGTCGGCATTGCCGGGGCCGTCCCGCGGCGCGTGACCGCGATGCCGGCCGTCGCGCAGCCGAACCGCACCGCCTCGACGGGCGACAGCCCCCGGGCCAGCGCGGCCGAAAAGCCGCCGACGAAAGCGTCCCCCGCACCGGTGGTGTCGATCACCGGACCGCTGGCGACTGCGGGAACGAGCACCGACTGACTGTCGGTGTGGTAGAGCACGCCACGCTCGCCAAGCGTGATCAGCGCGGTCTTCGCACCCTTTTTCAAAAGCACGTCCCCGGCGCGCCGGGCATCGTCGGGCGTCGGCAGCGCAAAGCCGACAAGCGCTGCCGCTTCCGTTTCGTTCGGGACGATGTAGTCGCAGAGCGGATAGATGCTTTCCGGAAAGGGTTCGGCCGGCGCCGGGTTGAACACGGTCGTGACGCCTGCCGCATGGGCGATCCCAAGCGCCCTTTCGGCGGCGGCCGCCGGCTGTTCGAGCTGGGTCACGAAGATCCGCGAATTCTCGATCGTTTGACGGGCGGCTTCCACATCTTGGACATCGATCGAGCCGGCGGCGCCGGGATAGACGATGATGGCATTCTCGCCGTTCTCGTCGTTGACATAGATGAAGGCCGCACCGGTCGGCAGATCGTCCATCTGCAGGATCTTCGGCGTCACGCCCGCCTCGGCATAGGTCTTCAGCGCCATCTCGCCGAACGTGTCGCGTCCGAGCCTCGAGATGAACGAGACCTGGCTGCCGGCCCGCGCCGCCGCCACCGCCTGGTTCGAGCCTTTGCCGCCGGGTCCGACGGAGAAGCCGCTGCCGGTAATCGTCTCTCCGATCCGCGGCATGCGGGACGCCAGATAGGCCGTATCCGCCACGAAGATCCCGAGGATCGAAACGCCTGTCTTCATGCTGAGCCTCCTCCCTCAAAAAACCGCTGGTTTTTCAGGCAGTTTCAGGCGGAATGACCCCCTTGGTGAACAGGAAGCAGCCGTAGAACCGCGTCTCGCCGGTGGTGATGACGCAATAGGCGTTTTTTGCTTCCTCGTAGAAAGCGAAGCGTTCGATGCCGTACATTGGCGCCGGCCTGCCCTCGGCACGATCGATCTCGGCCTGGACCTCGCTTTGAACTGCCGGAATCTCGTCCGGCGCGCCCATGATTTCCATGCGTCCGGCCGATGGCTGGAGCGGCGTGTCGAGCGGCAGCACCGAAAGGACCGCCTTGACGGCGCGCGCGGCGGAGACGTTGTCGATGTGGAGGAGTTTGCCGAGCCGCGTCTGTCGGGCGATTGCGTCGGATGGGAAGTTGGTGTCGGAGATCACCAGCGTGTCACCATGCCCCATGGATCGGAGCGCGTGCAGCACGTCCGCATTGAGCGCCGGGTCAATATTCTTGAGCATGTCAGTCCTCCTCCAAAGCACCAATTCGACGGCCGCCCGACGGCGTGATCCCGCCAGCGACGCTCATTTATGCAAATGCTTCCTCTACGCCGGCCGGCTCCCCGCCGGACGGTATGCGCGGATCCCTCACTCGCCGTAGGGGATCCAGATGTTCTTGACGTCGACGGCCCGCCACAGGAACGGCTGCCCTTCGGCTGCCGAACGGTCCAACCAGTCGATGGCCTTGCCGTAGTCGACGAAGGTGCGTTTCAGATTGCCGACCGACAGCTTCTCGACCAGCGTCGACAGGTCCGCCGTGCCGAAGGCCCAGAGTGCGTCGACGTCATTATGGGCGGCGAGCGTCTTGGCAAGTTCCGTCGCCGAGCCGGTGACGATGTTGACGACGCCGGCTGGAACGTCGGAGGTTTCCAGCACCGAATAGAAATCCGTAGCGGCAAGCGGATGCGGCTCGCTCGGAACGGCAACGACGCGATTGCCGACGGCAATCAGCGGCGCGACGAGGCTGAGGAAACCGAGCAGCGGTGCCTCCGGCGGGCAGATCACTCCGACGACGCCCTGCGGCTCCGGCATGGCAAGTGCGACGCCGCGCAAGGGCGGCTGGTGCACGACGCCTTCGTATTTGTCCGCCCAGGCGCCATAGCTGAAGAGACGGGCGATCGAAGCTTCGACCTCGGCCTTCGCATTGGCCGCCGAGACGCCGGTCATTGTGCCGATGCGGTCGGCAAATTCCGCCGCCCGGCCGCTCAGGTTCTCGGCAATGTAATAGAGGATCTGCGCGCGATTGTGCGCCGTTGCCGACGACCAGCTCGACGCCGCCTGCGCCGCGACCACGGCGTTGCGGATGTCCTTGCGGTTGCCCTCGCCGACCTCGCCGAGCACCCTGCCCTTCGGCGACAGGATTTGGCGCGAGTAGTTTCCGTCGGGCCGCGCCTGCTTGCCGCCGATGAAGAGCTTGGCGGTGCGATCGAGCGATGGCAGCGCGAAATCGCTCGCAACCGGCTTGAGCACCGGCGCACTCTGATCGTTCCGGAGCTTGCGTCCCAGCCAGGCCTTCGGCTTCAGATATTCGTAGCAGCCTTCCCTGCCGCCTTCGCGGCCGAAGCCGGATTCGCGTTTTCCGCCGAAGCCGCTCGAAGCGTCGAAAAGATTGGTGGCATTGACCCAGACGACGCCGGCGGCGAGCTTCGCCGCGACATGCAGGGCGAGACCGATCGTCTCGCTCCAGACGCTGGCCGCAAGGCCGTAGCGAGAATGGTTGGCAAGTTGGATCGCCTCTTCCGGGGTGCGGAAGGTCATCGACACGGCGACCGGTCCAAAAATTTCCTCCGTGGCGACGACGGAGGTCGGCTGCACGGCAGTCAGAAGCGTCGGCGGATAGAAGCTGCCGCCCTTGGGCAGCTCGATCGGCGGCTGGTAAAGTGCCGCCCCTTCCGTCACACCCTGGCTGACCAGGCTTTGGATCCGCTGCAATTGCACCGGGGCGACGATCGCAGCCATGTCGATCGCCTTGTCGAGCGGATGGCCGACCCGCAACGTCCCCATGCGCCGCTTCAGGCGTTCGTGAAACCGCGGTGCCACGCCTTCCTGGACGAGCACACGCGACCCGGCGCAGCAGACCTGGCCCTGGTTGAACCAGATCGCATCCACCACGCCTTCTACCGCCGCGTCGACATCGGCGTCGTCGAAGACGATGAAGGGCGACTTGCCGCCGAGCTCGAGCGTCAGCGATTTGCCGGTACCGGCGGTCTTTTCACGGATCAGGCGGCCGACCTCGGTCGAGCCGGTGAAGGCGATCTTGTCTATGTCGTCGTGCTCGACGATCAGCGCACCCGTCTCGCCCTCGCCGGTCACCACGTTGAGGACGCCCGGCGGCAGGCCGGCCGCAGTGGCAAGCTCGGCGAAAAGAAGCGCCGACAGCGGCGTGAACTCCGCAGGCTTCAGAATGACCGTATTGCCAAGCGCCAGCGCCGGCGCCACTTTCCAGGCGAGCATCAGGAAGGGAAAGTTCCAAGGGATGACCTGGCCGACAACGCCGACCGGCACCTGATCCGCGAACTCTGTTTCCTGAAGCTGCGCCCAGCCGGCGTGGTGGTAGAAATGACGGGCGGCAAGCGGAATGTCGATGTCGCGCGTTTCGCGGATCGGTTTGCCGTTGTCGAGCGCTTCGACCACGGCGATCAGCCGCGCGTGACGCTGGATCATGCGCGCCAGCGCATAGAGATGCCTTGCCCGGGCATGGCCGGAGAGCTTCGCCCAGGGACCTTGCGCCTTGCGGGCCGCGGCCACGGCGGCGTTGACGTCCTCGCGGCCGCCAAGCGCGATCTTCGCCAGCAGAGCACCGGTCGCCGGTTCGAAACTGTCGAAAGTCTTTCCGGAGGCGGAGGCGACGAAGCCGCCGTTGATGAAGTGCCCGAACGCGCCCTTATGGCGGGCGAGCCATTGGCGCACCTCGTTATCGCCTTCAGGTGCGGGGCCATATGACATTTCGTCGAAAAACCTGGCGACGCTCATCGGATTATCCTATCGGGTGTCTGTTGAGGGCCGAGTAGGCGCCGCTGACGTGATGTTCGAGCTGGCGTTCGATGTCTGCCAACAGGCTCGATGCCCCAATGCGGAAGAGATCCGGCTCGAGCCATTCGCGGCCGAGCTCTTCCTTCATGAGGAACTGGTAGTTCAGCACGTCTTTTGCCACCGAAATGCCGCCGGCGGGCTTGTAGCCAACCTTGATGCCTGTCCGCTCCTGGTAGGCTCGGATCATCCTGAGCATGACGAGGGTGACGAGCAGCGTCGCGTTGACGCCCTCCTTGCCGGTCGAGGTCTTGATGAAGTCGGCGCCGGCCATCATGCAGACGAGCGAGGCGCGGGCGACATTGCGCAAGGTCTTGAGATCGCCGGTCGCGAGGATCGCCTTCACATGCGCATCGCCGCAGGCATCGCGGAAATCGCGCATCTCGTCATAGAGCGCCTGCCAGTTGCCGGTCAGCACATGCTCGCGCGTAATGACGATGTCGATTTCCCTGGCGCCGTCTGCGACGGAAGCCTCGATTTCCTTGAGCTTGACGTCATGCGGAATGAGACCTGCCGGGAAGCCGGTGGACACCGCAGCCACCGGAATTCCGGAGCCCTCGAGCGCGTCGACCGCCGTCGACACGAAACGGTGATAGACACAGATGGCACCGGTGGTGATATCGCGATCGCCCATGCCAAGTGCGTCGAGAAGATCCTGGCGCACCGGCCGGCGCGCCTTGGCGCAGAGGCGTTTAACGCGCTCCGTCGTATCGTCACCATTGAGCGTCGTCAAATCGATGCAGGTGACCGCCTTCAAGAGCCAAGCGGCCTGCGCATCCTTTTTCACGGTCCGGCGACCCGGCAGCGTCGCGACCCGCCGCTCGGCGGCGGAAAAATTGACGCGCTGGTCGAGCACCCAGGAAAGGTCGAGATCGACACCGTCGTTGCGCGGCCAGTTGTGACCGGTGCCAGCGGGTTGGGCAGAAACTGCCGAGACCCCCTTCACAGCAAGGTCTTCCAAGCGACTACTCCTCGATTTCTCCCTGCCTGACCAGGCCCTGCGGGTCAGCCGCGACTTGTTATTTTTTTATCTATTTTTTGTTATCATTTCATCAAGCCTGATGGGTGTCAAGCGATGACACGGTCGAAGCGGCGAGACTATCACATTTATCCCGTCGGCGCCTCACGCACCGAAAGCGCCGCCTCTCCGTCTTCCGTGATCACCGCCCGGAATGTGGTGAGCGGCGCAAAGAAGGCGGGCTTCAGCCTGCCGATCTTGCTCTTGTCCACCACGAGGTAATTCTCGCGCGCGAGTGAAATCACCTTCTGCTTTACCGGCACTTCATGAAAATGAACGCATGTCGCGCCACGGCCAGGGTCGACGCCGGCCGCCGAGAGGAAGGCTACATTGATGCCGAGATGATTGAGCGTCTCGAGGCCGGAGTTGCCCGAGAACGAAGCCGAGGACGGGTGGTAGACGCCGCCGAGCATGACGATCCGGACGTTGGGCCTGCGGGTCAGGCGATCGGCCACATTCAGAGAGTAACACACTGCCGTAATTGAATAGTTTTCCGGGATGAGATCGACGAGATACTCAAGTGTCGTGCCGCAATCGATGAAGATCGTCTCGTCGGGACGGATGTGCCGGGCGGCATGGACGCAGGCTTCCCGCTTCGCCGCCGCGTGACTGTCGGCCTCACGCGCGAGATCGTAAGGCGCCTCAGCCTCGATATCGGCGGCCGGAACGATATGCCCGCCGAGATATCCGAAGAGGGCGGGGTTGTTGGCGACGTCGCGCCGAACGGTCATTTCCGAGACGCCCAGCAAGGCGGCTGCGTCTTTCAGATGCAGAACGCGCCGCGCCGAAAGCGCATTTGTCAAAGCGACAATCCGTGTTGTCTTGCGATTGGCCATTTCCATCCGGAGTCCGGGCCCTGGGCAGGCTCACACCAGGGGCGCGACGAGCTGCAGCCCAACAATTTGTGTTAGAAATATCACAAATGTGATCGTCACCGCAAGGGCGCTGTGCGGATAGGAAGCGCAGTTGCGACACTCACAAATGAAAAGCGTCGCGCAAACCTCCGCCCTTTTTTGTTGGCCGAAGGTCGATATCCGCCTCGATATGATCGATGTGCTGCAGCATCAGCGCGCAGGCAGCTTCGATATCCTTCTTTTCCAGTGCATCGACGATCTGCTGGTGTTCATTGTGGCCGCAGCTCGAGATCACCGATTGCCCATAAAGCGCGATCACGAGCGAGGAGCGCGCAACGAGCTCATCCATGAAACGCTTGAGAATCGCATTGCCACTCATGGCGGCGACCGCCAGGTGAAAATCGCCGGAGGCCTTGATCTCGGCGCGGCGGGCGGGTGCGCCGCGCTGCTTCGTCAACCGATGCTCTTCCGCAAGCAGCTTTCTGAGCTCCTTGATCTCAGTTTTGCCGATATGGGGCGCTGCCTCGCGGATTATGACCGGCTCCAACAGACGGCGGGTCGCGAATATCTGCTGAGCCTCGATCACCGAAGGAAAGGCGACGAAGGCGCCGCGATTCTTCTCGACACTGACGAGCCCCTCATAAGAAAGGGCCTGAAGGGCGGCGCGAACCAGCGTCCGGCTGACATTGAAGAGGCTGCCGACGTCGGTCTCGGAGAGCTTCGTTCCGGGCGCAAGGCGCCGCTCGACGATCGCATCGCGGATCGCGTCGCGGATCTGCTGGGCGCCGGTATCCATCGCGCTTCCCGCCGGGCTTAGATTGACTGACGTCATGATGCAGGGAATCCGAACGATGCCGTTACAGTGGGTACAGCGGAAGTTAACCGCATTTTGCCGTCAATCAAAGCTCAATATTGTATACAATAATAGGCAATCTTTGAGCACAAACGCCTACAAAATGTGCATCAACATGGCCGCCGGCTGCCCAGATTGGCGACGCTCGAGAACTTAGCCGCGGATTCAGGGCTTTAGCAAACTGGCACGCTTGATGCTTCTCCTCAGCTGCAAGGAGAAAGCGGGCATGTCCAAAGCAGCAGAGATCGATATCGCTTCCGTTTCCAAGGTCTATGGCGCGACGACCGCTGTCCATGCCATCAGCCTGAAGATTCCGGCGGGCAGCTACTGCTGCCTGCTCGGCCCCTCCGGCTGCGGCAAGACCTCGACGCTGCGCATGATCGCCGGCCACGAAAGCATCTCCTCAGGCGATATCCGCCTCGGCAATGCCGTCGTCACCGACTTTCCGCCGGCAAAGCGCGGCACAGCGATGATGTTCCAGTCCTATGCGCTGTTTCCCCATCTCGACCTCGTCGACAACGTTGCCTTCAGCCTGAAGATGAAGGGCGTCGACAGGGCCGAACGCCGCGCCAAGGCGCTGGAAATGCTGAGATTGATGCAAATGGAAGCCTATGCGACGCGCCGGCCGGCGCAGCTTTCCGGCGGCCAGCAGCAGCGCGTGGCGCTCGCCCGGGCGCTGATCACCGACCCGGAAGCGCTGCTGCTCGATGAACCGCTTTCCGCACTCGATCCTTTCCTGAAGATCCGCATGCGCGCCGAACTCAAGAAGCTGCAGAAGACGCTCGGCATCACCTTCGTCCATGTGACGCACAGCCAGGAAGAGGCGATGGCGCTCGCCGACCTGATCGTCATCATGAACAACGGCCGCATCGAGCAGGCGGCAGGCGCCCGCACCGTCTTCGAAAAACCGGCGACCGCCTTCGTCGCCCGCTTCATGGGCGACCATAACGTGCTTTCCGGCCGCGTGACATCGATCGACGACGGTGTCGTCACGCTGACGGCGCCGGAAGGCCAAACATTCTCGGTCCGCGACATCGTCCAGGAGGTCGGGCAGCCGATCGACATCGGCATCCGCACCGACCGAGTGCGGCTCAAGCCGCCATCAGACAGATCGCTTGGCTTCCATGGGCTTGTCTCGAATGTGGAATATCGCGGCGCCTCGGTGAAGATCACCGTCATCGGCGCCGGCAGCGACGACTTCACGGTGAACATCTCCGACGCCGACTACTTCAAGGAGCCCGTATCGACCGGCGACGCGGTGTGGCTGAGCTGGGGCCTGGAGGACGTGATCCCCCTCGGCCGCCTCTCAGCCTGAACGGGCCAGACGAAGTATTCATCCGCCCGCTCCTGCACGAACCGTCAATCAAGCATCACCAAAAAGGGGAACGACAGCATGACCAGTGAAACAAAGACTGCTACGCCTGTAAAAGGCATCTCGCGCCGCACGCTCTTGAAGACTGGTGCGGCCGCCGTGGGCGCCGTTGCCGGCTCCGGCGCGATCACCGGCTTCCCGACGATCTGGGCACAGAATCCGATCACGCTGCGCCAATTCGGCACCGGCGTTTCGAACATCAATGCGATCGCCGAGAAGTGCAAGGAAGACCTCGGCATCACGCTGGAGATGACCGCAACGGATTCCGACGCCGCCGCCCAGCGCGCCGTCACCCAGCCGGATTCCTACGACATCGCCGACATCGAATACTGGATCGCCAAGAAGGTCTTCCCGACCGGCGTCATGCAGCCGATGGATGTTTCGAAGATCAAGTATTACGACAAGATCGTGCCGCTTTTCGTCGACGGCAAGCTGAAGCCCGACAGCGTGGTCGCGCAGGGGACGGCGCCGCACACAGTTGGCTTCGTCGATGCGCAGGACTCCAAGAGCTTCGCCAAGGAGCCGACGAAGTGGATGACGCTCATCCCGACGATCTACAATGCCGACACGCTCGGCATTCGCCCCGACCTCGTCGGCCGCGAGATCACCACCTGGGCCGACATCATGGACCCGGCCTTCAAGGGCAAGACGGCGATCCTCAACATTCCGTCGATCGGCATCATGGATGCGGCGATGATCATGGAAGCCCTGGGCAACATCAAATATGCCGACAAGGGCAACATGACGACGGACGAGATCGACCAGACGATCAATTTCCTCATCAAGGCCAAGCAGGACGGCCAGTTCCGCGCCTTCTGGAAGTCCTTCGACGAGAGCGTCAACCTCATGGCCTCCGGCGAGGTCGTCATCCAGTCCATGTGGTCGCCGGCCGTCGCCGCCGTGCGCTCGAAGGGCATCGCCTGCAAGTACCAGCCGCTGAAGGAAGGCTATCGCGCCTGGGGCGGCGGTCTCGGCCTTGCCGCGCACCTCCAAGGGGCGCAGCTCGACGCGGCTTACGAATATATCAACTGGTATCTCTCGGGCTGGGTCGGCGCCTATCTCAACCGCCAGGGCTACTACTCCGCCGCCATGGAGACCGCCAAGGCTCACATGTCCGAGGACGAATGGGGCTTCTGGGTCGAAGGCAAGGCGGCGAAGGGCGATATCCTCTCACCCGAAGGCAAGGTGATGGAAAAGGCAGGTGCGGTCCGCGACGGCGGCTCGTTCGAGGAGCGCATGGGCAAGGTTGCCTGCTGGAACTCGGTCATGGACGAGGACCGCTACATGGTCCGCCGCTGGAACGAGTTCATCGCGGCCTAGGCCGCATTCCCCTCCCCAACCCTCCCCACAAGGGGGAGAGAGTCCGGAGAGGCGCGGCTTCTTGTGGGGAGGGTTGGGGAGGGGCTTTTTGGGCTCCTCCTCCGTAGATTTCCGCATTGTCCGGAAGGATGGCAGATGGCAACGATCGCTTCCACAGAACCAAATGAGACGAGCGGACGAAGGCGAAGCCGCAGCCTTCCTTTGCCGCTTGCCGCCATATCCTACCTCCAGGCCACGCCCCTCGTCCTGATCCTCGGCTTCTTCTTCATCCTGCCGATCCTCACCATCATCGTCGTCAGCTTCTGGGACTATGATTTCGCCGGCCTCTACCCCGACTTCCTGACGATGAACTATGCCGACACGCTCGGCTCCTGGGTTACTTGGAAGACCTATCTCAACACGCTGAAATTCACCGCCGTCACCTGGGCGCTGACGCTCTTCATTGGCTTCTGGGTCGCCTATTTCCTCGCCTTCCACATCCGCACGACAACGATGCAGATGGTGCTCTTCCTTATCTGCACCGTGCCGTTCCTCACTTCGAACATCATCCGGATGATTTCCTGGATTCCGGTGCTCGGCCGCAACGGCCTCGTCAACTCCACCCTGATCGAGTTCGGCATCATCCCGCACCCGATCGAGTGGCTGCTCTATTCCGATTTCGCCGTCGTGCTCGCTTTGGTGCATCTCAACACGCTGTTCATGGTGACGCCGATCTTCAACACGCTGATGCGCATCGATCGCGCGCTGATCGAGGCGGCGCGTGACTGCGGCGCGACCGGCTGGCAGGTGCTCTGGAATGTCGTCCTGCCGCTCGCAAAGCCGGGGATGGCGATCGGCTCGATCTTCGTCGTGACGCTGGTGATGGCCGATTTCTCGACAGTTCAAGTGATGTCCGGCGGGCAGAGCGCCTCCGTCGCGCTGATGATGAAGAACCAGATGTCGCTGCTGCAGTACCCGGCCGCGGCCGCCAACGCGGTCGTACTGCTCATCGTGGTCCTGCTGATGGTCGCGGCTATCCTCCGGGTCGTCGATATCCGTAAGGAGCTCTGACATGAACCAAGAAAGTCGCGGCAAGGAATTCTATGTGCTCGCAGCCTTCTTCGCGCTGTTCGTGCTGTTTCTTTACGGGCCGTTGTCGGCCGTCCTGATCCTTTCCTTCCAGGGGCCGGACGGCGGCCTCACCTTCCCGCTGAACGGCGTTTCGCTGCACTGGTTCTACAATCTCTTCGAGAAGCAGGCGGTTGGCGATTTCGGCGCCTCGTTCCGCCGCTCCTTCACGCTCGGGCTGATGGTGATGGTGGTGAACGTCGTCGTCGCGCTTCTGGCAGGCCTTGCCTTCCGGCATCGTTTCCGCGGCTCGACGGCACTTTTCTACATCACCGTCGCAAGCCTCGTGGTGCCCTCGATCATCATCTCGCTCGGCATTGGCGTCGTCTTCCAGCAGTTCGGGCTGAAGCCCGCCTGGTATTCCTCCGGTTTCGGCGCGCACCTCACTTGGACGCTGCCCTTCGGCGTACTCATCATGTTCGCGGTCTTCAACCGCTTCTCGCCCGCCTATGAGGAGGCCGCACGCGATCTCGGCGCCACCTCCTGGCAGACCTTCCGCCATGTCGTCCTGCCGATGATTGCGCCGAGCCTGATCGGTGTCGGACTGTTCGGTTTCACACTCTCCTATGACGAGTTCGCCCGCACGCTGATGACCTCCGGCACCTACAACACGCTGCCGCTGGAAATCTACGGCATGACCACCAACGTCACGACGCCGGTGCTCTATGCACTCGGCACCGTGACGACGCTCTTCTCCTTCACCATCATCCTCGTGGCGCTCGCCTTTATCCTCGTGCTCCGGCGCCACCACTCAAAGATAAGCTGACAACATGCGCATTCTGATCGTCAATCCGAACACCACCGCCTCGATGACCGAGAAGGCAGCGGCCGCCGCAACGGCGGTCGCCGGGCACGGGACCGAAATCATCGCTGCCACGTCGAAGTCCGGACCGGCCTCGATCGAGGGGTACTATGAGGGGGCGATCGCCGTGCCCGGTCTGCTCATGGAAATCCGCGAGGGAGAAGCGGCGGGAGCGGATGCCGCGATCATCGCCTGCTTCGACGATACGGGCCTGGAAGCGGCCCGAGCGCTCGCCGGCATCCCCGTTGTGGGCATTTGCGAATCCGCGGTGATGACCGCCGCCCTCGTCGCTCAGCGCTTCACCGTCGTCACCACGCTCGAGCGCTCCCGCGTCCTCATCGAAAACCTGGTGCGCCGCTGCGGCATGGGCGACCGGGCAAAAGTCCGTGCCGCCGATATTCCAGTCCTCGAACTCGAAGACAAGGCGTCCGGCGCCCTCCACAAGCTCAAACGCCAGATCGAACGGGCGCTCGACGAAGACGGCGCCGAGGCGATCGTACTCGGCTGCGCCGGCATGGCCGATCTCGCTAAGTCGCTGCAACGTGAATATGACGTGCCGGTGATCGACGGCGTCTCGGCGGCGGTGAAGCAGGCCGAAGCACTGGTCGCGCAAGGGTTGAGAACCAGCAAGCACGGGTCCTATGCCGCGCCACTTCCGAAAGCCTATACGGGCCCGATGAACGCGTTCGCTACAACGTCAGCCTGAGCCTCTGGCGACGATTCCCTCCGGTTGCAGAACCGAGTGCAGCTGGCGGCCCACCCTTCTGCTCAATGCTCAGTTGACAACGCTCTGCGAAGGTTGAAAGAGTGGTGCTCCATCGAAGCGGGCAGCGTTGGGAGGACTTTGTCGATGCGCGCGTTTCTCGGCCTTACCACCCTTCTCTTCACGCTTCTTTCCCTTGGCACACCGGCTGCAGCGGCAGAAGCCGAACGCAAGATCGAGATCACCAGCGATGCCGATTATTTCGGCTTTGACCTGCGCACCGAGCAGGACGTCTCGCTCGACGAATGCCAGGCGAGTTGCATCGCGGACCGCGTCTGCAAGGCCTTCACCTACAATCCAAAGGTGAAGTGGTGCTTCCTCAAGTCCGATTTCAACCAGCTGAACACGTTCAAGGGCGCGATCGCCGGCAAGGTCGTCGAGACCGTCACCGGCGAACCGGATCTCGGCGCACCTCCCCGCCTGTCCTTCGTCTCGGACGATCTCCTGCAGCAGGCCCGCGACGTCAGGGCCGGTCTCGCCTTGGCCGACGATCAAATGGGCTTTGGCGTCAACGGATTGATCGAAACAGCACGTCGTGAGCTGGCGGCTGGCAACTTCGTGGCGGCGCTCAAGGCGTTCCGCGGCGCGCTGGCAATCACCCCGGAGGACGGTGACCTGTGGCTGGAGACGGCAAGATCGGCCAATCGGTTCAGCGGCGGCACGGATCTCGCGAGCGAAGCGGCCCTTGCCGCGCTTAACGGCTATCAGCTGACGAGGACCACGCAGAGCCGTGCCGATGCGCTCGCCGTCCTCGCCCAGGCGCTCGATAATTTGCAGAACTATCGAGCGGCGCTCCAGGCCTACAAGACAAGCCTCGAGCTCGTACAGGCAAAGACTGTCGAGACGGCCTATTTTGACCTCAAGGCACGGCAGGGTTTCCGCGTCACCGGCCACACGATCGATGCGGATGGTGCAGCCCCGCGCGCCTGCGTTCAATTCTCCGAACAGCTCCTGAAAAACGGCCCCGATTACGCCTCCTTCGTGACGCTCGACGGTGTCGCTCCGAAGGCCGTCGAAGCCAAGGGCAGCGAGATCTGCGTCGAAGGGCTGGCGCACGGCAAGCGCTACAAGCTGGTGCTGAGGCAGGGACTGCCCTCCTCCGTCGACGAACTCATCGAAACCCCGGTCAGCCTCGATATCTATGTCAAGGATCGCGCGCCGATGGTGCGCTTCACCGGTGACAGCTTCGTGCTGCCGTCGACGGCGCGGCGCGGTATCCCGATCGTCTCGGTCAATACGGAAAGCGCCAACCTCAAGCTCTATCGCATCGGCGATCGCAGCATCTCATCGTTGCTTACGAGCTCGCAATTCCTCACCCAGGTCGACGGCTATAGCGCACAGCGTATCGAAGACGAGAGCGGCGAGCTCGTCTGGCAAGGCAGCATCGACATCAAGACCGAGCTCAACAAGGAAGTGGTGACGAGCTTCCCGGTCGACGAGGCGCTGCCGAAGCGCAAACCCGGTGTCTATGTGCTGACGGCCGCTTCCGCCACCGCCCTCAGCCAGGAGTGGGATGCGCGCGCCACGCAATGGTTCGTCGTCTCCGATATCGGCATTTCGACCTATGCCGGGACGGATGGGCTCGCCGTCTTTGCGCGTTCGCTGGCTAGCGCCAAGCCGCTCGCCGATGTTGAACTGCAGCTGGTGGCGAAGAACAATGAGGTCCTCGGTGCCGCCACGACCGACGCGGAAGGCCGTGCGACCTTCGCTGCCGGTCTGATCCGCGGCACGGCGAGCATGACACCGGCCGTCGTCACGGCGCGGCGCGGCGAGGACGACTACGTCTTCCTCGACATGACGCGCGCCGGCTTCGATCTCTCCGACCGCGGCGTCACCGGCCGCGCGGCGCCCGGCGCGATCGACATCTATGCCTGGACCGAGCGCGGCATCTACCGCGCCGGCGAGACCGTGCATGCCGCAGCCCTTGCCCGCGACGTAAACGGCCAGGCGATCGAGAACCTGCCGCTCACCTTCGTGTTCCTGCGCCCAGACGGCGTCGAGGATCGACGACTTGTCAGCAATGGCGGCAAGCTCGGTGGCCACACGCTCGATCTGCCCGTTCCCCAAAATGCCATGCGCGGCACGTGGACGATGCAGATCTTCACCGATCCGAAGGGCTCGGCGATCGGGGAGAAGCAGTTTCTCGTCGATGACTTCGTGCCGGATCGCACCGAGTTCGACCTGACCAGCGAAGCGAAAGAGCTGGAGGTCGGCACCCCGGTTGACGTTGCCGTCGACGGCCGCTTCCTCTATGGCGCGCCGGCCGCCGGCCTGACGCTCGAAGGCGAGGTGGCGGTCAAGCCGACCCGCGAGAACGAAGCCATCAAGGGCTATCTCTTTGGCCTCGCCGATGAGGAGGCAAGCGAGGACACCCGCGTGCCGCTCGAAGGCCTCGAGCCGCTAGACCAGGACGGGAAATCCGTGTTTGCCGTTGACCTCGGCGAGGTGCCGGCAACGACGCAATTGCTCAACGCCACGGTTACGGTGCGCATGCGCGAATCTGGCGGGCGGGCCGTCGAGCGCGCCTTGACGCTGCCGGTGAAGCCGCTTGGTCCGATGATCGGCATCAAGCCTGAGTTTTCCGGCGATCTTGCGGAGAATTCGGTCGGCAAGTTCCACGTTATCGCCGTTGATGCCAATGGCTCGAAGGTGGCGATGCCCGGCCTCTTCTGGAAGCTGATCAGCGTCGAGCGGAACTATCAATGGTATCGCGACGGAAGCGCCTGGAAATACGAGCCGGTCATCTCCACGAAACAGGTGGCGAACGGCACGGTCGATGTGACTGAGGACGGCGCCGCAATCGCTGTGCCGGTCGGCTGGGGTCGCTATCGCTTGGAGATCGAGACCGCTGCGGCCGATGGCCCGACCTCCAGCGTCGAGTTCGATGCCGGCTGGTATGTCGAAGCCACCTCGACTGAAACGCCGGACGGACTTGAGATCGCACTCGACAAGGAGAATTACACGGTCGGCGAGACGGCGAAACTCAAGGTGTCGCCACGTTTCGCCGGCGAACTGCTCGTGACCGTGGGCACGGAGAACCTGATCGCCACAAAGACGGCGACGATCGCCGAGACGGGCGGCGAAGTGGAACTGCCGGTCACCGCCGATTGGGGAGCCGGCGCCTATGTGACGGCGACGCTTTATCGGCCCGGCGACGCCCAGGAAAGCCGCATGCCCATGCGGGCGATCGGCCTCAAGTGGCTTGCCGTCGATCCGGCCGATCGCAAGCTTGCGGTCAGTCTGGATGCGCCCGATAAGACGCAGCCGCGCCAGCCTCTCGAGGTTAACCTCCAGGTACGTGGTGCGGGCGCCAACGAGGACGCTTACGTCACGGTGGCCGCCGTCGATGTCGGCATTCTGAACCTGACGCGCTATGAAGCCCCCGACCCGGACGGCTGGTATTTCGGCCAAAGACGGCTCGGCCTCGAAATCCGCGATCTCTACGGCCGTCTCATCGACGGCTCGCTCGGTGCGACCGGACGGCTGCGTACCGGCGGCGACAGCGGGCAGATGCCGTTGCAGGGCAGCCCGCCGACGGAAGAACTGGTTGCCTTCTTCTCCGGGCCGGTGAAGCTCGACGCCGAGGGCACGGCGAATGTCCGTTTCGATATTCCGCAGTTCAACGGCACGGCGCGCGTCATGGCCGTGGCATGGACGAAGGCCGGCGTCGGCCATGCGGTGAAGGACGTCGTCATCCACGACCCGATCGTCGTCACCGCCAGCCTGCCGAAATTCCTGGCGCCCGGAGACCGGGCCGAACTCAGGCTCGACATCGCCAACACGGATGCGCCAGCCGGCGACTATCAGTTGCAGGTAACCACGAATGGTCCGGCCACCGTTGAGCAAACAGGCCCCTCCCAGACCGTGCAACTCGAAGCCGGCGGAAAATCCGCCGTGAAGCTGCCGCTCACCGGGCAGTATTCGGGTAGCGGCCTGGTGACCGTCACGCTCTCGAACGCTGCCGGCCTTTCGCTCGAACAGGCGCTGCATGTCCCGGTCCGTCCGGCCGCATTGCCGATCACCCAGCGCCAGGTCGTCAACATCGCCGCCGGCAGCAGCCTGACAGTCGACAATCAACTGCTCGCCGACAGCCTTCTGCAGGGTGCCTCGGTCAGCGTCAACGTGACGCGCTCGGCCGCCTTCGACATACCGGCACTGCTGATGACGCTTGACCGCTATCCCTATGGCTGCGCCGAGCAGACGACGAGCCGCGCCTTGCCGCTGCTCTATCTCAGCGAACTCTCCAAGCAATCCGGGCTTGCCGAGGATGGCGAGGTTGCGAAGCGGGTGCAGGAGGCAATCTATCGTGTGCTCTCCTATCAGTCCTCTTCGGGAAGCTTCGGCCTGTGGAGCCCCGGCTCCGGCGATCTCTGGCTCGACGCCTATGTCACCGACTTCCTGACCCGCGCGCGGGAGCAGAAATTCGACGTGCCGGAACAGGCGATGGTTCAGGCGCTCGAAAACCTGCAGAACGCGCTGAGCTACGAGGTGAACGTCAAGGATCAAGGCAACCAGATCGCCTATGCGCTCTATGTGCTCGCCCGCAACCGCAAGGCCGCGATCAGCGACCTGCGCTATTATGCGGACACGCTGCTCGGGGATTTCCCGACGCCGCTCGCCAAGGCGCATATCGCCGCTGCGCTTGCGCTCTACGGCGATGCCGGACGGTCGCAGGACCTCTTCGCGGCGGCCGTCAACATGTCGACCGGGCTCGTCAATGTCAGCCTCGCCCGCTCCGACTATGGCTCGTCGCTGCGCGACGACGCGGCGGTGCTGGCCCTTGCCGCCGAAAGCCGGCCGGTGCCGCCGATCATCCCGGAGCTTTCCAGGGTCGTCGCAAGGGAATGGGAGCAGGCCAAGTATACCAGCACCCAGGAACAGGTCTGGATGCTGCTCGCGGCGCGTGCCGTCCAGGGCGGCGACGTGGACATGCGGCTGGAGGTCAACGGCGCCCAGCGCACCGGCAGCTACGCTGCACGGATCACCGGTGATGCGCTGATCGAGCATCCGGTCGTCATTCGCAACAACGGTGCCGATGCGGTTTCCGCTGTGGTGACCACCGTGGCGGCGCCCGCCCAGCCGCTCTCGGCCGGCGGCGACGGCTTTGCCATCGAGCGGACCTACTATACGCTCGACGGCAGCGAGGCGAATGTCAGCCAGGCGCGGCAGAACGAACGCTACGTCGTCGTGCTCAAGGTGACCGAGTCCAACGACTGGCCGTCCCGCGTGCTGATCTCCGACCTCCTGCCGGCCGGCTTCGAGATCGACAATCCGAGCCT
Source organism: Sinorhizobium sp. BJ1 (assembly GCF_002531555.1). Classification (NCBI taxonomy): domain Bacteria; kingdom Pseudomonadati; phylum Pseudomonadota; class Alphaproteobacteria; order Hyphomicrobiales; family Rhizobiaceae; genus Sinorhizobium; species Sinorhizobium sp. BJ1. The sequence goes on from NZ_NWTH01000006.1 coordinate 117,407, forward strand.
CGTCGACAGCGCCCAGCTGTCGAATTTCGAGTGGATCGGCGAGGTCCAGGCCGCTCACACCGAGTTTCGGAGCGACCGCTTCGTCGCGGCCTTCGATCGATCGACCGGCGACAATCGGGAGATCACCCTCGCCTATGTGGTGCGTGCGGTGACGCCCGGCACCTATAATCATCCGGCCGCAAGCGTCGAGGACATGTACCGGCCGCAGTTCTCGGCCCGCACGGCGACCGGGCGCATGGAGGTGCTGGCGGCCCAGTAGTACGCGCGATGTCGATCCGCAGGAAGCTTTTCGTTGTTTTGCCAGGGCAGTTGCTTGAGCGGGTAGGATTGAGCCGCAGGAGCATGGCGCCTGTTGTACCCCCCTCTGCCCTGGGGGAGATGCCCGGCAGGGCAGAGGCGGGTAAGTTCGGGGCGGCCAACTCCGTTCGTTCCAGACACCCCCGCCTTCGCGCAATTCTCGTCCTCCTGTCAATTAGTGTCGTCGCGACCGTGCTCGCCGCCCTCTGCCTTGCATGGGCTGACCAGACTTTCCCGCCGCCGCTCTCGCAAGCCAAAATTTTTTCACGAGAAGTTTTCGACAAGGATGGCCACCTGCTACGTGCCTTCGCCACCCCGGACGGCGTCTGGCGATTGAAGGCGACGGTCGGCGACGTCGACCGGCGATTTGTCGAGATGCTGATTGCCTATGAGGACCAGCGCTTTCGCGCGCACCACGGCGTCGATCCGCTGGCGCTCGGGCGTGCGGCGCTGCAGTTCATCACCAATGGCCGCATCGTTTCCGGCGCCTCGACCCTTTCGATGCAGGTGGCAAGGCTGATCGAACCGCGGGAACGGCGGTCGCTGGCGACGAAACTGTTGCAAGTCGCCCGCGCGTTCCAGATCGAGCGACGCCTCAGCAAGGAGGCGATTCTCGAGCTTTATCTCACCCACGCACCCTATGGCGGCAATCTGGAGGGCGTGCGGGCCGCGAGTCTCGCCTGGTTCGGGAAGGAACCGCTCCGCCTCTCCGTCGCGGAAGCAGCGCTTCTCGTTGCCCTCCCCCAATTGCCCGAAAGGCGTCGCCCGGACCGCAATCTGGCGGCGGCCGAGGCCGCCCGACAACGGGTGCTGACGCGAATGGCGGTTGCGAGTGTTATCGGCGAAGGCGAAGCCGAACGCGCCGCAATGGCCTCCATACCAAGCCGTCGCCTGCAACTGCCGGCCTATGCGGCGCATCTGGCGGAAATTGCCCTCCGCAAGGAACCGACGGCTCTTGAGCATCACACGACGCTTCGCCGCGACATCCAGCGTAGTCTCGAAGCGGTCGCGCGGGAGGGCGCTCAGCGGTTGGGGCCGAAGGTCTCAGTCGCGATGCTCATGGCCGATGTCAGAACCGGCGAGGTCGTCGGCGAAGTCGGTTCGGCCGACTATTTCGACGCCAGCCGATCCGGCTGGATCGATATGACGCGAATCACCCGCTCGCCGGGATCGACGCTGAAGCCGTTCATTTACGGCCTTGCCTTCGAGGAAGGTCTCGTCAGCCAGGAGACGATCATTGAAGACCGGCCAGCGGATTTCTTCGGCTATCGCCCGCGCAACTTCGACATGAGCTACCAGGGCGATGTCAGCGTTCGCCAGGCCCTGCAGCTGTCTCTCAACGTGCCGGCGATCCGGCTGCTCGATGCGGTCGGCCCAGCCCGGTTGATGGTACGCTTCCGCCGCGCCGAGGTGCGCCCGAAGCTGCCGCCGAACGAGGCGCCGGGGCTTGCGATCGGCCTTGGCGGCGTCGGCATCACGCTTCGCGACCTCGTCCAGCTTTACGCGGGGCTGGCCAATCGCGGCTGGCCGGTTCGGCTTGGCAATGGCATCGAGGGCGAGCCGGGGCTGATCGACGGCGAACCACTGCTTTCGACGGTGGCCACCTGGCAGGTCGCCGACATTCTCTCAGCCGTGCTGCCGCCGGCCGGAAGCCGGCAGCGCGGCATCGCCTACAAGACCGGCACCAGCTATGGCTACCGCGATGCCTGGTCGGTCGGCTTTGACGGTCGATACGTGCTCGGCGTCTGGGTCGGGCGGCCGGACAATGGCGCTGTACCCGGGCTGACCGGCTATGAAGCGGCGGCTCCGATCCTGTTCGAAGGCTTTGCCAAGGCCGGCGTCGCCATTACCCCGCTGCCGGACGCACCGGCCGGCGCCATCCGCCTCGCCCAGGCCGATCTGCCGATCGGTCAAAGACGCTTCGCCATGACGGCAAACGGCCTGCCATTCACTTCGATCCGTGAAGCCGCACCGCAGATCGTCTTCCCGCCGGAGGGAGCGCGCGTCGATCTTGGGGCCACCGCTGGCCCGACGATGATGCCCTTGACGCTCAAATTGCAAGGCGGGCGGGCACCGTTCCGCTGGCTGGCCAACGGTCAACCGCTGCCGGACGTCACGCGCCGCCGCGTCAGCCAATGGCTGCCCGACGGCGGCGGCTATTCGACGCTAACGGTTATCGACGCGCTCGGACGTGCTTCTACCGTGCGCGTCTTTGTCGAGTAGCGTCTGCGTCCAAAGCGCGGTGAGCCCATAGGGGCGATGCAGTACCCGCGGCCTCGCATCAGGCGGACAATGCCGTCTTTGCTTCGCCGCCTTGCGGTTGCTGCCGTGACGTCACCATGACCAGCGGCATGCCCGCCTCCAGGCAAGCGCCAATAAAGGCTTCCCGAGCCACCGCCGCCGGCGTCATCCTGTTGAGCGCCCGCCGGCAGGTGCGCAGCGCACGCTCGTAGCGCTCTCCTTTGCGCAGCGGCCACTCGTTCTCGAGGAAGTCTACAGCCTCGTAAACGGAGGTGAAGGTCCGCTCCAGACCATTCGAAAGACGCACTGTGAGAGGGATCGCCCAAGGAATCTCATTGAGAAGCATTTCTTCCTCCTTTCACATGCCATCAATGGATCACACGTCCAGAGATATTTGGTGTGGAGAACGAAGATTCAAGAACCCCGACAGACCGCGGCTCCAGGTCCGTCTAGGCGCTGTCGGGAATGCCGCGGAAGCGGTCAAAAGGCCGTGAAATGCCTCTTGAATCCGCGTTTTCAGTAACTAAATCGACTGTGTGAGCCGCCTTTCAGGGGCCCACAGTCGAGGAGCTCCGAAACTCTTCGGCGCTCCTCATCGTCCATGTTGCTCAAGGAGGATATGGCTATGAGAACAACCTTCGATTTCGCGCCCTTGTCGCGCTCCAGCGTGGGCTTCGACCACCTGTTCGACTTGCTCGACTCGGCTAGTCGCATGGCGCCGGCCGATAACTGGCCCCCGTACGACATCATGCGTGTCGGTGAGAACCAATACCGCATAGCGATGTCGGTCGCCGGCTTCACTCCGGACGAAATCAGCATCACGCATGAGCAGCAGCTGCTTACCGTGAGCGGTGAGAAGGCGGGTGAGGACAATGCGGAATTTCTCTACCGCGGCATTGCCGCCCGCAATTTCGAACGCCGCTTCCAGCTCGCCGATTATGTGATGGTCACGGGCGCGAATCTTGCGAATGGTCTCTTGACCATCGATCTCGTCCGCGAAATTCCCGAGCAGATGAAGCCGCGTCGTATCGACATCCAGCAGGCCGACGCGCTGCCTGCCAGCGATACCCAAAAACACATCGAGGGCGGCAAACACGCTGCTTAGCGAACCGCGGGCACAAAACGCACCGAAGCACCGGCCTACCGGCACTTCGGCTCATCGGGGGCAGGATGCGGGCTGAACCCACGCTCTCCCCGTCCTGCTCCGTCGGCAAGAAGGAGTTGACACATGAATGTACGTGATCTCATCCCCTGGAGCCGCGGGCAGGGACAACTTCCCGCATCCTATCGTGAGGGCGATCGCAACCCGTTCCTGGCGCTTCACCGGGAAATGAACCGCCTGTTCGACGACGCCTTCCGTGGTTTCGACAGCCGACTGCCGCTGGCCCACGGGTATTCCGGATTCGGCGCCGGTTGGCCGAGCGTCGAAGTCTCTGACCGGGACAAGGAAATCAAGCTGACGGCGGAACTGCCGGGCCTCGAGGAAAAGGACGTAGAGATTTTCCTGTCTGAGGGCGTGCTGACGCTTCGCGGTGAAAAGCGATCCGAGACCGAAGATCAGGAGAACCAGTTCTCCGAACGTTTCTATGGTCGCTTCGAGCGGCGCATCCCGCTTGGATATGACATCGACGAAAGCAAGGTGAACGCGACGTTCCGCAATGGCGTGCTGACCGTCACCCTTTCCAAGACGGAACAGGGTCAAACCAAGGCGAAGCGCATCGCGATCAATAGCCAGTAAAGGCTGCGTTTGGTATCATCCAGAACAGCATTCCCGCGTCGTTCCAGGCGCGGGAATTCGGCATGACTTCAACTGTCTATCGCCTTTTCTTCACTCCCCAATGGAGACCGGAGCTGCCGGTCTCCACCGCCTATGCCAGTTCCGCGGCCCTTGCGGCGAGGCCCTGTGCCGGCTCACTTCGCCTGTGTTTCATCGGTAGTCCCGCAACGTAGACTTCGGCAACACAGCGATCGTCGCCCATCGTCTGCAGGACGAAGAGCTCTTCGGCGAGTGAGGAGGCCACCTGCATCCTGAGCTGCATCGCCGGTTTGGCCCGGCTGTCGAGGATGACGATATCCGCGTCCGCGCCGACATGCAGCGAACCGATGCGGTGCTCGAGGTCGAGGCCGCGGGCATTGCCGAGCGTCATCATGTAGAAGGAACGGAGCGGCGAGAGCCGTTGGCCCTGAAGGTGCAGCACCTTATAGGCCTCGTCCATCGTTTCCAGCATCGAGAAGCTCGTTCCGGCGCCGACATCGGTCGCGACCGAGTGGCGGGCACCGAGCTTGTCGAAACGGTCGCGATCGAACAGACCGCTGCCGAGGAACAGGTTGGAGGTCGGGCAAAATACGCCGACCGCACCGGTCTCGGCGAGCACCGAGATCTCCCGGTCGCTCATATGGATGCAATGACCGAGCAATGTCCTGCGGCCAAGAAGACCGTAGCGCGCATAGATGTCGGTATAGTCTTTCGCTTCCGGGTAGAGCGACGTGGCAAAGGCGATCTCGTCCTTGTTCTCGGAAAGATGCGTCTGCACGTAGCAGTCCGGATGTTCGGCAACGAGCGCACGGCACATCTCCATCTGCTCGGGCGTCGAGGTGATGGCGAAGCGCGGGCTGATCGCGTAATGCGCCCGGCCCCGGCCGTGCCACTTGCCGATCAGCTGCTTCGTTTCCTCATAACCCTGCATGGGCGTGTCGCGCAGCGCATCGGGGGCGTTGCGGTCCATCATCACCTTGCCGCCGATCATCAGCATGTTTCGCTCTTCGGCGGCCGTGAAGAAGGCGTCGACGCTTTCAGGATGCACGGAGCAATAGGCAACGGCCGTGGTCGTGCCGTTGGAGAGAAGCTCGTCCATGAAGCGGCCGGCGATGAATGCGGCGTGTTGGGGCTCTTTAAACTTCTGCTCTTCGACGAAGACATAGGTGTTCAGCCATTCCAGGAGCTGCGCGCCATAGGAGGCTATCGCCTGCGTCTGCGGGAAATGCAGGTGCGTGTCGATAAACCCCGGCAGGACGAGGTTGGGGCGATGGTCGGCGATCTGCACGCGCTCGCCGGCCTGTTTCGCGATGTCGCTATAGGAACCGACACCGGCGATCTTGCCGTTGACGACGAGAACGGCGCCGTCTTCGTAATAGCGATAGGCGCCGGTATCATCGATACCCTCGGGCTCCCTGACGAAGGTGAGTACGCGCCCGCGGATCAGCAGATCACTCATTGAATCGTTCCTTCTTTCATGGCCGTCTCGTACCAGGAGGCCAGCGATTGCCGTTCCTCTTCGGTGATGCCAGTGACATTGGCGGGCGGCATGGCGTGCGTGCGCCCCGCCTGCAGATAGATTTCACGCGCATGCTCGACGATGTCGCCGTCGCTTTCCAGGATGACGCCCTTCGGCGGCACGATGATGCCCTCCCAGCCGGGCTCGCGCGCGTGGCACATGGAGCAGCGGCCAAGCACCGTGTCGCGCACTTTCGAGAAATCGGCCGCCGCGACGACGGCCTGTTCGGCGGTGGCCGCCCTCGCCTCTCCGCCCTCGGAAAGAACCTTGGGCACCGTCGAAAGCCACATGATGACGATGAAGAGGAGCACCGTGACCAGCCAGGTCCAAGTCGGCCTGCCCTTGCGGGCATGCTGGGTGTTGAACCAGTGGCGGATCGTGACGCCCATCAGGAAAACGAGCGAGGCGATGATCCAGTTGTACTCGGTGCCGAAGGCGAGCGGGTAGTGGTTCGACAGCATCAGGAACAGCACGGGCAGCGTCAGGTAGTTGTTGTGCGTCGAGCGCTGCTTCGCCTGCTTGCCGAGCGCCGGATCCGGTGTGCGGCCGACGATCAGATCGGCGACCACCTTCTTCTGGTTCGGAATGATGATGAAGAACACGTTCGCCGACATGATCGTCGCGGTGAAGGCGCCGAGATGCAGGTAGGCGGCCCGGCCGGTGAAGAGCTGGGTGTAGCCCCAGGCGACGGCGACGAGAATGAAATAGAGCAGCACCATCAAGCGGGTGTTGTCGTTTCCGAGCGGCGAACGACAGATCGTGTCATAGGCAAGCCAGCCGAAGCCAAGCGATGCCAGCGAAATGGCGATCGCAGTCGGTTTCGACACGTCGAGCACGCTCGGGTCGATCAGATAGAGATCGGCGCCGGCATAATAGACGAGCGCCAGCATGCCGAAGCCGGAAAGCCAGGTAACGTAGGATTCCCATTTGAACCAGATCAGGTGCTCCGGCATGTTTTCCGGCGCGACCAGATATTTCTGGATGTGATAAAAGCCGCCGCCGTGGACCTGCCACTCTTCGCCGTAGGCGCCGGCCGGCAGGTCCGGGCGCTGCCGCAAGCCCAGATCGAGCGCGACGAAATAGAAGGATGAGCCGATCCAGGCAATGCCGGTGATGACATGCAGCCACCGCACCGCAAATGTCAGCCAATCCCAGGCAATGGCATATTCGTACATTCAGGCCTCCCATTTCTCTGGGCTGCATTATGTGTCATTGCTTGACGGGGCGAGAAATGCCGCGAGATCACCAAGTCTTTCAAAAAAAACTATAAAATAGACGACGGGTCGGGGCGGTAATCTGGGCCCTGAGGAGCAGAGGCGGGAGCATGTCCTATCTCGATAATGTGCGCGTCTTCGTGCGCGTCGTGGAACTTGGAACGCTGTCGGCCGCGGGCCGCGATCAGCGCGTCACGCCGGCTGTTGCCAGCAACAGAATCAAGGAGTTGGAGCGGCATATGGGGGTGCGCCTGTTCAACCGCACCACCCGCAAACTGACGCCAACGGAGCATGGCCGGGTCTTTTATGACGGTGCCGTCAAGATCCTCGAGGCGGTCAACGAGGCGGAAAGCGCCATCGCCGATCTGTCGCACAATCCTAAGGGCGCGGTGCGGATTACCGCGCCGCTTGGCATGGGTCGGAGGTTGATTGCGTCTGGCGTGCCCGAGTTCCACGACCGGTATCCGGACATCGAGGTCCGTCTCCGTCTTTCCGACCGCAATGTCGATATCCTGAGCGAAGGCGTCGATGTCGCCTTCCGGCTTGGTATCCTCGAGGATTCGAACTTGCGCATGCGCGGCATCATGAACTGCGATCGGGTGATCTGCGGCTCGCCGACCTATTTCGAAAAACGCGGCCTTCCCAATACGCCGGACGAGCTCATTACCGAGCGCCACGACTGTCTGCTGCTGCGCTATCCCGGCTCGAAGGAATATTACTGGACGCTGCAGACACCGGAGGGCGTGCGCAAGTTTGACGTGGGCGGTCCCTATGATTCCGACGACGGCGACGTGCTGACCGAATGGGCGCTCGACGGCCGGGGCATCATCAACAAGCCGCTTTTCGAGGTGAAGCAATATATCAACGAGGGTACACTCGTGCCGATCCTCGGCGACACGCCACCGCTCGACGCGCAGCTCGCGGCAATCTATCCGCACAAGCGTTTCCAGGATCCCAAGGTGCGCCTGATCATCGACTTCATGGCCGAGCGCTGCCAGCGGCTGATCGGCAAGATGCTGGCGGAGCCCGTGGCGCCGCGGGTGCAGGAGACTGTAACGTAGAGTGGGTCGGTCGAAACGAGAGTCCTTGGATATCGCACGGCGTGGCGTAAGGAAATTCACCTCAAATTGCTCTTCGGAAACAGCACGCGATCGGGTTTTGCATTCATCCGCGCCAGCATTTCCTTGATCAAGCGTGTTTTGGTGCGCCCCGCTTCCTTCGGTGGCACGAGGTACCGCACGATGGCCTCAAGCCAGGTGTTCTCACTGACGCGAAAATGAACCACGGGATGCTCCTTCACTTCGAGCTCGTCGACCGGCGTTTTCGATAGGATGTCCTTATAGACCTTCACCTTCTGGCTCATGATGTCGCCGATCTGCTCTTCCACGACCTCTCTCATGGTTACCGCTACGAATTCCAGATCGCTTTCATAGGCGAGCTGGAACTTGATTTCGTTCCAGACATAGGGAAACAGCGGCCAGGAATAGTTGAAGACCGGTGTGTCGAACACGGTGGAGTTCGGAAACTTGATGATCCGTCCGCTCGGATGATCGGTCCAAAGATGTTCGCCGCCGAATTCCCATAACGTCGTGTCGAGATAGCTGACATCAACAACATCGCCATGGGCATCGCCGATGCGAATGCGGTCACCAACGCGATAAGGCGCCCTGGCGAGAATATAAATCCACGCGATGAAACTGGAGATCGGCATTTGCAACGCAAAGCCGAGAATCAATGAAACGAGGCCGAGCGAAACAACCGCAGCGTACCAGTTCACAAATAACACTGAAATGACCACGAAGATGATTGCGACGACAACGACCAATCGAAAAATGCGTTTCAGGTTGAAACGCGAAACACGATTGGGAATTCGGCCAATGAGAAAGATTTCGACGACATTCGCCACGGTCAGCATAGTGAAAATGAGAAGGCCGCCCTTGACATAATTCAGCACGCGAACGCGCAAAGGCGCGTCAAGCCATTCTAAGCGCCAATTGATCAGGACTTGGATGCCAAAAAGCAGCAAGGCAGCGGCAGCGAAGCCAACTGTCCACCAGACGTCTTGCTTGCGAAGGCGGAAGCGAAACTTTTCCTCGGGCTTTTTCGCCTTCTGCTGCATAGTCCTTGGATCAGCGGTCTGCTGCGCGGCCCGTTCGAGCCGGGAAAGATTCTCCTGTTCCTTGTCACGTCGCTCCATGGGTTCACCCCGATGGCCATCCACGCCGGCCAGTGCCTTCTCGCTTCTCGACGGCGGCTCTCCGTAATGCCTCGCCATATGGTAAGGTTTGAATGGACAATCCGCGCCAGCCCGTCGTCGTTTCGCAGGCCGATGCTTGATCAAATTCGTCCGCACGGCCTAAGCAAGCGAGAGTAATCCATTATACCATCATCAAACGCCAAATATGGGCCCTTTGCCTCCATCCATAATTGGCAACTGCTGAGCCGGTGGCGACCGTCCGCTCAGGTCGAAAAAGGTGTTTTGGCCACAAGGATCGGATATTCACCACCGGGTAGTGGCGAATCGGCTTTTGGCTTTACCGATTTCCGCTCGTTGGCCGCCGCGCCCCTTGGCTGCTGCGTGAGCGCCGCCGTAAGAATCTCGGCGGCGGCCAGGGCCGCGATGACCGCAGGCCGCTTGTCTTTCACCGCAGTGCCGCCGATGGGGCAGACGAGCCTTCCAAAAAGCTCCGGCCGTTCGATGTCGCGCGACAGCCAATTCTTGAAGGTGGCGCGCTTCGTCTTTGAACCGATCATGCCGACATAGCAGGAATCCTCGCGGCCAAGCGCTTCCGCGGCGATCAGGAAATCCAAAGCATGATCGTGCGTGAGAATGACGAAGGCGCTTCCAGGCGGGGCGTCGCGCACGACCGCCTCGGGCATCGCCGTGAGGCAGGTTTCGATACCGGGCACGTCGACAGCCGAAAGCTCCGGCTCGCGGGTGTCGACAAGCACCGTCCTGACCGGCGCGAGCGACAGCGCCATGGCGAGCGCACCGCCGACATGGCCGGCCCCGAAGACATAGACATGCGGACGGTGCGCGATTTCGGTGTCGCGGCGCGCGATCAATGCGGCTCGGGTTTCTGGATCAACAGCCTTGAACGCAAGCGCGACCCGCCCGCCGCAGCACTGGCCGATCTCCGGTCCGAGCGGGATCGTCAGCCGGTCATCGGTGGCTGCTCCTTTGAGCAGTTGCCGGGCATGATCGATCGCCATGTATTCCAGCTGACCGCCGCCGATCGTGGCGAAGGTGCGATCCTTGGAGACGAGCATCCAGGCATCCGTATCGCGCGGCGTCGAACCGGCCGCTCCCGACACCTCGACGAGGATGCAGGCCGCATCGCCGCTCAGGAAATGCCGAATGTCCTCTCTGCTCGTCATGCCCGTCATCCATCCGCTTTGTCATACGACGCCACGCTGCGCAGCCGCTCGATCGCCATCAGCACCCGTTCCGGTGTTGCCGGGGCATCAATGCGCGGCGGAATACGATACTCCGCAACGCTTGCCGCTGCCATGGATATCGCCTCAAGGACAGAAATGCCCAGCATGAAGGGCGGTTCCCCGACCGCCTTCGAACGGCGGATTGTCTCCTCGCGATTGACCGACCACTCCGCCAGGCGGACGTTGAAGACGCGCGGACGGTCGGAGGCGAGCGGGATTTTGTAGGTGGAAGGCGCATGGGTGCGCAGGCGCCCCTTCGCGTCCCACCACAATTCCTCCGTCGTCAGCCACCCCATGCCCTGCACGAAGGCGCCCTCCACCTGGCCGAGGTCGAGGGCAGGATTGAGCGACTTGCCGACGTCATGGAGGATGTCGGTGCGCTCGACCTGGTATTCGCCGGTCAGGGTATCGACGCTGACCTCGGAGCATGAGGCGCCGTAGGCATAGTAGTAGAACGGACGCCCCCTTCCCTCGGAACGGTCCCAATGGATCTTCGGTGTCTTGTAGAAGCCGGCGGCCGAAAGCTGGACGCGCGCTCCATAGGCAGATTTGATGAAGTCGGCAAAGGCAATGCGCTCGCTGCCGATCCGCACCATGTTCGGTTCGAAGGCAACGTCCGCTTCGTCGACGCCGTAGCGTTCCGCCGCGAAGCGCACCAGCCGCGCCTTGATCTGCTGCGCCGCATTGGCGGCCGCCATGCCGTTCAGGTCGGAGCCCGAGGACGCGGCCGTCGCCGATGTGTTCGGCACCTTGCCGGTCGAAGTGGCCGTCACCTTGATCCGGTCGAGATCGACCTGGAACTCGTCCGCGACGACCTGGGCAACCTTGGTGTAGAGCCCCTGCCCCATCTCGGTGCCGCCGTGGTTCAGGTGGATCGAGCCATCCGTATAGACATGGACGAGGGCGCCGGCCTGGTTGTATTCGGTCTTGGTGAAGGAGATGCCGAACTTGACGGGCGTGAGCGCGATGCCGCGCTTGATGACATGGTTCTCTCGGTTGAAGGCAAGCACCGCCTGCCGCCGGGCGGCATAGTCCGCCGACGCTTCGAGTTCTTCGATGATCCGGCCGATGATGTTGTCTTTCACCGTCTGGTGATAGGGGGTCAGATTGCGTCCCTCGCCGCCGTAAAGATTCAATTTGCGGATCTCGAGCGGATCCTTGCCGAGAGTATAGGCAATGTCCTCGATCATCCGTTCGCCGCCAACCATCCCCTGCGGCCCGCCGAAGCCGCGGAAGGCGGTATTCGAGACGGTATTCGTCTTGAGCGGACGCGAGCGCAGCCGCACGTTCGGGTAGAAATAGCAATTGTCAGCGTGGAAGAGCGCACGGTCGGTCACCGGACCGGAGAGATCGGCAGAAAATCCGCAGCGGGCGGCGAAGACGGCGTCCACCGCCTCAATGCGGCCGTCGTCGTCAAAGCCGATCTTGTAGTCGACATGGAAGTCGTGGCGCTTGCCGGTCGCCGTCATGTCGTCGTCGCGGTCGGGACGCACCTTGACAGCGCGGCGGTATCTCCTCGCGGCGAGTGCCGCAACCGCCGCGAATAGATTCGCCTGCGTCTCCTTGCCGCCGAAGGCACCACCCATGCGGCGGACGTTCACGGTGATCGCGCTCGACGGTACGGCGAGCACCTGGGCGACCATGTGCTGCGTCTCGCTCGGATGCTGGGTGGAGGAAATCACGGTCACCTCGTCGTCCTCGCCGGGGATGGCGAAGGAGATATGGCCCTCGAGATAGAAATGATCCTGGCCGCCGATCCGCATTTCGCCCTGGACGAGGTTGCTCGCCCTGGCGAAACCGGCATCGATATCGCCGCGCTCGAGCTTCAGGGGATCGACCACCATCGGATAGTTGGCGGCCGCCGCCTCGACGACATCGGTCACATGCGGCAGATCGCGGTATTCGATCTTGACCTTCACGGCAGCGCGCCGGGCGGCGTCGCGCGACGTGGCGATCACCGCAAAGATCGGCTGGCCATGGAACTCGACCTTGCCGGTCGCAAAGACAGGATCGTCGTGCTTGTGGGCCGGGCTGATGTCGTTGTCGCCCGGAATGTCATCGGCCGCCAGAATACCGACGACCCCCGGGCTTGCGCTCACCGCCTCGAAATCGATTGACAGGATCTCCGCATGGGCGCGCTGGGAAAGCCCCAGATAGCCGTGCAGCGTGCCGGCCGGTTCCGGAATGTCGTCGATATATTCGGCCGTGCCGGACACATGCTTGTGGCCGGACTCGTGCCGTTCCTTTTCGTGGACACCGCCGCGGATGCGGTTGATGGGCTGCATCACATTCATCGGTCCACCCCTCTAGACAGCCACCGCGACAGCGCGGTCGATACGGACATTTCTTGTGTCCTGCGTTTCCAAGTGGAACCGCCGCAGGAGGTTCTTGGCGACAAGCATCCGGTAGTCCGCCGAGGCGCGCCAGTCGCTCAAAGGCGTGAAATCCTGCTCGAAGACGATGACGGCAGCGCTGACCGCCGTTTCGTTCCAGACCGCCCCCTTGAGCACGGCCTCGACATTCGATGCGCGCTTCGGCGTGCCGGCCATGCCGCCGAAGGCGATCGTCGTGTCCGCGACCCGGCCTTCGCCGTCGAGCCTCACACGGAAAGCACCGCAGACGGAGGAAATATCCTCGTCGAGCCGCTTCGAAACCTTGTAGACGGCGAAACGGTCGGCCTTGCCCAAGAATGGAATCCGGACGGACTCGACGAATTCGCCGGGCTGGCGATCCTGCCTTCCATAGGCGATGAAGAAGGACTCGAGCGGCAGCGTCCGTCGTTCCCCGCCCTTGCGCAACGTCACCGACGCTCCAAGCGCAATCAGCGCCGGGGGCGTATCGCCGATTGGCGAGCCGTTGGCGATATTGCCGCCGATGGTCCCCATATTGCGCACCTGCGCGCCGCCGATCCGGTCCCAAAGTTCGCGCATTTGCGGGAAATGCCGGATGATCACCGGATAGGCTTCCGTGTAACTGACGCCGGCGGCGAGCGTGATGCCGCCATCGTCGACGGAAATCCGGCGTAGCTCCTCCAGGTGGGAAAGGTGAACGACCGGCGCGATATCGCGCATGAACTTCGTCACCCAGAGCCCGACATCGGTGGAGCCTGCGACGATCGTCGCCTTCGGATTGGCTTCGAGGACTGCGGCGAAGTCATCCAGCGAAGCCGGCAGCACCACGCGTTCGTCCTCGCTGCCGAGCTCGACGCGGTGGCTGTCCCTGAGGTCAGCGAGCTGGCGCACGATCTTCTCGCGTTCGGACACCAGCGGGTCCTTGCCGACCTCGCCGATCGACGAAATCGCCTCAGCGGCGCGGATGATTGCGGCGTAGCCGGTGCAGCGACAGAGATTGCCCTGCAGCGCTTTCTCGATTTCCTGAACGCTCGGCTTGGAGTCTTCCATCCAGAGGCCGTAAAGCGACATGACGAAACCCGGCGTGCAGAAGCCGCATTGCGAGGCGTGCGTGTCGACCATCGCCTGCTGCACCGGGTGCAGCGGTCCGTCGGGTTGGGCGAGCGCCTCGACCGTGACGACATGACAGCGATCGAGGGAGGCGACGAAACGGATGCAGGCGTTGACGGATTCGTATTTCAGCCCGCCGTCGTAAAGGCGCCCGACAAGCACCGTACAGGCACCGCAGTCCCCTTCCGCACAGCCTTCCTTGGTGCCGCGCAGATTGCGGTCGATGCGCAGGAAATCGAGCAGGGTCTGGACGGGCGAGACATCGGCAAGCTCGACCAGCCGGTCGTTCAAGAGGAAGCGAATGGTGTTGCGGATTTCGATCGTCATGGCCGGTCAGCTCCCGCGATAGGTGGAATAGCTGTAGGGCGAGAGCAGCAGCGGTACGTGGTAATGCGCGTCGTTATCGGCGATACCAAAGCGTATCGGGATGACGTCTAGGAACGGGTTGGCGTCCTCGGCACTCAGATATTCGCCGGCGTGGAAGCGCAGCTCATAGACACCGCACTTCATCGACTCCCCGCTGAGTAGCGGCTCTTCGCAACGACCATCGTCGTTCGTGCGGGCAGAAACGAGACGCTCCCGCCACTCGCCATCGAGGCGGTAAAGTTCGATGCGCAGGTTCGCGGCTGGCTTGCCGCTTGCCGTATCCAGCACATGGGTCGTCAGCCGCCCGGCGTTTGCGCCATGAGTTTGCATGCGTGTCGCTCCTCCCACTCACTCTCGATGAATGAAGTATCCGAAGGCGCAGCACCTTTGTGTAGCGGGCTCGAGCTTCGAGACTTTCAAATTTTTCGGGGGGAATAAGCCTATGGATTTCTGGCTACGACTGGTCATCCAGAGACGCTATCAGGAGGAATAGTTGCATGAGATATCCCCGAGATCTCCAGGGCTACGGCCCGAACCCGCAAGCCACTTGGCCGGATGAGGCGCGGATCGCCGTTCAGTTCGTCGTCAATTATGAAGAGGGCGGCGAGAACTGCGTGTTGCACGGCGACGCGGCGTCGGAGGCGTTCCTGTCGGAAATCGTCGGCTCTCAGGCCTGGCCCGGCAAGCGCCACTGGAACATGGAGTCGATCTATGAATATGGCGCGCGCGCCGGCTTCTGGCGACTGCACCGGCTGTTTACCGACAGGCAAGTGCCGGTCACCGTCTACGGCGTCGCGACAGCGCTGCAGCGATCACCGGCGCAGGTCGCCGCCATGCAAGATGCGGGGTGGGAAATCGCCTCCCATGGCCTCAAGTGGATCGAGCACAACGATTTCAGCGTCGAACGGGAGCGCGCCGAGATCGCCGAGGCGATCCGGCTACACACGATCGTCACCGGCGAGCCGCCACGCGGCTGGTATACCGGTCGTTGTTCGGAAAACACGCTCGATCTCGTCACCGAGGCTGGCGGCTTCGACTACGTTTCCGACTCCTATGCCGACGACCTGCCCTACTGGCACGAGCACAAGGACCGGCATCAGCTTGTCATCCCCTATACACTCGACGCCAACGACATGCGGTTTGCGACGGCGCAGGGCTTCAACAGCGGCGACCAGTTCTTCAGCTATCTGAAGGACAGCTTCGATGTTCTCTATGCAGAAGGGAAAGCGGGATCGCCGAAGATGATGAGCATCGGCCTTCACTGCCGCCTCGCCGGCCGGCCCGGTCGGGCGGCGGCGCTTGCGCGCTTCATCGACTATGTGAAGAGCCACGACAGGGTTTGGCTGGCCCGCCGCATCGACATCGCCCGCAATTGGGCCGAGACCTATCCGTACCAATCGAACGACGGTCGACCATCGCGGCTATCCGAAGAGGTCTTCGTCGCCCGCTTCGGCGGAATCTTCGAACATTCGGACTGGATCGCAAAGCGCGCTTTCGCGGGCGAACTGTCGCCGGCCAATGACACGGCGACCGGCCTGCACGCGGCCTTGACCACCGTCTTTCGCGAGGCGGGCGACGCGGAACGGCTCGCTGTCCTCAACGCTCACCCCGATCTTGCCGGCAAGCTCGCGCAGGCCAAACGCCTGACCGAGAGCTCGACCACCGAGCAGGCCTCGGCCGGTCTCGACGCCCTGACGGATCGGGAGCGTGAGCGCTTCACGGAGCTCAACGCTGCCTATGTCGAGAAGTTCGGCTTCCCCTTCATCATTGCGGTCAGGGGCCGCAGCAAGGACGACATCCTCGCCGCCTTCGAAAGCCGCATCGGCAACGACCGCGAGACCGAGTTGGAGACGGCTTGCCGGCAGGTGGAGCGGATCGCACTGCTGCGCTTGCGCGAAATGCTGCCGGACTAATCGAGACTGTCAGTCGTTCAATGAAAATCGGCCGGACCCGGCCGATTTCTTTTGTCTATGTGAGGGGCGCTGGCGCCCCTCACATAAATTTCTCAGCCGCCGAAGAAAGCGAAGCGCACGATAAACAAGGCGGCGACGATCTGCGTGGCGGGATGGATGACACTCCACTTGCCAGTGCAGACCTTGAGGACCACGTAGCTCACGAAGCCGAAGGCGAGGCCGTTGGCGATCGAGTAGGTGAAAGGCATGGCGATCGCCGTCAGGGCCGCCGGTGCCGCCTCGGTCAGGTCATCCCACTCGATTTCCGTAAGCTCGCGCATCATCAGCCCCGCTACGTAGAGCAGCGCAGGCGCCGTCGCATAGGACGGAACGGCGGCGGCAAGCGGCGAGATGAAGAGTGCGGCAAGGAACAGCACCGAAATCGTGAGCGCGGTGAGACCGGTGCGGCCGCCCGCCTGCACGCCGGAGGCGCTCTCGACATAGGCCGTGGTGCTGCTGGTGCCGATCAGCGAGCCGGCGATGATGGCCGAACTATCGGCGAGCAGCGCCCGGCCGAGACGGTTCGGCTTGCCTTCTTCGACAAGTTTCGCCCGCTTGGCGACGCCGATCAGGGTGCCGGTGGCATCGAAGACCTCGACGAGCACGAAGACGAGGATGACATGAACGAGACCGCCGTGCAGCGCGCCCATGATGTCGAGCTGCAGGAAAGTCGGGGCGATGCTCGGCGGCGCCGCGACCACGCCCTTGAACTCGGAGACGCCCATGAACATCGACAGGACCGTGACCACCAATATGCCGATCAGGATCGAACCCCGGACCTTCAGCGAGTCGAGCACGGCGATGACGAAAAAGCCGAGGATGGCGAGCAGCGGACCGGTCTGCTTCAGGTCGCCGAGGCCGACGAGCGTCGCCGGATTGTCGACGACGATCCCGGCGTTCTTCAGCGCGATGATGCCGAGGAACAGGCCGATACCGGTCGCGATGGCGCTGCGCAGCGAATGCGGGATGCCGGCAATCAGCCAGCTTCTGACCCCGGTAACAGTCAGCAGCAGAAAGATGAGGCCGGAAATGAACACGGCGCCGAGTGCCTGTTGCCAGGTGAAGCCGAGAGCGGCCACGACCGTGAAGGCAAAGAAGGCATTGAGGCCCATGCCGGGCGCCATGCCGATCGGCCAATTGGCGACGAGCGCCATGACGGCTGAACCGAGCGCCGCGGCGAGACAGGTCGCGACGAAGATAGCGTCGCGATCCATGCCGGTGGTCGACAGGATGTCCGGATTGACGAAGATGATGTACGACATCGTCAGGAATGTCGTGAGGCCGGCGACCAGCTCCGTGCGGATCGTCGTGTCATGCTCTTTCAGTTTGAAAAGCCGTTCAAACATTATTCCTCCCTGAGATCACGATGACCCTGGATGAACCAAGGCCGTGATCGATCCTCCTAGATTGGAGCGGGGTCCAGACGGAAAACCGCTCACATTTTTCCTGATCCCGCTCTGGCAGCGGTCATCTCGACGCGGCCGAACGACTGAGACCGGAAAGCTGCTCCTCCAACTCCCGGCTGTTCCCATTTCGATCGCAACAAGCGTCTGCGATCCAGGCCATGCGGCCTCGCCGGACGGGGACCCCCATGCAGCAGCTTGATTGTGCGACGTTGCACGCATCATCGCTAGCCGCCCATTTCGACGCCGAAGGCGAAAGACTTTCAAATTTTCAAGGGCATTCCGCCGGATTTTCTTGGGAAAATCGGCCTCATCAGGAGGCAATGCAGCCAAGCGGTTCTGCTGCCACCTGCCGACTGTGGATCGCCAGACTAGTGCAGGCCACCGACCCCCAGCAGGCGATCGACGGCCGTGTGATCCTTGGTAAGCTCTGCGGGTGTTCCGCTCCAGGCAAGCCGTCCCCGCTCCAGGATGATGACGTGGTCGGCGAAATCGAGCGCACTCTGGATGCGCTGTTCGACCAGCAGGATCGTCATGTCGCCGGTCTTCGCGAGCTCGGCGAAGGCCTTCATCAATTCCTCGCAGATCACCGGCGCCAGCCCTTCGAGCGGCTCGTCGAGGAGTAGAACGGAGGGACGTCCGAGAATGGACCGGGCGGTCGACAGCATCTGCTGCTCGCCGCCGGAAAGTTGGGAGCCAAGGTTCTTCCGCCGCTCGTAAAGTCGCGGAAACATCTCGTAGGCTTCCTTGAGCGCGCTTTTCGGGCGCCCTTTGAGGCCAACGAAGAGGTTTTCCTCGACCGTCAGGGTCGGAAAGACACAGCGCGCCTGCGGCACGAAGCCCAGGCCCTTCAAGGCCCGCGACGCGCTCGGCAACGCCGTGACATCCGTCTCGCCGATCAGGATGCTCCCCTCATAGCGGCGCGTCTGGCCGGCGAGAGTGGCAAGCAGCGTCGTCTTGCCCATGCCGTTGCGGCCGAGCACCGCAAGCCGCGCGCCGGCGGGCACCGAAAACGAGATCCCTTCCAGTACCCGCGTCGGCCCGTAACCTGCGGAGAGGTTCTCAACTTCAAGCGGCGTGGCTGGCATTGGCATAGCTCCCGAGATAGGCCTCGCGCACGCGCGGATCCTTGGTGACCTCCGACGGCGACCCGTCGAAGATGATCGTTCCGGCGGCGAGCACGATGACACGCTTGGCAAAGCGGAAGACGAGATCCATGTCGTGTTCGATCATCAGCACTGCGAGATCGACCGGAAGGTCTGCCAGCGCCTGTTCGATGCGGCCAGTATCGCTTTGCGGCACGCCGGCAGCCGGTTCGTCGAGGAGCAGGACCTTGGGCTTCAGCGCCAGTGCCACGGCGATCTCCAGAAGTCGCTGCTGGCCATAGGCGATCTCACTCACGCGCCGGTGCATCAACTCGCGAAGGCCGAGCTTACCGAGAAGCTCGCTCACTTCCGCCATGACTTCCGGCATCGACAGGAAGTGGCCGAACATGCGCCCTGCCCTCCCATCACGCTGCAGCACCGCAAGTGCCACGTGTTCGGCCGGCGTCATGTCCTGGAAGAGGCGCGTCACCTGGAATGAACGCACTAGGCCCCGCCGTACGCGTCCGATGGCATTGGATCGTGTGACGCTTTCGCCGCCGATCAGCACGTCGCCGGAATCCGGCGTCAGGTTGCCGGTGACGAGATTGACGAAGGTCGTCTTGCCGGCGCCGTTCGGGCCGATCAGCGCGACGCGATCGCCCGGAGCCATGACGAGGCTGACGTCGTTGGTCACGGCAAGGCCGCCAAAGGAGCGCTTGAGGTTCCTGACTTCGAAGAGAGGACTCATCGGGCAGCCCCCCGCCATCTGGACGCCAGACCGGCAGCCGTGCCGTAGAGACCCTTTGGCGCGAAGAGCACGACGGCGATCAAAAGGGCGCCGACCATTGTCAGCCAGTGGAACGGGTTGGCGGCGGAGACAATGTCCTCGAAGAACATGAAGACGATCGTGCCCGTGAGCGCGCCGAAAAGAGAGCCCGTGCCGCCAAGGACCAGCATGACAAGGCTCTCGGCCGAAAGCGTGAAGGAGAGGCTGTCGAGTCCGACCACCTGCGTCGAGATGGCATTGAGCGCACCGCCCGTGCCGGCAACCGCGCCGGAAATCACATACATCTTCATCAGCGCCAGCTTCGGCGAGGCGCCCATGGCGCGAACCCGGACCGAGTCTTCCTTGATGCCGCGGCAGAGCATGCCGAAGGGCGAACGGACGACGAGCCGCAGGAGCGTGAAGACGGCCGAAAGAAGAACGATGCCGAAGACATAGGCAGTGCGGCCCCAGAGGTCGAATTCGAAGTAGCCGAGCAGCGGATCAGGCGCGATACCGGCTAGGCCGTCGCTGCCGCCCGTCCAGACCGAGGCCTTGTTCGCAGACTCGTGAAACAGATGTATGAGCGCGATCGACAGGACGAGTTGCGGAAGACCATGGGCACGAAGAATGACAATGCCGCAGACAAGGCCGGCAAGCGCACCGCCGAGAATGCCGCAGGCGAGCATCAGCAGCGGATCGGTGAGGCCGAAGTGCACCGCGGCAATGCCGGCGGCATAGGCACCAGTGCCGAAGAGCGCCGCATGGCCGAGCGTCGCGACGCCGCAATAACCCGTCACGAGATCGAGGGACAGAACCAGGAGCGCGATCGCCGTCATGCGGGTGAGGAGCGCCAGGTTGTTTGGAAACAACAGATAGCCGATCACGGCCAGCCCGAGGATCACGGCCAGACCGGCGAGGTCGCGGCCGAACTTTCGCCCTTTGCCGGGCGCGCCTGCCAGTGCATCGTTCATCGTTGCCATGGTCATTCTCTAATCCTTCCGGCAAGGCCGTGTGGGAAGACGCAGACGATGGCGATGACCGCGAGATAGAAGAAGAATTCGCCGAATTCCGGCACCAGATAGCGCCCGGCCGTGTCGATGCCGCCGAGCAACAGGCAGGCAATCAGCGCGCCCGGTATCGATCCGGCCCCGCCGACGGACACGACGACCAGGAAGGTCACCATGTAACGCAGGGCGTAGTAGGGCTCGACCGGGAGCAGTTCGGCGCCGACCACGCCTCCCAATGCCGCCAGACCGACGGCAACGGCAAAGCTCACCGCGTAGACGATTTCGGTGCGAACTCCGAGGGCGGCCGCCATGGCCGCGTTGTCGACGGCCGCTCTCAGCTTCACGCCGAAGCCAGTTCTCTCGATCAGATACCAGAGAGCAGCAGCGACGGAGAGACCGCAGGCGATCGCGAAAATCCGGTGCGTGGCGATCGAGCGGAAGCCGAGGTCGACCGATCCCTGAAGCCCCGCGGGCAGAGGAACCGTCTTCAGCGTCGGGCCGAAGGCGTAATTGGCAATGCCGATGATGCAGAAGGTGATGCCGATCGTCATCAACACCTGGGTGAGTTCCGGCGCTCCGTAGATGCGCCGGTAAAGCAGGCGCTCGATCGGAACGGCGATGACGATCGTTCCGAATACGGCAAGCAGCACCGCAAATCCGTAGCCGAGCCCCAGGTCGCGTGCTGCATAGGAGGCGATGTATCCACCGATCATGGCGAAGGCGCCATGGGCGAGGTTGACCACCCGCATGAGACCCATGGTGACGGAAAGACCGATCGAGATCACGAACAGCACCATGCCGTAAGCGAGCGCGTCGACCGCTATGCTGAAGACGGTTTGCATGAGCTCATCCTATTTCCGGTGGCGCGGAGCTTCAGGCCCCGCATCCATTGCCGGTGGATCTTACTTCAGCGCCGCAAGGCCGGGATCGCCCTGCTTCTCGAAGGTCGCGATCTCCTTGTTGTAATAGGAGCCATCCTCGGCCTTGGCGACTTCGCGCAGGTAGATGTTCTGGGTGATATGGCGAGATTCCGCATCGATCGATACGGGCCCGCGCGGGCTGGTCCAGGAAAGCCCCTTGACGGCATCGACCGCCTTCTGCGCGTCCTGCTCGCCGCCGGTCGCCTCGATCATCTTGTAGACGACATGCATGCCGTCATAGGCACCGACCGAGGGAAACGAAAGCTCGGCCGGATTGCCGATCGCCTTGCCGGCCGCCTCGACGAACGTCTTGTTCTCCGGCGAATCGTGCGAGACCGCGTAGTGGAAGGTCGTCTGGATCCCGAGCGCCGCTTCGCCGAGTGCCGGCAGGTCCGACTCCTGCGTCAGGTCGCCCGGCGCGAAGAACTTGATGCCGGCCTCCTTCAGGCCGTTTTCGTTGAAGGCCTTCACGAAACCCAGCGTCGTCGGGCCGGACGGCAGAAAGGCGAAGACCCCTTCGGCTCCCGAATCCTTGATTCGCTGCATGATCGGCGAGAAGTCGTTGGTGGCGAGCGGCATGCGGATCGCCTCGACGACCTGTCCACCCACGGCTTCGAAGCCTTTCTTGAAAGCGTTCTCTGCATCGACACCAGGTCCATAATCGCTGACCACCGAAATAACCTTCGAGACGCCGGCGTCCTTCGCCACCTTGGCGATCGGCGTCGAGGTCTGCCAGAGCGTGAAGGAGGTGCGCACGACCAGCGGGCTCTTGGTGACGATCGCTGAAGTCGCGGCGTTCATGATGACGAGCGGCACGTTCGCCTGCTCGAGCAGCGGCGTCACTGCCATAGCGTCCGGGGTGAAGTAGAAGCCGGCGAGATACTGCACGCCTTCCTTGACGACGAGCTCCTGCGCCAGCGCCTTGGATTGGGCGGGATCCGGCTGCGGCACGTCCCGGTAGATGACTTCAATATCATCGTCGCCGACTTTGCTGCCGTTCAGCGCCATATAGGCGTCAATGCCAGCCTTGAAGTTCTTACCCTGCAGCGCAAACGGACCGGAAAACGGCCCAATGACGCCGATCTTGATCGTGTCGGCCTGAGCCGCACCGCCAATTGTAAGTGCCGCCAGCACGGCAAGAATAGTCCGTTTCATTTTACCTCCCCACGACACCCGGCTCACTCCCGGCCGGCGTCCTCCAAAGATCTTGCAAAACTTGATCACCGTCAGTTTGCCATGTGAAGCAATGGTAAATAATGAAAGATAACCCGCCCCACATAACTTGCCAGTTATGAATCATGCCACTTATTCAACCACACGGCGAAGGCCTCCCTTGAAAGCTAACGCACCAATGCCCAGAACGCATTGCCATTGGCCGGGTCAAAACGGCAGCCCCACGTAGTTCTCGGCGAGCGCTGTCGCGGCGGCCCGGGAATGGGTGAGATAGTCGAGTTCGGCCTCCTGGATCTTCTGTTCGAAATCGCTGGTGTCGGGAAAGCGGTGCATTATCGTCGTCATCCACCAGGAAAAGCGAACCGCCTTCCAGACACGCGCGAGCGCCCGGGCCGAATAGGCGTCGATGCCGGCATTGGAGTGGTCCTGATAATGCTCGAGCAGGCTCTCGAACAGGTAGTGCACGTCGCTCGCTGCAAGGTTCAGTCCCTTGGCCCCGGTCGGCGGCACGATATGGGCGGCATCGCCCACAAGAAACAGCCGGTGAAATCGCATCGGTTCGGCGACGAAGGATCGAAGCGGTGCTATCGACCTCTCGAAGGATGGCCCGGTCACCACCCGTTCGGCGTGATGGGCCGGCAGGCGGCGTCGCAGTTCGTCCCAGAAGCGCTGGTCGTCCCATTCCTCAAGCTTCTCGTCGAGCGAGCACTGGATATAGTAGCGGCTGCGGCTCAGGGAGCGCATGGAACAGAGCGCGAAGCCGCGCGGATGGTTGGCGTAAACCAATTCGTGATCGACCGGCGGCACGTCGGCGAGGATGCCGAGCCAGCCGAAGGGATAGACCTTCTCGAAGGCGCGGATCGCCCGCTCCGGCGCGGCCTTGCGGCTAACCCCGTGAAAGCCGTCGCAGCCAACGATGAAATCGCAGTCGATGCGATGCGTAACGCCGTCCTTTTCAAAGGTGACGTAAGGCGCGCGGCCGTCGAAGTCATGAGGTGCGACATTGGCGGCGTCGTAGACCGACAGCGCACCCGCCTCTTCGCGATGGTCCATCAGGTCGCGGGTGAGTTCCGTCTGCCCATAGATCATCACGCGCTTGCCGCCCGTCAGCCCGAAGAGGTCGATGCGATGGTCGCGGCCGTCGAAGGCGAGCGAGAATCCATCATGCGGCAACCCTTCGGCATGCATGCGGACCCCCGACCGGGCCTCGTCCAACAGCCGCATGGTGCCCTCCTCGAGAACACCGGCGCGCACCCGGCCGAGGATGTGCTCCTTGCTGGCGCGGTCGAGGACAAGATTGTCGATCCCCGCCTGGGTCAGCAATTGTCCGAGCAGGAGACCGGATGGCCCGGAACCGATGATGACGACTTGGGTTCGCATGCACTTCCTAACCTGGAGCATCGCACTGGCGGTCAAGCCGCATTCTCCGCCTGCATCAGAATTGTCATTTGTCAGGAAGTTTGCGCGCTGGAGGCCCTTGTCTCAATGGACATTTCGGCCAAGTAATTGGACTTATCGAACATTGGCACTGGAGGAGGCGGAGTGAAGCGAACGGTGCCGACCTATGAGCTTTACGGCGAGGAATCCGGAGAACGACCGGATTTCTGGCTGCATTGCGAGACGATCCCTTCGCGCAGCCGCCTGCATCATTGGGAAATCGGTCTGCATCGCCACGAGAGCTTCTTTCAGATCCTGTACATCGCCAGGGGTTCGGGCGATGCCCTGTTCGGAGAGACGCCGCAACCGATTTCGCCGCCGGCGGTAATCACCGTCCCGCCCGCCGTCAGCCATGGCTTCCGCTTTTCCCCCGATATCGACGGTTTCGTCTTCACGGTGCTCGCCTCGCACCTGCCGGTCGCGCCCGGCGGCCGCAGCCGGCTCGGCACTTGGCTGGCGACAGCTCGCCTGACGCCGCTCGGCGGCAGCGAGGACGGCCGCTACGTTGCTGAGACGTTGAAGCGCCTGGCCGAGGAATGGGAGGCGCGAGGCAGCCACCGCACTGGGCTACTCGATGCCTATCTCACGACGGTGCTGGGGCTAACGGCGCGGCTCGCAGAAGCGCCGCACGCCCACGAGTCAGCCGGGGAGAGTGAGAACGAGCGGCGTATGGAACGTTTCGATGCGCTGCTCAGGCAGCATTATCTGACGCACCGGCCGGCCGCCTTCTATGCACGCGCGCTCGGTTTGTCCCCGACCCATCTCAACCGGGTGGTCCGGGCGATGGCCGGGCAGAGCGTCCACGAGGTGATTGCCGGACGGCTGCTGGAGGCAGCGCGGCGCGAACTCGTCTTCACCCGTGCCAGCATCCAAGAGATCAGCTTCCGCCTCGGCTTTTCCGACGCGGCCTATTTCTCGCGCTTCTTCGTCCGCCACGTCGGCATGACGCCGCGGACCTGGCGGATCGCGGAGCGGCAAAAGCTCGGTGTGTGACAGTGCTTGGGCCGACGATCTGCACGGTCCAACAGCTACTCGGGCACGGCTGGAACGCAGCCGTGCCCGAGTGAATTTTCAGCTCCGATCAGACGAGGTCGAAGCGGTCCGCGTTCATTACCTTCGTCCAGGCCGCCACGAAATCGCGCACGAACTTTTCTTGCGCATCGCTCTGGCCGTAGACCTCGGCAAGCGCTCTCAGTTGGGAATTCGAACCGAAGACGAGGTCGACCCGGGTCGCGGTCCACTTCATTTCGTCCGTATTGCGGTCGCGTCCCTCGAAGACGTACTTCGATTCCGGAGAGACCTTCCAGGCTGTACCCATATCGAGCAGGTTGACGAAGAAGTCGTTGGTGAGCGTCTCGGGGCGCGTCGTAAAGACGCCGTGCTGGACCTGTCCGACATTGGCGTTCAGCACGCGCATGCCGCCGACGAGAACCGTCATTTCTGGCGCGGTCAGCGTCAGAAGCTGCGCCCTGTCGATCAGCAACTCCTCGGGCGAAATCAAATAGTCGCCCTTCTGATAGTTGCGGAAGCCCTCGGAGATCGGTTCCAGGACCGCGAAGGAGTCCGCATCGGTCTGTTCCTGCGTGGCGTCGGTGCGGCCCGGCGCAAAGGGAACCTCGATGTCGTGACCAGCGTTCATCGCGGCCTTCTCGATGGCCGCCGCGCCGCCAAGGACGATCAGGTCGGCAAGCGATACCTTCTTGCCGCCAGACTGGGCGTCGTTGAACGCCTTCTGGATGCCTTCGAGCGTTTCGAGCACGGTCGCGAGCTGGGCCGGCTGGTTGACCTCCCAATCCTTCTGCGGTGCGAGGCGGATGCGGGCACCGTTCGCCCCGCCGCGCTTGTCGGAGCCGCGGAAGGTCGACGCCGACGCCCAGGCGGTCGAGACCAGCTGGGAGACCGGCAGTCCGGACGCGAGAATCTTCTCCTTCAGATCGGCGATGTCCTGGGCGTCGATCAGCGGGTGGTCGACGGCCGGGACCGGATCCTGCCAGATCAGTTCCTCTGCCGGGACCTCCGGACCGAGGTAGCGCACCCGCGGGCCCATGTCGCGGTGGGTCAGCTTGAACCAGGCGCGGGCAAATGCATCCGCGAATTGATCCGGATTTTCGAAGAACCGCCGCGCGATCTTTTCGTAGGCAGGGTCGAACCGCAGCGCAAGGTCGGTCGTCAGCATGGCCGGCGCGTGGCGCTTCGACGCGTCGTGCGCATCCGGAACAGTACCGGCGCCGGCGCCATGTTTCGGCGTCCACTGATGGGCGCCGGCCGGGCTCTTCGTCAGTTCCCATTCGTAGCCGAACAGGTTCCAGAAGAAGTTGTTGCTCCACTTCGTCGGCGTCGTCGTCCAGGTGACTTCGAGGCCGCTGCCGATCGTGTCACCGCCCTTGCCGGTTCCGAAGCTGCTTGTCCAGCCGAAACCCATCTCTTCAATACCAGCCCCTTCGGGCTCGACGCCGACATGTGCGGCGTCGCCCGCGCCGTGGGTCTTGCCGAAGGTATGGCCGCCGGCAATGAGGGCGACGGTTTCTTCGTCGTTCATCGCCATGCGCGCGAAGGTCTCGCGGATGTCGCGGGCGGCGGCAAGCGGATCCGGGTTGCCGTTCGGCCCCTCAGGGTTCACATAGATCAGCCCCATCTGCACGGCAGCGAGGGGCTTTTCGAGGTCGCGCTCGCCCGTGTAGCGCTTGTCGGCAAGCCAGGTATCCTCGGCGCCCCAATAGACGTCTTCCTCGGGCTCCCAGACATCGGCGCGGCCGCCGGCGAACCCGAAGGTCTTGAAGCCCATCGACTCCAGGGCAACATTGCCGGTGAGGATCATCAGGTCGGCCCAGGAGATCCTGTTGCCGTATTTCTGCTTGATCGGCCAGAGCAGCCGGCGCGCCTTGTCGAGATTGACGTTGTCGGGCCAGCTGTTGAGCGGCGCGAAGCGCTGTTGACCGGCGCCTGCACCGCCACGGCCGTCGCCGGTGCGGTAGGTACCGGCGCTATGCCAGGCCATGCGGATGAAGAGCGGTCCGTAATGGCCGAAATCGGCCGGCCACCAATCCTGCGAATCGGTCATCAGCGCATGGAGATCCTTCTTCAAGGCCTCCAGATCGAGCTTCTTGAATTCTTCGGCATAGTTGAAAGCCTGGCCCATCGGATCGGACAGGGACGAGTTCTGATGAAGGATCCTGACGTTTAACTGGTTCGGCCACCAGTCCCGGTTAGATCTTCCCCCATGGGCCGTGTGGGTGTGCACTACCGGACACTTGCCCGCACTATCGACCTTGGAATCCATTATTCTCTCCATTGGGCTTCTTGAATTTAACCATCCAGAAGAAGTCAGTCATCAAGACGTCACTCGTTCCGAAGGGTGGACGATAGACCTAGCCGCTGCACCGACGCGCGTGATAGCAGCTCCATCTGTCGGCACCATAGCCAAACGGCTCCATTAGTTTAAGTTGGATTTTCCGATTGTGGCGATAACCCTACCTTATCATCACATTTTCGTATGCACGTTCGAGCCGGAACTATCAGCACCCGCTGCCGACCAATAGGCACCTTAAACTAGGACCTTAGTCCGGGGTCGGACGATCAAAGGTCTTAGGCCCGTTGCCGAGTGTTTGCTCGCAATACATACTCAAAGATGAGCACCCGCGGAACCACGGCTATCCCCCGCCGCCGCCGTGCGACAGTCCCGGAGCGGTTGCCAATCGCCCTTCTGCACCGCTCCGGGACGTCCCTGCCTAGCTTTCCTTTTGAGGTACCCGATGAACCCGGAGAAATTGAGAAAGCTTATCGAGGACTGTCGAAGGGACCTATGGGACTATCTGTCTTCCGACAGCGGCGTCAGCGACCGGGAGATGATTATCGCGCTGCTTAATCGCCTGGATGGACCGCAGGCGAAAGACGCGCTGGGGGAGGATGCCGATTGGCGACCGCGGCCGGAGGAACGAAAGACCGGCGAGCGCGCCGGCCCGGCCCACAGCGAAGCCAGACTTAGAATTATTCTCGATCGTCGTGCAAAAGGATCGGCCCGCGCCTGACGTTGTCGGCGAAGGGATACGGCGACGCCGCCCGGGCCGATAAGACCGCCGGCAGGCCGCGCTACAGTTCCGCCGGAGCAAGCGGCTTGCTGGCAGGACCATGGATCACCGATCCATCCGACGCGAAGATCGAGCCGTGGCAGGGGCAATCCCAGGTACGATCGGCATTGTTCCAGGTGACCGTGCAGCCCTTATGTGTGCAGGACGCGGAAACGGCGTTGAGCGACCCATCACTATCCCGGCAGACGGCGATCTTCTCGTCGCCCCTCAGGATGACCCCGCCTTCACCGGGCCGTATGTCGTCCGTGCTGCCGACGATCGACTGGCTGTCGCCATTCTTGTGAAACTCCTTGGGGTAGGGCCGGGTGGGATCATACAGGCCCCGCCAGGGACTGTCGCGGCCCAGGATCGTGTCCGCGATCATCATGCCGGCCGCGGTCCCGTTGCTGATGCCCCAGGCGTTGAATCCGGTGGCGATATGGAAGTCCGGAGCCTTCTCGGGATCGGGTTCGCCGACGAAGGGCACCCGATCAGCAGTGTCGTAGTCCTCGTTGCACCAGCGCCAGGCGACATCGCCGACCGGCAGGTTTTGACGCGCCCATTCCTCCAACTCGATGAAGCGTGCCGCGACGTTCCCATCCTGGCCGGTGTTGAATTTCGAACCCAGCACGACAAGCAGTGGACCCCTGCCATCCGAGCCGGTCCGCATCGAATGGGTCGGATCGTCGATGCCGATGAACATGCCGTCGATGACGAGCGACTCACCGACGCGGAAGGCCATGGCGGTATGGCATCGCGGCTGCGTGCGGTTCGCCATGCCCACCGGGCTCTTGACCGTCATGTTGGTCGCGACGACCACGTGTTCCGCATGAACCGTCCCGCCTGCGGTAACGACGCGCCATTGGCTCGCCTCGCCTATCAATACCGCTCGGCTGTGTTCGAATAGGCGACCGCCGCGGTCCACCAGGGCATGTGCCAGCCCGACGAGATACTTCGCCGGGTTGAATTGCGCCTGGTCGGCAAAGCGAAGCGCGCCTGTGGTCTCAAAAGGCAGCGGTGCGCGATCGAGCACCTGTGCTTCAAGCCCGACCTGGCGCGCCGCCTCTGCCTCGGCGGCAATCGCTTCGCGTGCCTCCGCGCTTGTTGCATAGGTATAGGCATCCTTTGGTTCCAGATCGCAAGCGATGGCATAGTCCCGAACCCAGTCCTTGATCAGCGCGGCTCCTGCCGAATTCGCCTCGGCATAGCTGCGCGCCGTCGCCACATCGAGGGTGTCGATGAGATGGCGATAGATCAAAGCGTGCTGCGTCGTGATCTTTGCTGTCGACCGGCCCGTCACCTGCCCGCCGATCTCAAGCGCCTCGACAAGGATCACGGATCGTCCGGCCTCGCAAAGGCGAAGCGCTGCGGTGAGCCCGACGATCCCGCCTCCAACGACAACCGTTTCGGCATGGATCGAGCCACCGAGCGCAGCATAGCCCGTCGGGCCGGCGCCGGCCACCCAACAGCTTCCGCGATTTCCCGGCAGATCGACCATTTGGCGGTATCCTCGCTCAGGTGGTCTCGATAACCACGCCGGTTCAGGAATGTTCCGCCTGCTGCATGCTTCCTTAAATCGTAGCCGATTTAAGGACACATCCACCCCGTTAGTGACCTTGCTTGTCACGATTTGACCTTCGAAACGAGATCGCGGCGCGGACCACGCGGTGTTGTTTATCGCTTGCTCGTCGACCAATGTGGGCCCATTCTGAGATCGGATCCTGGCTTTGCGGCAGACGAGATCAGGCCCCTACAGCGACCTCGCAACACCTGCCGTACTGTCTTTTCTCGGCCGATCCCTGGGGCGAGGAGGTTGTCCAATGTCTACGCATCATGTCGACCACCCGTTGCAACCGGGCGATCAAGCTCCAAACGTCGTCTTCGATGCGATATTGCGGGAGGGGAAAATCGCACTTGATGATTTTCGCGGCCGCAGCCCGTTGCTGGTCGGTCTGTTTCGAGGCCTGCATTGTCCGTTCTGCCGCCGCCATGTCGCGGCGATGGCGCAGCTCAATCCGGCGTTGCGCGAGAAAGGCGTGCAAACCCTGGCGGTGGTAAACACCCCAGTCGAACGGGCGCGTCTCTACTTCCGATATCATCCGATAGCCGGTCTTCTTGCTGCATCCGATCCGGCACGCGCCTCGCACCGCGCCTTCGGCCTACCCATCGTCGAGTTCACCGAGGATGAAACCGACTGGCCATCCAAGGTCGGAATGGACGCGGTCATGGCAATGAGGGTCGAGGGGCCGGGAGAACTGCCCGAACCGATGAACCCGGTAGCAGCCGGCGACCTTCTCAACAAGAAGGATGGCTATGAAATCACCGAAGCCGATCAGCAGGTAAGCATCGCCGGCCATATGCAGCTAGTAGGCCACTTCCTGCTCGATCGAGAGGGGGTAGTGCGCTGGAGCTACACGGAAGTTGAAGACGACGGCCGGAACGTATGCCGAGCGCTGAACCCCGATGAATTGATGTCGGCCGCTTCGCACGTCACACATTGACCCCGGCTTTCGCTGCTGCTTGCCCGCCTCGGAAGTCGCCCGCGCTCATGATCGCTTCTGAGAAGCTACGGCGGATGCGGGCGGAAAACCGCGCACAATTTCCGCGCTCCGCTCTAGCAGAAGAATGCCTGAATGCCGGTCTGGGCTCGGCCGAGGATCAGCGCATGGATGCCGTGCGTGTCCTCGTTGGTGTTCACCGTTTCGATGAAGAACGACATCGAATTGGCTTTCCATGTAGATAACGATTGTCCTGCTGAAGAAAGAACCGTATCTTGCCGAAGAAGCATTCATCGAATACATAAACTAGATGCGCCCGCGCCGCTTTCTTCCCTCCATCAGCCTCCTGTCGGCCTTCGAGGCTGTGTTGCGAACCGGCTCGATTTCGGCGGCGGCACGCGAGGTCAGTCTGACGCAAAGCACCATCA
This sequence comes from Sinorhizobium sp. BJ1, assembly GCF_002531555.1. Lineage (NCBI taxonomy): Bacteria > Pseudomonadati > Pseudomonadota > Alphaproteobacteria > Hyphomicrobiales > Rhizobiaceae > Sinorhizobium > Sinorhizobium sp. BJ1. The sequence goes on from NZ_NWTH01000006.1 coordinate 148,435, forward strand.
GCCGCCTCATCCAGAGCCTGGAGGAGCAGTTGGGAAGGCCGCTGTTCGAGCGCCACAGGCAGCGGCTCATCCCGACCGAAGCCGCCCAGGCCTATGGACGGGACGTCACCCGGGCGCTCGACCTCATTCAGCGCGGCAGCATGGAGTTTTCAGCCAATCCGGGCGGCGGCGCCCTGTCGCTCGCCATCCTGCCAGCCTTCGGCACGCGGTGGCTAGCGCCGCGGCTCGGCAAATTTCTCACCAAGCATCCCGGTGTCACGATCAACCTCGCGACACGGCTCAAGCGATTCAATTTTTCCGCCGAGGGTTTCGACGCAGCCATTCATTTCGGCACGGACGATTGGCGCGATGCAGGGCACATGAAATTGTTTGAGGAAAGATTGACCGCCTGCATTTCTCCGGCACTCCTGGCCGAACACCCGGTTCGCTCCGTTCATGAAGTGGCGGGCCTGCCGCTTTTGCAGCTGGAGACACGATCGAATGCCTGGGAAATCTGGTTCGCCGCGCAAGGCGCCGAGGCGCCGAGCGTAACGGGAATGCTGCTCGATCAGTTCGCGACGATGACGCAGGCCGCTATTTCAGGGCTCGGAATAGCCCTGCTTCCCGACTATCTCGCTGACATCGAGATAGAGGAGAAGCGCCTTGTGCCGCTCCTGAAGCGGTCGGTTCCGGGTTCCGGCACCTATTGGCTGGTGTGGCCCCGGTCGCGGGCCAACTATCCGCCGCTGGAAGCATTCCGCAACTGGCTTGCCGCGGAGGTCTCCTGAGGCGGGCCTGCACATGCCACGCAGCGGCTATGCGCCGGCGACAGGAAGCGGGATCGGCTGCCTCCGATCCTCTTCATCGAGAATGCTGAACGTGTATTGGCCCTGCTGATCGAACTCGACCGAGTAGATCAAGCGATCGCGAATGCAGTTCTTCTCGTCGAAGGTCAGCACTTTCGGCTTCAAATCCGTAATGCGGCTCTCGTCGAGATAGACCGAGTTGCAGATGATGACCTGATCGCCGGGCTGGCAGGTCCGCGCCGCCGCGCCGTTCAAAATGCAGCAGCGCGAGCCGCGCTCGCCTAGAATGACGTAGGTCGAAAGGCGCGCGCCGGAATTCTTGTTCCAGATCTCGACAAACTCCATCGGCAGGATTCCCGCCGCCTCGCAGTGATCCGGGTCCAGGGTGATCGAGCCATGATAGTTGAGGTTGGCCTCGGTCACGTAAAATTCCGTGAAGCTTGCCAGCGACAAGTTTTCTCATGTTCCTCCCCGCGCTTCCGTCCGGTCGTCATAGAGCAACAGTTGCCGAAGTGAAAGCCACGTCGACACTCGAAGGTCAAGGCGTGGCAAGCAGCCCCAGCTATGATACAGGCTGGAAGATCGATAACCGCAGAATGGCGGGCTATGGACCGCTACAGCTACAAGAACAACCCGGCGGTCCCGCCCTTCCGGATGAGCGACCCATCTTTGTTTCGACGCCGAGTGCGTCTTCTGTTCCGGCTGGGTCAAGTTTGCGCTGAAGCACGAGAAAGATGCGAGATACCAATTCGCGGCTGCGCAGCCCGAGGTAGGTAGAGCGCTCTATTGACACTACGGACTCGACGACGGTGACTACGAGACGAACCTGTTTCTCGAGGGCGGACGCGCTTATCTTCGCTCGGCAGCCACAATTCGGGTCGTCGCCGGCCTGGGCTTTCCTTGGTCGCTCTGCCGGCCATTCCTTCTCATCCCGCGAAGGTGGGCGGATGCGCTCTATAGTTTCGTCGCCCGCAACCGATGCCGGCTGGCCGGCAGAACCACGACCTGTTTCGTTCCAAACTCCGAAAATAGACACAGCTTCATTCTGTAGCGGCAGCGTGCCCCTCGTCCAGGAGCGCGAGATAGACTTCCTCCGGCTCCGATGCCGCCCGTATAGATCTCAGCGTCTCGGGCGAACGCAGCTTTCTCGCGATCGCGGCCAGAACATTCAAGTGCGAGGCGTTGCCTTCGGTGGGTGTCAACAGGAAGGAGACGATGTCGACCGGGACGTCATCGATGGATTCGAAATCGATCGGTTTCTTGAGGCGCACGAAGAGGATGAACGGAGCCGCGATCCCGCGCATGGGTGCATGCGGGATCGCAATTCCTTCGCCGATTCCCGTCGAACCAAGATTTTCCCGGTTGCTCAGCGCGCGGAATATCTCGCTCTCGTCGATACCGAGCGCCCCGCTCGCGCTTTCCGAAAAGCGATGCAGGAGCTGTACTTTCGACGCGGCGGCGAGATCGATGACGATGCGCTCCGGCGTGAGAATTTCAGATATGTTCATGATGCACTCGCGTCCCGAACGATGGTGACAAGCGGCAACTCAATTCTGTTCCGCTTCGCGAAGACGATAGCCGACGCCGGTTTCCGTGGTGATGTATTGGGGTTGGTCCGGGATGCGCTCGATCTTCTGGCGAAGCTGGCGCACATAAACTCTCAGATACTGAACGTCGGTCGATCCGCCCCAGATCTGGTTCAAGAGGTGCTGGTGCGTGATGACCTTGCCCGCATACTGCACGAGGATGCGCAGGATGTCGTATTCCTTGGGCGACAGCTTGACTTCCTTGTCCGCCACCTTGACGATCCGCTTCACCAGGTCGACGGAAAGGTCGCCGGTCTTGAAAATGGGCCTTTCGCCCTGCTGCTGCAGCCGGTGCCGGAGGGCGACGCGGATGCGCGCTGCAAGCTCCTTCATTCCGAAAGGCTTGGTGACATAGTCGTCGGCACCAATTTCCAGCGCCTTGACGATGCCGGTTTCATCGGTCCGGCTGGAAAGCACGACGATCGGCAATTCCACTGCGTCGTTCCGCCATTTCGCCAGGAGATCGTGGCCGGCCATGTCCGGCAGGCCGAGGTCGAGAAGGATCAGATCCGGCTGCTCTTTAGCGACCAGACTTATCGCATCCTTGGCATTGACCGCTTCGATCGCCGCATAGCCCTCGCTCGTCAACCCAACCCTAAGCAGCTTTCGGATCGCGGGCTCGTCGTCCACGACGAGTATTTTCACGTTTAAGACCGTCATGTCAGATCTTCCACCTTTGGCGTGTCGGTCGGGATCGGCATCGTGATGGTAAAGACCGCTCCCGAGCGATCCGTTCTCTTGCCCGCCGAAATCGCTCCGCCCATAGCCTCGACGAAGCCCCTGCAGATCGAAAGCCCGAGACCGGTGCCGGCGCGCACATGATCGCCCTTGCGGACGCGATAGAAACTGTCGAACACACGCTCGAAATCACCGCTTGGAATACCGGGACCTTCGTCCATGACCTGAAGGGTAACGGCGCTTCCATCGACCCACGCGCGAATCCTGATGATCGAGCCTGGCGGGGCATACTTGGCCGCATTGTCCAGGAGGTTGAACAGCACCTGCTCGAAGAGGACGGGGTCGAGCCTCAGCATCGGCAGGTCGGCGGGGATGTCGATCGCCGTCTTGTGTCGCGCCAGCATCTTGCCGGCCCGGCGAAGCGCCGTGCCGACGACATCTCCGACATACTGGAAGGAGGCGTTCGGCTCGGTCGCGCCGGACTCGATCCTCGTCATGTCGAGCAGATTGGCGATGAAGCGGTTGAGCCGCTCGGACTCGTCGACGACCGTCGAAAGCAGGTCCGTACGATCGTCCTCCGGCATCGCGCCGAAGTAGTCGCGCAACGTACCGGCCGCTCCCATGATGGCTGCCAGCGGCGTCTTGAGGTCGTGGGAGATCGACGTGAGAAGAGCGGAACGAAGCCTGTCCGCTTCGGCGCCTAGACGCGCCCGGTCCACGTCGGCGACCAACTGCACCCGCTCGATCGCAAGTGCGGCCTGGTCTGCCAGGGCATCGAACAGCCGCTGCTGTTCCGGAGTCAGAAGTGGTCCCTGCCTGTCATTGTCGAGACCAACGACGCCGATGGCCGTGCGACCGGTCCTCAGCGGCAGGTAAAGGCGCTTGGCTCCCGGCAGCGTGTCGGCGCCGCGACCCGCCGGCCGATCATTTTCCCACGCCCAACGCGCCGCGGCGATGTCTGCGTCGACGAGCGTATCGTCGGGCGGATAGCCTGCCTTGACCGCAATCGAGTCGTCCTCGGGCAGAAGGATCACCACACGAACCTTGAGCATCGACGCCATCTGATGCGCTGTCGCCCACAACACATCGTCGAGTGTTCCGGTGCTGGCGAGCTTTTTCGAGAAGAGATAAAGGTCCTCGGTCGTCCTGGCACGCTGCCGGGCCGCAGCCGCCTGCCGTTGAACACGCGCCGTCAGGTTGCTCGCCGTAACCGCGACGACCAGGAAGAAGACCAGCGCCAACACGCTCTCCGGGTCGCGGATCGTCAGCGTGTATCGCGGCTCCAGAAAGAAGAAGTTAAAGGCCAGCGCGCTGACGACGCAGGCATAGAGCGCGGGGCCGAGGCCCGCCGTCACGGCCGAGGTGAGAACGGCAATCAGGAACACGAGTGCCAGATTGCGGACGTCCAGAACCTGGTCGAGCAGCGCGCCGAACGCAAGCGCGATCGAGATGTAGAGCGTGCTGAACAGATAGGGCTGAAGCTTGACCTGTTGCGGCGGCGGCGCGGTCTTCACGCCCCTTGAGGCCGGCGGGGCGCGCTCCACGCCGGAGACCACGTGCATGCTGATCTCGCCGGCGTGCCGGATCAGGTCATGCGATACCGATCCTTCGATCAGCTCCCGCCAGCGCGGCTTGTTCGGTTTTCCCGTTACCACATGCGTGAAATTGTGGGCCGCAGCATGCCGGAGAATGTCGCGCGCCACGCTCTGTCCCGGAATGGTCATGGCTTCGCCACCCAATTGCTCGGCAAGCCGCAGATGCGAAGCCAGCCGGTCCTTATCGGCGTCGGGCATGTTGATGGATCGGGAGGTTTCGACGTGAATTGCGGCCCAGGGTGCCCGCAACCGGTCCGCCTGCCGCTTTGCGTAGCGGACTAGGGCGGCGCCGCGCGGGTCATGGTCGATGCAGACAAGCACGCGGTCTCCCGCCGCCCAGGGACCGGGAATCGCATGCGCCTGCATGTGGCTCAGAAGCTGGTCGTCGACGCGCTCGGCGGTGCGTCGCAGCGCCAGTTCGCGCAGGGCCGTCAGATTGCCGGGAGAAAAGTAATTGGCTATCGCCCGCTTTGCCGTCGTCGGCAGATAGACCTTTCCCTCATGCAAGCGCTTGATGAGATCATCGGGGGTTAGATCGACGATCTCGACGTCGTCGGCACGATCGATGATCGAGTCGGGCACCGTCTCACGCACCCGGATCCGGGTAATCTGCGCGACGATGTCGTTGAGGCTTTCGATATGCTGGACATTCAGCGTCGAATAGACATCGATGCCCTGGGCGAGGATTTCCTCCACGTCCAGGTAGCGCTTCGAGTGGCGGCTCCCGTCTGCATTGGTGTGCGCCAGCTCATCGACGAGGACCAGTTGCGGACGTCGCGCGAGGATGGCATCGAGGTCCATTTCATCGAGGATGCGGCCCTCGTACTCGACCTGGCGGCGGGGAATGAACTCGAAGCCGCCTACAAGTGACTGGGTCTCCTGGCGGCCATGGGTCTCGACGATGCCGATGACGACGTCGATGCCGTCGGACTTCCGCGTCCGGCCTGAGACCAGCATCTCGTAGGTCTTTCCCACGCCCGGAGCAGCACCCAGAAAGATCTTCAGGCGTCCGCGGGCCTCGCGTTCGGCATTCTCGAGGAGAGCGTCGGGCGATGGCCTTTTATCGACGTCGCGTCTTTCGTCGGGCATGGATTGGCATTCCCCTCGCGGCCAGAAGCTGGGACCGTATCGGCCTCAGCCCATTCCGTTATTGAGCAGCAGTGCTGTCAAGCGCAAGGTTCAATGCCAGAACATTGACCGTTGGCTCGCCCATGAAGCCAAGTTCCCGGTCTTCGACATGGCCGTCGACCAGCGCCTTGACCGCGGTTTCGTCGAGACCGCGCGCCTTGGCGACGCGGGGCACCTGGAAATAGGCCGCCTCGGGCGAGATATGCGGATCGAGGCCGCTGCCCGACGTCGTCACCAGGTCCATCGGTACCCGCTCAGCGGGGTTCGTCGCCTTCAGCGCCTCGGCGTCGGCCTTGATGCGGTCGATCAACTTCGCGTTGGTCGGACCGAGGTTGGAGCCGCTGGAACCGGCCGCGTTGTAGCCGTCGCCGGCGGCGGAGGGCCGACCTTGGAAATACCGGTCGCTGGTGAAGGCCTGACCGATCAGTTCGGAGCCGACGACTTTCCCGTCCTTCTCGATCAGGCTTCCGTTCGCCTGATGCGGGAACAGGGCCTGGGCGATGCCGGTCATTCCGAGCGGATAGACCAGTCCAGTCAGTATGGTGAGTGCAATGATCATGACGATCGCGGGTTTTACTTGCTTCCACATGGGATCGATCCTTATGCGAGGCCGAGCGTCGTGATGACGACGTCAATCACTTTGATGCCGATGAAGGGAACGATGATGCCGCCGAGGCCGTAGATCAGCAGGTTGCGCGAGAGCAGCGCGCCTGCGCCGATCGGCCGGTATTTCACGCCCTTCAGCGAAAGCGGTATCAACGCGACGATGATGAGCGCGTTGAAGATGATCGCCGAGAGAATTGCGCTCTCGGGCGTCTTCAGGCCCATGACGTTGAGGGCGCCGAGCTGCGGATAGAAAGCCAGGAACATCGCCGGGATGATGGCGAAGTACTTGGCGACGTCGTTGGCAATCGAAAAGGTCGTCAAGGCGCCGCGCGTCATCAGCAATTGCTTGCCGATCTCGACGATCTCGATGAGCTTCGTCGGGTCGGAATCGAGGTCGACCATGTTGCCGGCTTCGCGCGCCGCCACCGTGCCGGTGTTCATCGCGACGCCGACATCCGCCTGGGCGAGCGCGGGCGCGTCGTTCGTGCCGTCGCCGCACATCGCCACGAGCTTGCCTTTCGCCTGTTCCTCGCGGATGAGGCTGAGCTTGTTCTCGGGTGTGGCCTGAGCCAGGAAATCGTCGACGCCCGCTTCCGCCGCGATCGCCGCAGCCGTCATCGGATTGTCGCCAGTGATCATCACGGTGCGAATGCCCATGCGGCGCAATTCGGCGAAGCGCTCCTTGATGCCGCCTTTGACGATGTCCTTGAGATGGACGATACCGAGTAGTCGGCCGTCCTTGACCACGGCAAGGGGCGTACCGCCCGCCTTGGCGATCTCGTCGGCGATCGCCTGGAGCTCGCGGGCTGCCTGCGGTTCACGCACGGCCACCCGCGCAGTACCATCGGTGCTCGCGACAGTGGTGCGATCGACATAATGAAGAACTGCGTCGACCGCCCCCTTGCGGATGCTGGAGCCGTCGAAATCGACGCCACTCATTCGGCTTTGCGCCGTGAACGGCACGAAGTGGGCATGCAGGCTGCCCATGTCGCGGGCGCGGATGCCGTATTTCTCCTTGGCGAGCACGACGATGGAGCGGCCCTCCGGAGTCTCGTCGGCGAGCGACGCAAGCTGTGCGGCATCCGCCAAATCCTGCTCGGTGACGCCACGAACCGGCTTGACCTCCGTGGCCTGGCGATTGCCGAACGTAATGGTGCCGGTCTTGTCGAGCAGCAGCGTATCGACGTCGCCTGCCGCCTCGACGGCACGGCCGGACATGGCAAGTACGTTGAAGCGCACCAGCCGGTCCATGCCGGCGATGCCGATCGCCGACAGAAGCGCGCCTATCGTCGTCGGTATCAGCGTGACGAAGAGCGCCACGAGAATGAGCACGGGAATGTAGCCGCCGGCATAGGTGGCGAAACTCGGGATCGTCGCCGTCGCCAGAACGAAGATCAGCGTCATGCCGGCAAGCAGGATGTTGAGCGCGATCTCGTTGGGCGTCTTTTGCCGCTCGGCGCCTTCGACGAGCGCGATCATGCGGTCGATAAAGGTCGAGCCGGACGCCGCGGTGATCCGGACTCGGATCCAGTCGGAAAGCACCTGCGTGCCGCCGGTGACGGCGGACCGGTCACCGCCCGATTCGCGGATCACCGGCGCGGATTCGCCGGTTATGGCCGCCTCGTTGACCGAGGCGACGCCTTCGACGACTTCGCCGTCCGACGGGATAATGTCCCCGGCCTCGACAAGCACGACATCGCCGACTTTCAGGCTCGTGCCGGGGACGACCTTGAAGTTCCTGATATCATCGCCCTTCAGCAGCTTCGCCTGGGTTTCCGTGCGCGTCCGCCGCAGCGATTCCGCTTGCGCCTTGCCGCGTCCCTCGGCCACCGCTTCGGCAAAATTGGCGAAAAGCACGGTGAACCAAAGCCAGACGACGATCTGGAACGAGAAGCCGATGTTCCCGCCGCCCGTGATCAGGTCACGGAGAAGCAGGACGGTGGTCAAAGCGGAGACGACGCCGACGACGAACATCACCGGGTTCCGGGCGAGCGCCTCCGGATTGAGCTTCCGGAAGGCATCGCCGATGGCGGGTATGAGGATGCGAGCGTCCATGATGCTCGTGGATTTCGACTGGCTCATTGGAGACTCCAGTTGGATGTTTCGAACGCACCGCGATCGGTCAGGTCGCTGCGAACAAATATGTCAACGCCTTGCCGATCAGCACGAGCAGCGTCATCCCGCCGAGGATCAGGCAGAGGATGGTCGAGACCCGTGGCGGCGGCGCTTCTCCCCGCGCCAGGTGCTCGGCGAGGGGATGGAACGATTTGCGTGAATGGCGGACTACGTGAGCCATGGCGCCACCGTCAGAAGGTCTGCCCGAGGAGCATGGCGAGATGCTCGACGATCGGGCCGACCGCGAGAGCCGGGAAGAACGTCAGGCCGCCGACGATCAGGATGACGCCGCTGAGCAAGCCGACGAAGAGCGCTCCGTCGGTCGGGAACGTCCCTGTGGAAGCGGGTACGGTCTTTTTGGCCACCAGCGAGCCGGCGATTGCCAGGGCTGGGATGATGACCAGGAAGCGACCCATCAGCATCGCGATGCCGAGCGTGAGGTTGTACCAGACCGTATTGCCGGTCAGGCCGCCGAAGGCAGAGCCGTTGTTCGCGGCCGCCGACGTGTAGGCGTAGAGGATCTCCGAAAAGCCGTGCGGACCGGGATTGGCGATCGACGCCGCGGCGTCCGGCAGCACGACCGAGATCGCCGTGAAGACCAGCATCGCGAGCGGAAGGCACAGGATGGCAAGAACCGCCATCTTGACCTCCTTCGCCTCGATCTTCTTGCCGAGATATTCCGGAGTGCGACCCACCATCAGGCCGGCCACGAAGATCGCCAGCACAACGAAGAGCAGGATGCCGTAGAAGCCCGCGCCAACGCCGCCGACGATGATCTCGCCGAGCTCCATGTTGATCAGCGGGATGAGCCCGCCGAGCGCCGTGAAGCTGTCATGCATCGCGTTGACGGCGCCGCAGGAGGCCGCCGTGGTGATGACGGCGAAGAGGGCAGACAGGGAAATACCAAAACGGACTTCCTTGCCTTCCATGTTGCCGCCTTCAAGACCAAGCGCGTGGACGAGCGGGTTACCGGCTGCCTCGGCCCAGTAGCAGACGACGACGCCGACGAGAAACAGGGCGCCCATGATCGCGAAGATCGCCCAGCCCTGACGCTGGTTGCCGACCATGCGGCCGAAGACGTTGGTGAGCGCCGCTCCGATCGCGAAGATCGACACCATCTGGATGAGATTGGAGATCGCGTCCGGATTCTCGAACGGATGGGCGGCGTTGGCATTGAAGAAGCCGCCGCCATTGGTGCCGAGCATCTTGATGGCGATCTGTGACGCGACCGGGCCGACGGCGATCGTCTGTCGCGCCCCTTCGAGCGTCGTCGCTTCGAGGTAGGCGCCGAGCGTCTGGGGCATGCCGAGGTAGACATAGACGAGGGTCAGCACCACGCAGAGCGGCAGCAGGATGTAGAGCGTGGCTCTCGTCAGGTCGACCCAGAAGTTGCCGATCGACTTGACCGATGCCCGGGAAAACCCGCGGATCAGAGCCACGGCAATGGCGATACCGGTCGCCGCCGAGACGAAGTTCTGGACGGTGAGGCCGGCCATCTGCACGAGATAGGACATCCTGCTCTCGCCGCCGTAGTTCTGCCAGTTCGTATTGGTCATGAAGCTGGCAGCGGTGTTGAAGGCAAGTTCCGGCGGGACGGCGGCCATGCCGGCCGGATTGAACGGCAGTGCGCCTTGAAAGCGCTGGAGAAAATAGAGCAGCAGGAACCCTGCCAGATTGAAGAACAGTAAGGCGGCCGCATAGGTCGTCCAATGCTGTTCCTCCCGCTCGCTCGTACCGGCGACGGCGTAGAGACCGCGCTCGAGCGGACCGAAGATCCATGAAAGAAGCGTGTGCTCGCCGCTGAAGACGCGCGTCATGTAGCCGCCGAGCGGCTTCACCAGCAAGGTGACGATCCCGCAGAAAACAAGGATCTGAATCCATCCGTTGATAGTCATGGGTATGGCTTTCCGAACATTATGCCTTGGCGATCAGAACCGCTCCGGACGAATGAGGGCGTAGGTCAGGTAGACGAGGAGGAATACGGTCACTGCGCCACCGAGGGTGTATTCAACGAGCATCTTTCCGCTCCGCGACTAGAGGTTGCTGCAAGCCCTGACATAGGCAAACGATAAAGCGAAAAACACGATGGCTATTGCGAGAACGACAATGTCCATGACGATGATCCCTGTGTGTTGTTTTACTGACTGTGCGTCACCCCGAGGCAGCACCGGGCACCCGGCAGGTGATCGCGATGGCGTGCGCATCTCCGCCGCAAGATCGAGGCGATGCGGCGGGTGGTTGAAACCTGGCGAGAATATGGCTCCGAACCGCATAAAGGTTCGAGAGAGCCTCAAGAGGAAAGAAATAGGATTCGCGTAGGATTTTTTGCTGGTAGCACCGAGCGAAGCGCCGCCGCAGCAATTCAAGGTGCTACAGCGTCCTTTGTGCGTCTGAAAGGACGCACGGCGCTGTAGGAAATGCCGGTAAAACCCGGGAATAGCCGCCCGGGAGTCTCAACGATCACCGGCCAGGCGACGCACCAGACCTCGCCGACCGCGTTCCATGACGATCGCATGGTTCCAGCTGAAAACAGGCTTCAGGATGAATGCAAGTCTGACCATCCAGGGTTTCGTGACCTTGACGATCCAGTCGTAGCGGACATTGCATTTCGCGCCGTCGCGCCGAAGCGTCCATCGACCGGTACCCTCGAGTTCACCCGAAGCTTTCCCCTCGATGAGCGACATAGGTTCGATCCTGGTCGTTTCCATGTCGAAGGCCAAGTCATAGGGCAACGCCGTGGACCATTTCATCCGGTGCACGGCACCGATGCCGGCCTCGTCGCCTAGGCGCACAAGCGTGACCTGCTTTACCGAGGGCCACCATCCCGGCCAGGTCTCGGGGGCGCTCAACACCCGCCAGACATCCTCGACAGAGGCGTCGATGGTCCAGTTCGTGACAAGATGAAACTCGGTCGACCGCATCGCAATCCGCCTTCACCGGTGCAGAGGACTGACCGCAGAGCGTTGCAATCATAGGCCATCCATGCCTTGGCGTCCAAGATCGAACTCAAGAGTGAACGCCTGCCCGAAGCGGCACTGAAGATGACTGGACTCTGCCGCAACGCAGGTGGCTCGACAGAGCGCGGCTCCGGCTGCGGGGTGCAAGTCGCTAGCCGACGGAGGGCGTGGGCCCCCGTTTGCCGGGCTCGTAACGGCCGCTGTCGTTGACCAAGGCGCGGTCTGAACAAGGTTCAGAACCGGCGGATCATCGCGAGGAGATCGTCGGCATCCTGGACACCGGTTTGATGGAGATCGGCGATCCGCGCGGCGAGCGCTTCCGCCGCCTCGCAATTGCTGCTCCACTGGCGCTCGACCAGGGCGCAATCGAACATCTCGCGAAGCATGCGCATTTCGTCCGGGTAGAGTGAGAGCAAATCTGTGCGGTGATCCACGTCCATCTCGCCATCTCTTTGAAAAGCAACACAATAGCAAAGCCGTGTCTGGCAGGGACACCAAGTCTCTCACAGATCGATGACAAGCCCGTGTCGGCGCAGGCGTGACATCGCGCTGGCGCACACCGGTCGATCAGTATTTCGACGGTACGTAGAGCTCCGGCGGCAGCACCATTCGCTCGTAGTTGGGATTGAATATCCGCTCCGGCAGGCTGATATCCTCGTGCGGCACCTCCTCATAAGGGAACTGCTTCAAGAGGTGGTCGATGCAGTTGAGCCGCGCCCGCTTCTTGTCGTTGGCCTCGACGATGTGCCACGGCGCTTCCGGGATGTTGGTGCGGGCGAAGGTCTCTTCCTTGGCCTTGGTATAGGCTTCCCAGCGCACACGCGATTGCAGGTCCATCGGCGAGAGCTTCCACTGTTTCAACGGATCGTGGATGCGCATCAGGAAGCGCAGTTGCTGCTCCTCGTCGGTGATCGAGAACCAGTATTTGACAAGCCGAATGCCGGAGCGCACCAACATGCGCTCGAATGCGGGAACGTCGTTGAAGAATTGCTCGACCTCATCTTCTGTCGCGAAGCCCATGACGCGCTCGACGCCGGAGCGATTGTACCAGGAGCGGTCGAAAAGCACGATCTCGCCGCCGGCGGGCAGATGCGGCACATAACGTTGGAAATACCATTGGGTCTTCTCGCGATCGGAGGGCGCCGGTAGCGCAACGGTCCTCGCGACGCGCGGATTGAGCCGCTGCGTAATGCGCTTGATGACGCCCCCTTTGCCGGCGGCATCCCGGCCCTCGAAAACCACGACGACCTTCTCTTTGTGATAGACGACCCAGTCCTGGAGCTTGATCAGTTCCGCCTGCAGCGCCAGGAGGGCGCGGAAATACTCCATCCGCGGCATCGTCGGAGGATGCGTCTTGCGGTAGATCTTGCGGATTTCCTCAGACAGCGCCGGTTCTGAAAGCTCGAGCTCGTAATCCTCGTCCAAGGTGTCCGCCAGCTCCGCTTCGAGCCAGTCGAAGTGTTCTTCCTCGCGTGTTGATTTGGTCATTTCACCGCTCCGACGTCTTGGGTAAAGGCCGCATATTGAACCTTATTCCAGCGCCGTGAAGGAAAATTGACGCGGATGGCCGCCGACGTCCTCGCAAGCATCAATGACCTGCGCCTCTCACTGCGCCGAGTTTCCTTCACAAAGCATCCCTTGACCTTCCAACGGTGGGAAGGCCTATCTTCCGGTCATACGCATTTACGGAGACAGATATGCAGCGCTAAAAGATCGAAGATATGAACTCCGGCGGTCGCGCAGTGGAGAAGGCGATTCGTGGCGTCGATCCGACGGCCGGAATTGAGGTGGATCTCGCCGCGAGGTGAGACGGCGGCCGATAGAGCAGCGATCGCGCGGGCGCTCAACGCCGCCGGCTACGAAAGCCTGCCCCTATAGGCGGATGAAGCGACTGCTCGGCCGCGCTCCATTCGAAAACCCATCCTCAAGGCAGATACATCACAAGGAATAGGACCATGGCATCCCCGAGTGCCGTCAGAAATGCAGAAGATTTGCGCAGGCTGAGCCTTTCTGTGGAGGGCATGAACTGCGCCTCTTGCGTGACGCGCGTCGAGAAGGCGATCAGCGCCGTGCCCGGCGTAGTATCCGCGTCCGTCAATCTGGCAACGAAGCGCGCAGACGTCCGGCTCGATACGACGGCGAAACCAGCCGAGATCGTCAAAGCGATCGAGAATGTCGGTTACGGAGCGGTTGAAGACACGCTCGAGCTCGGCATCGAGGGGATGAATTGCGCCTCCTGCGTCGGGCGCGTGGAGAAAGCGCTGAGGGCCGTTCCAGGCATTGTCGAGGCGAATGCCAATCTGGCCAGCGAGAGCGCCTCGATCCGGTTGGTCAGGGGGCTCGCGTCTACGCAGATGCTGTTGGACGCGGTTCGCGGCGCCGGCTACGAGGCGCATCAACGCGGCAATGACCGCGACATCGACCGCGAAGCGGAGAAGCGCGACGAGGAGCTCAACCGCCTACAGCGGGACTTCCTGATCGCCGCTTTACTGACGCTGCCTATCGTCGTCCTCGAAATGGGGTCGCACTTCGTGCCGGCGATCCATGACTTCGTGATGACCCGGATCGGCATGGAGCAGAGCTGGTACCTGCAGTTTGCGCTCGCGACGATCGTTCTCTTCGGCCCCGGCTTGCGCTTTTTCGCGAAGGGTGTGCCTGCCCTGCTGCGTGTCGCGCCAGACATGAATTCGCTGGTGGCGATCGGGACGGCGGCCGCCTGGGGCTATTCCGTCGTCGCGACCTTTGCGTCGGGGCTTCTGCCGACCGGGACATCCAATGTCTATTACGAAGCGGCAGCCATGATCGTCACGCTGATCCTGCTCGGTCGGCTGCTCGAAGCGCGCGCCAAGGGGCGCACATCGGAGGCGATCAAGCATCTGATGGGGCTTCAGCCGAAGACTGCACGGGTCCGCCGCGACGGCGAGGCGCTGGAGATCCCGATTGCCGAGTTGCGCGCCGGCGACTTTGTGCTGGTGCGTCCCGGGGAGAAGATTGCCGTCGACGGCACGATTGTCGAGGGAGATTCCTATGTCGATGAATCGATGATCACCGGCGAGCCGGTGCCGGTCGAAAAGACGAAGGCATCGGACGTCGTCGGCGGCACCATCAACAAGACCGGCGCCTTCACATTCCGCGCCACCAAGGTCGGGGCCGATACGGTCCTTGCTCAGATCATCCGGATGGTTGAGCAGGCGCAAGGCACGAAACTGCCGATCCAGGCGCTCGTCGATCGCATCACGGCCTGGTTCGTGCCGGTCGTCATGGCCGTCGCCCTGCTGACTTTTGTCGTCTGGCTCATCTTCGGACCGCACCCGGCCCTGGCCTTCGCACTCGTCAACGGCGTTGCGGTGCTGATCATCGCCTGCCCCTGCGCAATGGGTCTCGCTACGCCGACCTCGATCATGGTCGGCACCGGCCGCGCCGCCGAGATGGGCGTGCTTTTCCGCAAGGGCGAAGCCTTGCAGACCTTGCGCAATGCCAAAATTATCGCCGTCGACAAGACCGGCACGCTGACCAAGGGGCGGCCGGAACTGACCGACCTCAACACGGCGCCGGGTTTCGATCGCAGTTCCGTCCTGGCTTTGGTCGCCGCCGCCGAAGCACGCTCCGAACACCCGATCGCCGAAGCCATTGTTTCGGCTGCCAAGGCCGAGGGCTTCGCTGTCAGCGACCCCGACAAATTCGAGGCGATCCCTGGCTTCGGCACCCGGGCGGAGATCGCCGGAAAGACCGTCCATGTGGGCGCCGACAGGCTGATGGCGCGCCTCGGCCTCGACGTCTCGGTCTTTGCCTCGGAGGCCGCCCGGCTCGGCGACGAAGGCAAGAGCCCGCTCTATGCCGCGATCGATGACAGGCTCGCCGCGATAATCGCCGTTGCCGATCCGGTGAAGGAGACGACGCCACAAGCCATTCGGGCGCTGCATGATCTCGGTCTGAAGATCGCGATCGTCACCGGCGACAACCGCCGGACTGCAGAGACCATCGCCCGCAAGCTCGGCATCGACGATGTTCTCGCCGAGGTGCTGCCGGACGGCAAGGTCGCGGCGGTGAGCCGCCTGCAGGCGGATGGCCGCAATGTCGCCTTCGTCGGCGATGGTATCAACGACGCGCCGGCGCTTGCCACTGCCGATGTCGGAATTTCCATCGGCACCGGAACCGACGTCGCGATCGAGAGCGCCGACGTGGTGCTGATGTCCGGCGATCTGCTCGGCGTGCCTAATGCGATAGCACTTTCCCGGGCGACGATCCGCAACATCAAGGAAAACCTGTTCTGGGCCTTTGCCTATAACGTGGTGCTGATACCGGTGGCCGCCGGTGCGCTCTATCCCGGCTATGGCGTGCTGCTCTCGCCCGTCTTTGCCGCCGGTGCGATGGCGCTTTCCAGCGTCTTCGTGGTCGGCAATGCCCTGCGCCTCAAGAGATTCCGTCCTCTGCGCGTGGATGATAGGCACTGACAAGCGGTTCTATTCGCTTCCGGTCGTGGGCAACCTTATATCTCCAAGATAACCGCCGCCTGTCGAAAGGGTGATGACATGAATATCGGCGATCTCGCGCGCGCTTCAGGCGTTTCGGCGAAGATGATCCGTTACTACGAGAAGATCGGTCTCATCCCGCCGGCCGACAGGAGCCAGTCCGGCTACCGCAATTACGGCGACAACGACGTCCATACGCTGCGCTTCATCCGGCGCGCCCGTGATCTCGGCTTCACCGTCGAGCAGATGGCGGACCTTCTGGCGCTTTGGCGCGATCGTTCGCGCGCCAGCAGCGAGGTCAAGAAGATCGCGCTGGATCAAGTGGCGATACTCGAACGCAAGGCGGAGGAGCTGAAGGCGATGAGCCGGACGCTGAAACATCTTGCCGCCCATTGCCACGGCGATGCGCGGCCGGATTGCCCGATCATCGACGATCTTGCCGATGCGGAAAAACTGCCGGAGAAGCCGCTTGAGCCTGCCAGGTTCGGCCGCGGCGGTGTCGAACCGGTGCGCGGTGTGCGGCGATTTGGTGCATCGACACGCTGAGCGACCCGGCGTCTACTAAAGTGCGTCGCATTCAAACGTATTCATGCGAAGCGCTTTTGGCTCTTATTTTTATGCATGTCGTCATCACAAAACCGCTGCACACTTTTGGGCGACATGCATTAATTTCGTGCGATCAGCAGCGGATCAAGCTGCAAGGAATAGCCAGGAAAGGAGTGACCTCATGACCATCCATCGCCGAGATTTCCTGGCCGGCACCCTGGCAGGCGCATTCCTCGTCTTGCTCGGTCCCCGCATCGCGCTGGCCAGTGCCGGGCGCATGGTGATCTACAAGGATCCGCTCTGTGGCTGCTGCGAAAGCTGGGCGGCAGCCATGATGGGCGCGGGGTTCGCGATAGAAGTCCACAACGAGACCGACATGACAGCAGTCAAGCGCCGCTTCGCCATCCCGGCGGATATGGAGGCCTGTCACACCGCCACGCTCGACGGCTATCTGATTGAAGGACACGTGCCGCTCGCGGCGATCAAGAAACTGATGGCTGAGCGTCCGGACATTGCCGGTCTCGCCGTACCTGGCATGCCGGCGGGGTCGCTCGGCATGGGAGACGATCCCCAAGCCGCCTATGAAGTATATTCGTTCAGCAAGATACCCGGCGCGGCGCCGACCGTTTTCCATCGCGTTCGCCCGGCAACGTAACACGCCATCCTTCGCGCCACTTACTTGGCAAGGAAGAGCAGGTCGAAGCCTCTGAGTTCGCGTCGGGCGATCGACTTGCGGATCGCCATAAAGATCGCCGACCGATTCTCCAGGCGAAATCCGCGAAAGCTTCGGATCAGCCGCACCGTTGCCGCCATGGTCCGGATCGACCGCAGGACCGCGGGGCCGGAAAGCGAGGCAGCCAGGATCTGCGGATGCACCGCCAGCAGAACGCCCGCCGTCCGCTTCCGGTCGATTGCCCGGAACTGGTCGAGCGCCTTGTATTCATAGCCTTCGATGTCGACTTTGAAGCAGAGCCGCCTGGTCTTCGCCATCGCCTGCAGCTTCGGGATCGTGACGGTCTCGGCGGAAATCGCCATGCCGGTGTCGTCGGCGATCAGCGCCGAGGTTTCCGAACTGCCGAAGCCGCCCCCGACGGAGTTGAGCACCAGGCGCTCGTCCTGCGACAGCGCGGCGTTGACAAGTGCCACCTCGCCGGCGTTGCCAACCTTCATCTGCGTCAGGATGTCGAAGCACACCGGATCGGGCTCGACGACGATGACATTGTTTGCGATCTGAGCCGCCCAGTAGGACGTCACGCCGATCCAGCCGCCTATGTCGATGAAGGTCGTCTTCGTATCTACGAGGCGGGCGATGTTCCGAAACGTGCCGGGCTCCCACTGGCCCGCTTGCAGGCGAGCGAAGAAGCGCTTCTTTTCCGGTTTGTCGGGGAAGTAAACGGTCTTGTCGAAATAGGTTATGGCGCGCATCGCGCCTCTCTACTGCATGATTCCGGAATTCGGAACCGGAATAAATTCATGCAGCCGCTCAAGGTGCGGCGGACAGACCCGTCGGGAGCGTCTGAGAACCCTATGCTTCAACTCGTTGCGCGCGGCTGCGGGCTTCGGTGAGCTCGGAGGTCGTTTGGCTGAGGCGGTCGGCGAGCACACGCATGATCTCCACCGCCATTTCCGGAAAATCGGCGAGCAGCTTCAGGAAGTCGTCCTTGCGAATGCGCAAGGCCTCGAGCGGAGTGGTCGTCTGAATGGTTGCGGTACGCGGCGTGTTGCAGAGGATGGCGATCTCGCCGACGATCGAATTCTGCTCGACCTCGGCAACCTTCAACTGCCCGGTTGGCGTCGAAACCAGCACGTCGGCCTTGCCGGACAGGATGACATAGGCGGCGTCGCCGATATCTCCTTGATGGAACAGGTCTTCGCCAGCGCTGTACATCACCCGGTCGGAGGTGAAAGCGAGAAGTTTGAGTTTCGCAGGCGGCAGGCCGGAAAAAAGCGTGATCCGGCGCAACATTTCCACTTCGTCTTTTAGGAGCATATCAGTCCGCTTCTCCGAGTGTGTCGTGGGCGCTATCACGTCCCTTCCCGACCGACCGGGAAATTACGCCTGCCTCCCAATGCTAATACTACATCAAGATGCCAGTTCCTTATAGTCGCTGCCTTTCGACGGCGTTTCCACCGCTTCTTCGTATACCAACCGGCCGTTCTCGAAATGCACCACCCGGTCGAAGAGTTCCGAAAGGGCGGGATTGGAAAGGACCCATACGATCGCCGGATCGCGCTTCTCGTCATGCAGGAAGGCGAAGGTGTTGCGGGTGATCTGGTCCTGTGTGCGTTGGTCGAGAGCCCGTAGCGGCTCATTGAAGATATAGAAATCGGAAAGCCGGATCAGGGCGCGCGCCAGGTTGAGCTTCTGCCGCTGGCCGGCCGTCAAGCGCTTGCCACCGGCCCCGACATCGAAATCGAGCCCGAAGGCCAACACCTTGTTGTAGAGGCCGAGCGATTCGAAGAGATCGCGAACGATCGCCCGAATCTTGTCCGACCCGTCCGTGTGCTTATGGCCGATCCGACCGAAGAGCACGTTGTCGAGAATGCTGGCCGAGGCAATGTAGCGGTTTGGCTGATAATGCTCGATGATGCCGACGAGATCGGCGGGCAGGCCGTCGCTGAACTCGCGCCGCGCCTCGACGATCTTCTGCATCAGATCCTCGGTCAGGAGGCCGAAGCGATGCCGCGGCTCGATATAGCCGAAGCACAGCCGGATGATCCGGATTGCGTCCTCCTCCGAGACCTCGTCGAGCGGCCGGCCCCTGAGCTTCTGAAGAAGCGCCTCATAGGTCGGAATTTCCTCGCTGGTCATAAAGGTAAGCTGCTGGAAGAAGGGATGATCCGGCGGCAGGTCGCGGAACAGTTCGACGACGTTCTCGGCAATTTCGAGCCCCATTTCGTAGAAGGTCTCGTGAAGGCCGGCCCGTTTCAGCACGGTCTTGAAGAAGGGGTGGCTCTCCAGTGCCCTTTCCCACCGCGCCTGGTCTGTGACTGTGCCGAACAGCAGGTTTTCGCCAACCGTTGCTTCGACATTGTAGGAGCCCGGCTCGAAGAACACGACAAGATCGCTGAGCCTCTCTGCCTCGAGCCGCCGGCGCAGCGCGGCACGCATCTCGACGATTTCGCTGGCGAAAGCCTCGTGTTCGACGGGATTGATCGTCGAGCGGACAGCGAGAGCCGAAATGTCGTTCGTCAGGAGCACGACATCGAGCACGGCCCTGATCTTCCCGAACAGATCTTCCGGCCCCTTGGCCCCTGCAGCTCCGTAGTCGATCCAATCGCTATTGAGGTCGAACGAGGGATTGCCAGCGAGCTTCGCTTCAAGCAGTTCCCACCGACGATGAGCCGCCTTGTCGCCCTCGTAAGCCACCTCGGTCAGCGGCGCGTGCTTGAGACCATAGAGCAGATTGTCGCCGAGTCTGCCCTGGAAAGCGTAGACCTCCGAGGAGGCGTAGGACATCCGCCGCCCGATGACCGCTTCCGGCAGTTCGTGAATATCCTCGTCGCCGATGACGATCCTGCCGCTTGCCGGCCAGGCCAGGCGGCCGAGCGCCTCGGCCAGGGCCTCTCCGCCGCCGCCCGTACCGCCGGTGATGGCGACCGTCTCGCCCGGGCGTGCCTGGAAGGAGACATGTTCAATCAGCTTGGCGCCGCCATCGTCGGCAATCGTGAGATTGACGGCCGCAAGCGTGCCTGAGAGCGCCTGAGGCGGAGCAACCGAAACCTCTTGCACCTTCGGGTCGATCAACGGCTCGACGCTGAACTGTTCCACGACCTGGGAGTATTTGACCTGCACGTCCTGACGCGCTTGATCCCAATCGATCAGCTCCTTCAGCGGTCCGGGCAGATCCTTGTAGGCGCCGATGACCGCGACGAGCTGGCCGATGTCGAGGCGCCCCTGCAGGGCGAAATAGCCGCCGATCGAATAGAACAGGAAGGGCGTGACCTGGGCGAGGAAGTTGTTCAGGAACTTCACCAGGAACTTCCACTGGTAAAGGTCGTAACGGATCTTGAAGATCCGTCCGAGGCGCGCAGCAATGTCTGCGCGCTCGAAATTGGACGTGTCATGGCCGCGGATCGTGCCGATGCCGTCGACGATTTCGCTGACCCGCCCCGAGAGCTCACGCGCCGTCAGTTGCCGTTCGCGCCCGAGCACCAGCAGCCGCCGGCGCATGCGCGGAATGATCACCGCCTGGACCGCGACGATGACCGCGGCGATGATGCCGAGCCAGAAGCTCTGAAGCAGGATGAAGATCAACGCCGTCAGCGCCTGACCGCCGAGAAGCGCAGGCTGCACGAAGGCATCGCCGGTGAAGCCGCCCATGGGCTCGACTTCATCCTTGATCATCGTCGAGATTTCCGCCGGCTTCACACGCTTCAGGTGGTGCGGCGGGAAGCGCAGGACGCGATCGACAAGCTCGAAACGGATGCGCCTCAGGAGCCGTTCGCCGAGCCGGCCCTTATAGGTGTTGATGTAGAACTTGAAGAGCCCGTTGATGATCACCAGCAGGAGAAAGACGAGACTGAGTGCCAGCAGCGTGCCCTGCCGCCCAAGCTCGATTCCCGAAAAGAGATTGACCTCGCCAACGAATGGCAGACTGAAGGAAATCGGCAGGAACGTCTGGGTTGCCCCGGGCGTTTCGAATCCCTGCCCCTGGATCGGCCCGTTGACGATCTGCTTAGGCAGGTCGAAGGACATGAAATAAGGGATCATCGACAGCGCTACGATCAGGAGGATCCAGAGCTGTGACTTTCGGGTATGGGTCCAGATGTAGCGGGAAAGACGTGGTTCCATGGGCGGGTAATGAGACCTAATCTAAATTTCGGGATCGCAGCGCCGCTCCGGAAGCGGACGCTGGCCGCAAATGGTTGCTCTCCACCAGATCTTCAATGGCGTGGGCCTCTTCCACGAACTCGTAACTGCCTGCCATGAGAGCAGAGGCCTACTCCATGTCAAGCGCTTGGCTGACCAAGCAAACTCCCTTCCGCCGAAAATCGAGCCGGTTCCTGTCGGACCGGCGCGGCCAGCGTGTTCACTCGGCTCCTTCGGCAACCTCAGTCGCGGCTTTCCTTGCGCGCCTTGCGCTCGCCGGACCCTGAGCTTACAACAGCCGCATGACGCATGCCAGCCACTACCCCCACAGTTCCAGCGAATGGCACGAAAACGGTTACGACCTTGCGCGAGGATTGGCCGCCTACACGGGAAGCGTACTCGTTGACGGCATAGCCAGGGTCATCGCGAAGCATCCCGATGCGAGCATCGCCAATGCCTTCAACCACAAGCAGGTTCTGTGCAAGCTCTGGGCGCGCGACGAGCTCTTCAACACTGCCGGTCCCGCCTATGGCAGGGTCGTCGTTCTCGGCGGCTGGTACGGTGTCCTGCCGGCCATGCTCCTCGACGATCGGCGTTTCACGATCGACGCGATCGACAGTTTCGACATCGATCCGGCTGTCGAACAGGTAGCCCGCACGCTGAATTCCGGGTTCGGCGATCGGTTTCGCGCTGTCACGGCGGACATGTATGCGATCGACTATCGCAGCTTGAAGGCTGATCTCGTGGTCAACACCAGTTGCGAGCACATCGCCGACCTCGGCACATGGCTCGGCCTCGTCCCCTCCGGCACCCGCGTGATGCTGCAGTCAAACGACTATTTCAGCGAGCCGAGCCACATAAACTGCGTTGCCTCGCTCGAGGAATTCCAAGCCAAGGCTGGACTGTCCCGCGTCGATTTCGCGGGCGCGCTGCCGATGAAGAAATATACGCGCTTCATGCTGATCGGCACGATCTGAGGCCTACCATCCGCTTCAAATGCTCCTCGAGGATCGCCGCCGTCCTGTCGGCTCCGTCGAGGTCGAGCGGCGGGATATCCGGTTTCGATCGCGCGAGCATCTTTTCCACCTGCTGCGCGAGTTCCTGCGGCGTGATTCCGTCTTCGGGCAGAACGGCGGCGAGGCCGAGGCTCTCCAACCTCGTTGCGCGCGTGCTCTGCTCCGTTTCGCCGCCAGCGGTAAAGGGAATGAGCAGCGAGCTGCAGCCAGCGCGGAGTATGTCGCAGACGGTGTTGTAGCCGGCCTGTGAAACCGAGAGACGCGCGCCGGCAAGGAGGCTTGCAAAATCCTGCCGGAAGCGAAACAGGCTGACGCCGTGGGGCGCCGCAGCGGCGAGGTCGTCGAAATCCGGCTGCGGCAGATTGGGGCCGGTCACCAGACACCAGCGGAGGTCTTGCGGCAATATCCTCGCCGCCCCGAGTGCTGCGCCGATCAACTCCTTGCCGACCGCGCCGCCACCCGCGGAAACCACGATGTCGAATGTCTCGGCAGATTCAGCCGGCGGAGGCGGAGCGACAAGCCCGGTATAGACCACTCGGTCGGCGATCTCGCCTGCAAGCGGAAAGGTCTCCTCTAGCCGCGCGAAACCCGGGTCGCCATGGACGAGAACGAGGTCGAAGTGTTTCTTCACCAGTTCGACCGTCTCCTCGGCTCGCCCGGGTTTTGTCCGCTCCTGCAGGATGTCGCGCAGCGAAGCCGCCACCAGCGGACGGCGATCCATCGCTTCGATCGCGTCGAGCAAGGGCAGGAGTTCGAAGCGCATCTGCCGGCGGCCGAACGGAAAAGCCTCGACAATGACGACGTCCGGCTCCGAGAGACGAAGCGCCTCCAGGAGCAGATCCTTGCGATGCTCCTGGAACGCGGGCGTGATCGGATTGCCCTCGGCATCGGCCAGGCCGGAGAAGCCCTTGTCGCCCGCCGTCACCGGCGGCAGGACGACCGTCCGCAGGCCCTCTCCCGGGAAGCCAGGGACAGGCAAACCGCCTGTCACCATCGTCACGTCGAAGCCGCGCGCCAGCAGCGCCTTTGCAATGCGGCTGGCCCTTGCCAGATGCCCGATACCGAGCAGGTGCTGCACATAGAAAAAAACGCGACGCTGGCTCAAGGCGACTTTCTCCATTCGCTTTCGAAGAGGCCGCTCAACTGGCTGACGCTCGAGTGATGATCGAACTCGGCCCGCACGCGCCTTTCCGCCGCAGCGCCAAGCCGCATGCGCAGAGCCGGATCGCGGATGAGCCGCTCGAGCGCGACAGCGAGGGCGCGGGGATCCTCCGGCGGCACCAGGAGGCCGTTCTCCTCGTCGTCAAGCAGTTCCGGAATGCCGGAGACCCGTGTCGAAACGCAGGCAAGCTGCTGGCTCGACGCCTCAACCAGCACATTTGGCAGTCCGTCGCGATCGCCATCGATCGCAACCCGGCAGGCAAGTGCGAAAATGTCGCTCGCGCGATAGCGTGCGAGAACGTCCTTCTGGTCGAGTGCGCCTTGCCAGGTGACGTGCTGGGCAAGGCCGAGATGGTCGGAAAGCCCCCGAAGGTCCTTTGTCAGATCGCCTGCGCCGATGTGCTCGAAGCGCCAGTTGAGATCGGCGGGCAGCATTGACAGCGCCTTGAGGAGGATATCGTAGCCCTTCTTGGCGACAGCGCGCCCGACGCTCAAGATGCGCACCGGGTCGCCAGGATCCGAGCCATCACGGCGGGAATGTTCGCCTTCGAAGCTCGGGAAGCGATGCAGGTCGAGGCCGTGATAACTCAGATGCACACGGGACTTCTCGGCCGTCAGGCTTTTGAGATGCTCGAAGCCACTGCGCGTGCAAGTCACCGTCCAGCGCGCCCGTTCGAGTTTTTCCGCCAGCTCCCAATCCGAAGAGGTCCAGATGTCCTTGGCGTGCGCCGAGCAGGTCCAGGGAACGCCGGTCATGATGCTCGCATAGGCCGTCACCGAGGCCGGCGTGTGGATGAAATGCGCATGCAGCCAGCGGGCGCCCTCCGGCCACTCGGCGAAGAGCACCAGCGCCTGGCCGAAACGGCGGAAGCGGTTGCGCGTCCAGTCACGCCGAAGATCTCCTAGGAAAGGAACCAGAGCCCGCCAGAGCCCGGCCTTGGGCAGCGATTTCAACAGGGAACGAAACACCCGCCAGGGCTCGTCATGCAGGTATTCCGGCAGATAGAACACTTTAGCCCGGATCTCGTCATGGACGGGATGACGCTTCGTGTCCGTCGGGCGCCGCAGGGCGACAAGCACGAGGTCGTGCCCTGCCCTTTCGAGGCCCAACAGTTCCTGGGCAATGAAGGTTTCGGAAAGGCGTGGGTAGCCCTTCAGCACAACGGCGATCTTTCGGGTTTGCGACACGGGTATTTCAGCTTGTCTGCTTGACGACGCTCAGGTGTTCTTTCGATCTGTGATCGAGCCATTCCCCAACAATCCCGGAGATATGGACGAGGCCCTCGAGCCTCAGGCCGTTCCTGTTGCACGACGGCGTCGCCCGCTGCGGCAAGGCCTTGAGTGCCGCTGCGAAGCGCAGCGGGTCTTCCGCCTCGTGCGGCAGCAACATCTCGACCAGGCCGAGTTCGGACGCACGCCGCGCCCGGATAAGCTGCTCCTCACGCGGCTGCAGGCGCGGCACGATGAGCGCCGGCTTGTCGAAGGAGAGGATCTCGCAATAGGTGTTGTATCCGCCCATCGATACGACGCCCCGGGCGCCGGCGACCAGCTCTTCCATGCGATTGTCGAACTCGATGATCTTGATGAAAGGGATTCGGCTGCCCTTCCGGATCAGCTTGTTGCGCTGCTTGGCGGGCATATAGGGACCGAGGACCACAAACGCATTGTGCGTCAGGTCGGGATCCTGCTGGTAGGCGTGGATGACGTTGTGGATGAGCTCGGCGCCATCCCCGCCGCCCCCGGTGGTCACGAGAATATAATCGCCCTCCGGTTTGTGATCGGGCAATCCGTCATGCGGAACGCTTCTTTGTAGGAAGCCTACAAAATTCATGCGGTCGCGCACCGCCGCCGGCACATCGAGGCCGATCAGCGGGTCGTAGAAATCCGGGGGGCCGTAGACCCAGATCGAATCGTAGAACTGCTCGATCTTGCGCATCGTGTCGCGGCGTTTCCACTCTTCCTCGAGCAGGTGCGGCGCATCCATGATTTCCCGAAGCCCGAGAACCAATCTCGTCCCGTGCGTCTTCAGGTAGGTCAAGGTGTCCTCGACCTCGCCGCGCAGCCCCATCGGCTCCTTGTCGACGATGAAGATGTCCGGCTTGAAGGTCTCGGCGGTCGAGCGAATGATCGACTGACGCATCTTCAGCGTCTCGTGCAGGTCGATGTGGCGGTCGAGCGACGTGTATTCGCCGTTCCTCAGCTTGATGACGCTGGGGATTTTTACGAAATCGACGCGGGCCCGGTAGTCGAAGGCGCCGGCGATCGTCGCCCCGGAAATGATCAGCACCTGCAGGCCGCTATAATCCTCGACGAGCGCATGCGCGATCGCGCGACAGCGCCTCAGGTGACCGAGACCGAAAGTGTCGTGGCTGTACATGAGAATCCGGGCATCTTCGAAGCGCCGAATCATACGAAGAACCTTTCTCTCATACGTGGAAATGCCAAGTCCGCTGCAGCGCCTGCCTGGATCGAACGGCGATACCCGGGGCTATTTGTAGGGATCTGCGGCGTCGCGCAACCCGTCTCCCAGGAAGTTGAACGCCAATATCACAAGAATGACTGGTATAGTCGGAAACAACAGCCAAGGATAGAAGGCAATCACGCTGACACTCTTTGCTTCCGTCAGCAGAATGCCCCAGCTCGTGATCGGTGGGCGCAGCCCGAGGCCGAGGAAGCTGAGCGCCGTCTCGCCGAGAATCATGCCAGGAATGGAGATCGTTGCCGTCGCGATGAGGTGCGACATGAAGCCCGGCACAAGATGCCGGCCGATGATGCGGCTGCTCCTCGCTCCCATCAACTGGGCGGCGAGCACGTAATCCTCTTCCCTGAGCGCAAGCAGCTTGGAGCGGACGGCGCGTGCCAGCCCAGTCCAATCGAGGAGGCCTAGAATGACGGTTATGCCGAGATAGATGAGGATAGGGCTCCACGTCGCCGGCATGATCGCCGCCAGCGAAAGCCAGAGCGGAATGCTCGGAATCGACTGCAGAACTTCGATCAACCGCTGCACGACAAGATCGAACACACCGCCGTGATAGCCGGCAAGGCCGCCGATCACGATGCCCAGCACGAAACTCACGGTGATGCCGAGAAGCCCGATCGTCAGGGAAATCCGCGCGCCGTAGATGATGCGCGACAGCACGTCGCGGCCAAGCCTGTCGCTCCCGAGCAGGAACAGCTGGCCATTCTCCGCAGGGCAGGCCAGATGCAGGTTGCTTTCAAACAGGCCCCAGAAGCGGTAGCTGTCGCCGCGACAGAAGAAGCGGATCGGTTGGATGTCGGCGGGATTGTCCGAGTAGTTCCGCTTCAGCGTATCCATGTCGAGCTCCATCGTCCGTCCGTAGACGAAGGGGCCGACGAAGTCGCCCTCATGGAAGAAATGCACCCGCTGCGGCGGCGTATAGATGAAGTCCATGTTGCGCGTGTGCAGGTTGTAGGGCGCCAGGAACTCGCAGATGAGAATCATCCCGTAGAGCACCGCCAGGAAAATGCCGGACGCGAGCGCAACCCTGTGCCGCTTGAACTTCCACCACATCAGCCGCAACTGCGACGCCTGGTTGACGCGCACCTGCTCCTCCGTCATCACCTCGACGGAATAGGGATCGAAGGGGGCGGTCGACACGTAATGCGGTAGCGGCTCGCCGGGGGCAGGAATCGGTGACGTCACTTGGTGCTCCTGCCTTGCAGGCGAATTCTAGGGTCGAGGACGGCGAGCGCGAGGTCGGAAATCAAAACGCCGATGACGGTCAGGAACGCGAGGAACATCAGGAACGACCCGGCGAGATACATGTCCTGACTCTGCAGCGCCTTGATCAGCATCGGTCCGGTGGTCTCGAGCGAAAGCACAATCGCGGTGATTTCCGCCCCCGAGATGATCGCCGGCAGGATCGAGCCGATGTCGGAGATGAAGAAGTTCAGCGCCATGCGAAGCGGATATTTAACGAGGGTTCGCGTCGGCGAAAGACCCTTGGCCCGGGCGGTCACGACATATTGCTTCTGCAGTTCGTCAAGCAGATTGGCCCTCAGCCGCCGGATCATCCCGGCCGTGCCCGCGGCGCCGACGATGATGACCGGGATCCAGATGTGTTCGAGGATCGACTTCGCCTTCTCCCAGCTCATTGGTTCGGAGAGGTATTTCTGGTCCATCAGATGGCCGATCGACGTGCCGAACCAGATATTGGCGAAATACATGAGGATCAGCGCCAGCATGAAGTTCGGGATGGCGATGCCGATGAGGCCGACCAGCGAAAGGCCGTAATCGCCCCAGCTGTACTGGTTGGTCGCCGCATAGATGCCGATCGGGAAGGCGATGACCCAGGTGAAGATGATCGTGAAGAACGACACCAGGATCGTCAGCCACAGCCGGTCTCCGACAACCTCGCCGACCGGCAGCTCATATTCGAAGGAATAGCCGAAGTCCCCCTGCAGCATGCCGCCGACCCAATAGATGTAGCGCAGCAGCGGCGGCTGATCGAAACCGTATTGCTGGCGCAGCGACTCGATCTGCTCCATGTCGACGCCTTCGCCCTGCGCCCTGAGCTCGGCGATGTAGCTTTCGAAATAGTCACCCGGCGGCAGCTCGATGATGGTGAAAACGAGCGCCGAGATGATGAGCAGGGTCGGCACCATGACCGCGATGCGCCAGAGAATGTACCGCAGCATCTCAGCTATCCTCTTGCAGCCAGAACGTATCCGGCTTGTAGGCACCGAAGTAACTCGTCGGGTCGAAGCCCCAAAGCGCCTCTTCCGGCATGTTGCGCAGCTTGGTCGTGACGAGGATCGGCTGAAATGAACCGTTGACGAGGCCGATCGAGAAGACCTGGTCCGTATAGATGGACAGCATCTGCCTCCAGATGTCGGCCCGCTCGGCATCGTCTGCGGAATGCCGCCAGCGCTTGAGCAGGTCGAGCAGTTCGACCACCGGCTCCAGGTCGGGTGCCTCGCCCATTTCGCCGTGCGAAATATAGTTCAGGCCCCAGACCGGCCATTGCAACTGGTCATCTGCTGTCGGGGCGAGTTGGCCCGGATTCATGTCCGCCGTCGGCACGCCGTTGTCGATGCCGAACCACATGGACATGGTGATCTCGCCGCCGACTGCCCGGCTGCGGAATGTGTCGCGCTGCGAGGTACGAATGAAGAGCGAAATGCCGACCTTCTGCCAATAGTCGGTGATGAGCTGCAGCACATCCGTATCGAGCGTGCTTTCGCCGGGGCTTTCGACGACGATCTGCGCCCTGCGGCCATCGGGCAGGATGCGGATGCCGTCGCTGTCGCGTTTGGCAAGGCCGGCTTGATCGAGCAGGGC
Source organism: Sinorhizobium sp. BJ1 (assembly GCF_002531555.1). Taxonomy (NCBI): domain Bacteria; kingdom Pseudomonadati; phylum Pseudomonadota; class Alphaproteobacteria; order Hyphomicrobiales; family Rhizobiaceae; genus Sinorhizobium; species Sinorhizobium sp. BJ1. The sequence goes on from NZ_NWTH01000006.1 coordinate 177,195, forward strand.
GTTCGCCTGCTCCGGATCATGGGCGACCCAGGCACTCGCGAACTCTGGACGGAACAGCGGGCTGTCCGGCAGGACCGTGTCGGCGCTCTCCTTCGTCAGCCCGTAGAAGACCGCCATGTTGATCTCGCGCCGATCTATCGCCAGCGACAGGGCCCGGCGGACCCGCACGTCTCTCAAGAGCGGCCGCCAGACCGGATCGGCGCAATTGAGGTTGGGAAGCAGGGCCAGGCGGGAGCCGGAGGTCTTCTTCCACAATTTGACTTTCACGGGATAACGCTTCTCGGCATCCTTCAGGTAGGTATAGTCGACGAAGTCGATGCCTACCGCCTGCAAGTCGCTTTCGCCCGTGCCGGCCTTAGCCGGAATGAGCGCCGACGAACTGACGCTCAGCACGAATTTGTCGATATAGGGCAGTTGCAGGCCGTTCTCGTCGACCCGGTGGAAAAACGGATTGCGCACGAAGACGAACTGTTCGGCCGGTAGCGGCGTGGTGTTGCGCCACGGATCGAGGGTGGGCAGGTCCGGGTTTTCCGGGCGATAGGAGCGCGCCATGCGCTGGTGGAGCTGGTGCCATTTCTTGACCCTCTCCTCCTTCATCAGCGCCTTCAGCTTGTCCTCTTCCTGATATTTCTTGTGGAACTGCTTGAGATAGGCCGACGGCATGGCGAGAACCAGCGGCTGCGGCGCTGCCAGCTTCTGCAGGAAGTCCGGATTAGGCATCGGCCACGAGTAGCGCAGCGTGCGCTCGTCGAGGATCTCGAACTTCGCCGCCTGGCCGTCCATGACCATCGCCGTCGGCAGGCCAGCAGGCGAGAGGTCCTCATTGAGCAGTACGTCCTCGAAGCAGTAGCGGAAGTCCTCGGCCGTCAGCGGCGTGCCGTCCGACCACTTGTGCCCCTCGCGCAGGTGGAAGGTGAAGATCCGGTCCTCGACCGTCTCGTAGCGTTCCAGGACGTCCGGGTGGAGGTTGAGCGTCTCGTCATAGCCGACCAGCCGGGCATAGCCGTAGATCGTCATCAGGCGGATGTCCTTGGCGCTGCCGATCAGGCTGCGGATCGTCCCGCCGTGCCGGCCCGCTTGTCTCCCCATCGCCGCGACATTGATCACCCGCGGCGTTTTCGGCAGTCGCTCGCTGAGCGGCGGAAGCTTGCCTTCTACGACAAGCGGCGCCAAGGCGTCGACCCCGCCCGCGGCGGCGAGCAAGACCTTCGGCAGAGCAGTTGAAGCGAGGATGGCAAGCGCTGTTCTTCGGGTAATCACGGTCGTAACTCCCTTGCATCTGCCGTTTTCCTGGCGAGCACATAATGGCCCCCGCCAAGATCAGCCGGAAAGAGAGCGTTCTCCTCACCGCCGTCCGAGAATTGCGCTCCCCATTGACGCTGGTCCGAGCCCCCGCTCGCCTGGAGCGAGTCGAAGTCGAGCTTCCGATCCAGATCGGGATAGGGCACGGCTGCCAGCAGCGATTTCGTATAGGGATGAACCGGATTGCGCATCAGCACCTCGCGCGGTGCGAGCTCGACGATCCGCCCCGCACACATGACGGCGATCCGGTCGGCCATGTAGTCAACCACCGCGAGATTGTGCGAGATGAACAGCATCGTCAGGCCGAGTTCTTTCTGGAGATCCTTGAGAAGGTTGAGGATCTGAGCCTGGACGGAGACGTCGAGAGCCGAAACGGGCTCGTCGCAGATCAAGAGCTGCGGCACGAGCGCGAGCGCCCGGGCGATCCCGATGCGCTGCCTCTGACCGCCGGAGAAGCTGTGCGGGTAGCGATTGATGAAGCGCTGGTCGAGGCCGACCGCCTGCAACAGGGAACGGACGGTCTCTACTCGCGCTTTCGGGTTGCCCCGCCCGTGGATCTCGAGCGGCTCGCTGAGAATGTTCTTCACCGTCATGCGCGGCGAAAGCGACGAGACCGGATCCTGGAAGACCATCTGGATCTTGGCGCGGAGCGCCTTGAGTTCGGCACCGTCGAGCTTCAGGACGTCGACGGCACCTTCCCCGTCGTCGAAGGTGACCGAACCCTGATCCGGCGTCACCGCGCGCATCAGGATCTTGCTGACGGTCGTCTTGCCACAGCCGCTCTCGCCGACCAGCCCCAGGCATTCGCCGCGGCGGATGTCGAAGCTGACATTGTCGACGGCACGATGACGCGACGCGCTGCCGCTGCCGAACCAACCCGACGCACGCGTCGAGTATGTCTTGCACAGATTGCGAACCGAGACGAGGACGTCCGGTCCGGTGGCTTTCGTGGCTCCCTGGCGTCCGAGAAGCGTCCCAGCCTTGACCGGCACTTCGCGAAGCGCCTTCAGCCTTTCGCCCGGCTTCATGTCGAAATGCGGCACGGCCGCCATCAGCCCTTTGAGATAAGGATGCTGCGGATTTCGGAAGATCGCGTCGACCGGCCCCGCCTCGACGATATCGCCGTGATAGATGACGACGACCTCATCGGCCATGTTGGCTACGACGCCAAGGTCATGCGTGATCAGCAGCATGGCCATGTTGAGCTTGGACTGAAGCTCGCGCAGCAACTGCAGAATTTGCGCCTGCACCGTCACGTCGAGCGCTGTCGTCGGCTCGTCGGCGATCAGCAGAGCCGGACGGCAGATCAGCGCCATGGCGATCATCGCCCGCTGCCGCATGCCGCCGGAAAGCTCGAAGGGGTACATGTCATAGGCCCGCTTCGGATTGGCAAAGCCGACATCGCCCAGAAGCTCCTCGGTTCGTGCCCTGCGCTCCGCCTTGTCCGCGTCCGTATGGATCTGCAGCACTTCGGAAATCTGGTTGCCGATCGTGTGGAGCGGCGACAGTGAAGTCATCGGCTCCTGAAAGATCTTGCTGATCCGCGCACCGCGGATTTCCTGGATCTCGCCCCCGTCGGTTTCGAGCGAGAGCAGATCGACCGATTTTTCTCCGGCCGCCGTATCGTTGAACAGGACCCGGCCACTCACCTTCGCGACGCTCGGCAGAATGCCCATCACCGCCTGGCTGATCGCCGACTTGCCCGACCCGGATTCGCCGACGAGTGCCGTCACCTTGCCCGGTAAAATCCTGAAGTTCGCTCCCCGGACGGCCTCCACTTGGCCGCCAAGCACGGAGAATGTGATCCGCAGACCCTCAACCCTTAATAGGTCCGCTGCTGAAGTCATTGCAACACACTACCCTCATTACCCTCCTGCATGACTCCCTGCCGTCCGGCGGGGATATTACGCAGCAATTTCAAGTGTCACAGCGACCTTGACGAACCCCGCGGCGCTGTAGCGTCCGCCACCGTCGAAACAGTAGCTTAGCTTCCGCAGGCTGTCCAGCAGGCCACCAGGCTACAGCGCCTTGCGTCTTTTCAGTCGCACAAGAGTCACTTGTAGCACTTGAGATTGCCGCGAGTTCTCATCCTTAAATCGGCGCCGATTTTAAGGAAGCATGGAGTCGTGCGTGGAGGGGTTCGGAAGAGGTGACCGGACCTCACGGAAAGGGACAAACGCCGTCCGTCAGAACATCGGCACAGCGCGATGAACGGCGAAAGTCGTCGTAATAGAGCGTCCAGTCGGTCGTGTCGGCCGCGCGATAGGGGCCGAACTTGAAATATTGGTTCTCTCCCAGGCCCTTGTCGGCGTGGCCGATATGGCCCTTGACCGTTATGATCGGCTTACCATTGGCAAACAGCTCTATGTGCCCCGATCCGTCCGGCCCGGGCTTGGTGAAGATCGCGAAATCGATCCAGCCGGAATTCGGCTCGGGGAGCGGATTGCCGTGGTTGGTGACCGTCACCGCCTTCGTGCAGGAATTGAAAAGGCTGCTGTCCTGCGTCGTCCAGTTTGGATCCGTGGCAACGAGGATGCGTACCTGGTTGACGTCGGGCCGGCCCCAGGCCGGCACCTCCCCCGGGCCGCACCGGGCCGGCGTGCCCTCCGGTCCCGTAGAGGCCGGCGGCTGATAATTGGTCTCTACCGTGGCGAAGAGCTTTCCGAGATCCATGCGCAGCGCCAGGAACGGGCTGAAATCCCCATCGGCGCCAGGAACGATCTCGCGCTTCCATTGCGCGATCAGGTAACGATGGTTCCCGCTCGGAATGGGGTCCTCGAACTTGACGGCAAAGCCGTACCAGACGCCCTGGTCATAGGGGACGCGAAGGGCCGTCTTTTCCCAGATTTCCGCCCGCTCGCTGCAGCCGTCGTTCAATGTCGGGCAATGCGGCACGACGCTGAGCTTCAGCCCGCCATTTCCCGTCCGTTTGACCGTTTCCTGAAACTCGACGGTACCGGCGCTCTGCTCGAAATTTTCGCGATAATAGAGGCCGCCTTCCGGGGCGAAGTCCTTACCTTCGAAACCGTCGACCAGTTTCTGCTCCAGAGGCGGTTGTTGTTGCTGCAGTGCTTGAGCATTTGCGATGCTCGGTACGAGAAGTGTGGCGGCCAGCAAACTTACGCGAAACATAGATCCCTCATTGCAGCATCTTGTCGATCAGGCCGCGCGGCCCCGGCGGCCCGATCTTGTTGCGATAGAGAAGCATGACATGCTCCGCTTCGGAAAGTCCATCCTCCGTCTGATCCTCGGCGCGTTCCTGGGCAATCGCGGCCAGGGCAGCGTCCTTGGGATAGAGCACGGTGAACTTCTGGCGCACCCCGCGCAATCTCTCCTGCCCGAGCGTCAGCCAGTCGCCGCCGCAATAGTTGACGAAAGCTTCGCTCGCAACGACGTTGTGGCCGTATTTCTTCGTCAGGTTCTGCAGCCGCTGAACCTCGTTCACGGCGGAGCCGAAAACCGAAAAGGTCAGCCTGTCCCGCAGTCCGACATTGCCGAACATGACGTTGCCGATGTGGAGGCCGACGCCGTAGCCGATCGGTTCGCGACCCTGCCTCTTCCGTTCGGCGTTGAGGGCGGCGACGCGGGCGCGTGCCGTGCCCACGGCAGCGAAGGCTTCACGGCTTGCCAGTTCCGAAGGTTCCTTGTGCCGGCCGCAGGGATAGACGGCAATGAACCCATCGCCGACGAAGCTCAGGATCTGCCCGCCATGGCGGTTGAACGGCGTCGCGATCGCGTCGAAGAAGCCGTTCAGCGTTTCGATATAGGCTTGCCGGCCCTCCCTTTCCGCAAGAACGGTCGAGTCGCGCATGTCGGCCATGACGAGGACAGCGCGAACCGTCTCGCCATCGCCCCGGCGGACCTGGCCGCTGAGGACCCGTCGCCCGGCATTGGCGCCGAGATAGGTGGTCAACATGTTGTCGGCGAGCTTGCCGAGCACGGCGACCTTGGCCGCAATCGCCAGATGGTTCTGCAGCCTCAGCAACGCGGCGATGACGTCGTCGCTGAAACCGCCGTGACGATCCGTCGTCCAGGAGCCGACCATGCCATGCTCGGAGACGGCGCCGAGCGGCTGCATAAAGGCGATATAGTCGGTCGCCCCCTGTTCCCTGAGTTCGTCGAAGATCGGGAACTCCGAGGGCAGCGCCGGATCGATGCGTCGCCGCACGTGGTCGAGGTTGTTGCTGAGCAGATAGTAATAGGGGCTGCGGAGAAAACGATCGGGATTGAGCGCCAATTCCTCGTGGCGAAGTCCGCTCACCTCGACGCCCCGGCCGCGCCACCAGGTGAAGCCGAGCGCGTCGTAAAGCGGGTGAAGCATCGAAAAGGACAGGTGGACCCGCATGAGAGGCAGGCCGGCCGCCGCCAGGCGCTCGCAGAAGCCTCGCACAATCGTCTCGAGCGATTCGTCGCTGAGGGACGTCCGCATCAGCCAATCCGCGACCTTGTCCAGGAGGATTTCGGAAACTTTGTCGTCGATCGTACTCATTCCACGTCCTCATTTGTCGCGACGGCCAATGCCAACAGCACTCCCGTGCACCGGCGACCTGATCGCCTGCCCGGCAGCATTGGCTGTGTGGCACCCGTCAGTAAAGAAAGGCTCCGGCCGCATCTGACGGCGGCAGCGCGCAGCGATCGGATCGCCACGATTCTGTCTTGCAGATATTCACCGCCGAGCCCGATTTCCAGAGAGGGTTCACAATTTAAATCGTCAGTGAATCCTACACGGAAGGGACCATCCGTTTACACCCTCTAATTGTCGGGGTTATCGACGGACGCTCCTGCATGTGCCCTTAAGTCGCAGCCGATTTATGGATAAAAGCGTGCATCAATTCGAAGCGCTACAGCGCGCTTTTTGCGTCTGAAGCGACGCACGGCGCTGTAGGCCAGCGCTTGACTTGGCGCCGCTTTCTCGCCAACAAAATGGAACCAACTCGCGGGCCGCCCGCCGCAAAACGGCTTGTTCGCCAACAAATTTGGAAACGACCTTGACCTCCCCTCATCACGACAGGCTCCTGGAATCAATCTCCGCGCGTACCGCCAGGGTCGGTGTCATCGGCCTGGGCTATGTCGGCCTGCCTCTTGCCATCGCGGTTGCGCGCTCAGGTTTCCCGGTCACCGGTTTCGACATCGATCCGGCAAAGATCGTCGCGCTCGACGGCGGCCGTTCCTATATCGAAGCCGTCTCGGACGATGCGCTCAGCCGGGAGGCCGCGGCCGGGCGCTTTCGCTCGACCACTGACTTCGCCGTGCTCGGTCGTTGCGACGTGATCGTCATCTGCGTGCCGACGCCGCTCACCAGACATCGGGATCCCGATCTCTCCTTCGTGGAAAAGACCTCCCGCTCGATCGCGGCCTGCCTGCGGCCGGGCCAACTCGTCGTTCTCGAGTCGACCACCTATCCCGGGACGACGGACGGTGTCGTCCGTTCGATCTTGGAAGAGACGGGCCTGAAATCGGGCGAGGACTTCTTCCTCGGCTTTTCACCGGAGCGGGAGGATCCCGGCAACCGGAATTTCGAGACGGCGAGCATCCCCAAGGTCGTGGCCGGCGACGGGCCGCTTGCGGCAGCGTTGATGGAGCGCTTCTACGCCGCCGTGGTCGAGACGGTCGTCCCGGTCTCCTCGAACGCGACGGCCGAGGCGGTGAAGCTCACGGAGAACATCTTCCGGGCGGTCAATATCGCCCTCGTCAACGAGCTCAAGGTTGTCTACGAGGCAATGGGCATCGATGTCTGGGAAGTCATCGAGGCGGCAAAGACGAAGCCGTTCGGCTACATGCCGTTTTATCCCGGCCCCGGACTTGGCGGACATTGCATCCCCATCGACCCCTTCTATCTCACATGGAAGTCGCGCGAATACGAGCTGCCGACCCGTTTCATCGAGCTCGCGGGGGAGATCAACTCGGCCATGCCACGCCATGTGGTGACGCGGCTTGCCGAGGCGCTTGACCGGAGACAGGGCAAGGCGCTCAGCCGCTCGAACGTGCTGGTCATCGGCCTCGCCTACAAGAAGAACGTGCCGGACATTCGCGAAAGCCCCTCGCTCAGGCTGATCGAACTCATCGAGGAACGCGGCGGCAGGGCGGCGTTTTACGATCCGCATGTCGAGGAAATTCCCTCAACCCGGGAGCACCTTGCGCTCAAGGGCCGCCGGTCGAGCACATTCGACGAAAAGACCGTGCGCAGCTTCGACGCGGTGCTCATAGCGACGGACCATGACGCCGTCGATTACGCCGCACTTTGCGATTGGGCACCGCTGATCGTCGATACGCGCAATGTCTTCGCACGCCGCGGCCTGGCAGCCGATCATATCGTCAAGGCGTGATCGCGCGGGCCTGCGGCCCGTCGTCTGCACGCGTTTCCTTGAGGTTCTTTGCCGCCATGGCGTAGCCGCCGGCCGCGCCGTCGATGAAATGCATGTGATCGCGGCTCATCGGGGACGGGACGATGCAGGTCATCAAGGCGGAATCCTGCCGATGCAGCCCGTAGCGGCAAACGCCCTCTTCAGCGCCCCGCTTCAATCGCTCCTCGATCTGCTTCAGCCGGCCGGCGCCGACATCGATCGTCATCTTCAGGCCGTCGTCGAACTTGCGGAAGTCGGAATTGTTGGCGAGATCGTGCTTGTACTGCGTGACGTCGAAACTGCCGATATTGAGCCCGATCTTGAAGCACACAAACAGAAGCAAGCTCTGCAACGCTATCCATGGCCAGACCAGCAGGCGTCTGCCCGTTGAGGCGATGGCGCGCGATTCCATGGTGACGCCGCGCATCGAAAGGCGAGGCTCGGGACCGTTCTCCGGAACGGGATGGCCGCCCCGCTCTTCGCCCTCGGCGAGCGCCACGATATCGGTGATCAGGGCCTGGAATTCCGGTGTGTTGCCACGCTCGCCGGGTACCGCAATGATCGACACGATGGCGCCGTGGTGGGAGACGATCGGATTCCAGCGGCAGGAGAGCCCGGTCAGGTCAGGCCTGGTCCCCGGCGCCGCGGCGTCGATCTGGTAGCGTCCCGCCTTCATCTCCGCTTCCGCCCAGCTTGCGCCACCGCCCGAGAACATCGCGTAGGAAACCTCTTCGCTCGTGTTGAAGCGGGCGACGCGCATATCCAGACCTCTGGCGCGAATGTCGGCGACCGGAACGAGCGCGGCCCGGAGCTCGAGGCCGAGCTCTTCCGCCACCCAGGTCTTGGCCGCGGCGAGCGCCGTGCGCGCCTTTGCCGCCAAGGCCGCGGGTATGACGGCGAGCGCCCCGTCGCCGCCGAAGACGAAAGGCAGGTTTCTTTCCTCCAGCGCGTTCATGAGGGCCGAGATCACGCTGGCGCCAGCCATGTTGACGCTCTTGTATCGCCCGTCGGCGATTGCCCCGGTCGAATCGACGATGTCGGCAACCGCCAGCGACCAACCTTCCGGCAGGGGCCTGTAATTCGCATCGTCGGCCACGCCTTCGAACTCTTCGAATAGCGGCAGGCTCTCGTAAAACTGCATGTCGGCTGACTGCGCCATGGATGCCCCCGAATCCCCTGCTGCAGGTTCCTTAAATTCTAACCGATATAAGGACAAAAAAAATGCAGTATTTAAAGTGCCATAGCGACCTTTGCACGTTTGATAAGTCGCACGTAGCTGTGCAAATGATGATTGCTAGCGGCACCGGCTTGAAGCCAAAGTTCTCAATCCTGAATCGCTGAACACGAACCGTTAAATCAAGGTTGAGCCCGGCGATAAGCTTTCAATAGCGGCCGGGTGCCGGAAGGCGGCCAGCGAGCATTCCACGCCCCAAAAGTGCCAATGCCATTGCAGGACCCTCATGATTTGTGCTTGTCTAATGAGCGCGCCCAGGCAAAGTGCCTGGGGTGGGCAGGATGAAACCGAAACGGAATGCGGGACGACATCTTTCGAGTGAAGTTTTGGGGCGTAAGGGGCAGTCTGCCGGTGTCCGGTGAGCAGTTCCAGCGCTATGGAGGCAATACGCCGTGCATCGAAGTCCGTTGCGGCGCCGAGGTGCTGATCTTCGACGCCGGTTCGGGATTGCGTGAGGCCGGTCTGTCGCTGATGTCGGAGAGCGTCTCCGAATTCGACGTCTTCTTCACCCACAGCCATTATGACCACATTATCGGCCTGCCCTATTTCAAGCCGATCTACCGCTGTAGCTCGGCGGTCCGCTTCTGGTCCGGCCACCTCCACGGCAAGATGTCCACGGCGGAGATGATCAATGACTTCATGCGGCCACCGTGGTTCCCGGTGGGCCCGGGCATCTGTCAGGCGAGCCTCGACACCCTCGATTTCCTCCCGGGCGAGACGCTTTCGCCGCGCAAGGACGTCTCGATCCGCACCATGAGCCTTGTGCACCCGGGCGGCTGCGTCGGCTACAGGGTCGATTGGGGTGGCCGCGCCGTCGCTCTCATCTACGACACCGAGCACGAGCCGGGAATTCTCGATCGTGAGCTCCTCGACTTCATCGCCGGCGCCGACCTGCTGGTTTACGACTGCACCTATCTCGAATCGGAGATGGCGGCCTACCGCGGCTATGGGCATTCGACCGGGATCCACGGCTCGCGCCTGGCGATGGCCGCCGGCATTCCGCGCCTTGCCATGTTCCACCACGACCCCTCCCGCACCGACGCGGCGCTTGCGGCAATAGAACAGGAAGTGCAGACATTCTTTGCGGGCGCCTTTGCGGCCCGCGACCACCAGGTCATCGACCTATGAGATCGGACACCTTCCGCCAGCGGCTGGCCGGATGAGTGGCAGTGATCTCGAACAGCTTCGACAGAAACGCCCAGACATTCTCGTCATGGACGAGATGATGCGTGAGGATGCCGACCGATCCCTCGCCCTTGGCCACTTGCTCCACTCTGGTGAGAATGTCTCGAACGATCTGCGCATGATCGCGGCAACCGCGCGTCCCGCGCCAATCGATGACGTCCACATGCGTGTTGATGATCTGTAGCCCCGGTCGAAGAAGAGCGGCAGCCTTGCCGCTCGCCTCAGGCCCAAAGACGGACAGCGCCCTGAACCCGATGGCGCCCAGCCCCGCGACGACTTCGGTATCGATTCTGTTCCACGGCGGAACGAGCAGCGGTACGAAGGAGGCGGGGAAGAGGGCCCTGAGACGGCCATATCCCGAGCGCAGTTCTTCGGAAACGGTGCCGCCCGGGCGATGGCCGCCGAGTTCCTGGCGCTTCTCTCCCGCAGGTGCATGGTTTTCGTGCGACCAGCCATGAACGGCGATGCTGATATCACGGCGGCCGGCGAGGCAGCGCTCGAGGCGCTCGTCGGTATGGGCCGGGATCACCGCCAGGGTCAGCGGCACCGAAAACCGCTCCGTCACTTCGAGCAATCGATGAAGCGCCGCCGTCGGTTCGATCGCATCATCGTCGCGCAGCCAGAAATCGACGTTCTGACCGGCGTCCTGCATTTGGTCGAGCCTGTCGATGAGCGCTTGCCAGATGGACCCAGTATTCATCCAACCCTCCTCATAAAGGCGTCAAAAATCGCCTCCAGACGCTGAGCGGCAGCAGTCAGCGAGCGCTCCTCGAGCACAAAGCGGCGCGCCCGCTTGCCGAATTCGGCGCGCAACGCACCGTCGCTGAGAAAGCGCCGGATCGCTTCCGCAAAAAGAGCGATGTCACCCGCCGCCGTCAACAGCCCGGTCTGCCCATGTCTGACGACTTCAGGGACCCCGGCGGTCGCCTGTGCCACAACCGGCAGGCCGGCCGCCTGCGCCTCCAGATAAGAGAGGCCGTAGGCCTCGCCGCACCCCGGCCAGACATAGAGATCGCTACCGAAGAGAAGGCCTGCCACCGTATCGGGCGCATTCTCGCCGGCCCAATCCAGCCGCTCCCCCGGCAATCCGGCGAGCACCCCCTGCACCTGCGCGCGCGCTGGGCCGTCGCCAACGATGGTCAGCGTCCAGGGGATGTCGACGATAAGTCGCAGAGCCGCCGCAAGCATCCGATAGCTGTCCATCTTGTCGCCCGGGCGCATCATGGCGACCGCGATCAGGCGCGCGTCGGCCGGTTTCGTCGCCGGGATCGCCTGAAAACGTCCGACGTCGATGAACGGCGCCAGCATGGCATAGCGCCCCTCCGGTATCGCCTCTTCCAGCCCTTTGCGATCACGCTCGGTGAAACAGATGTTCACCGCCGCCTGCCTTACACCCGCCGCTACCGCGTCCTGAGCGAGCGTCCTCGCCCCTTCGTTGCGGCGCGACGAATAGGAGCTTTCCGCCGTCACATAGGGAATGGAGAATTCGGCGGCGAGCGCGGGGCCGATGAGGTCAGGGGCCTTGTAATAGGGATGGTAGCAGAACCATGTGTCCGGCGGCCCCTCCTCGGTCCAGGTTCGACGAAGACGGACGATTTCCTCGTCCGCTTGCTTGCGCAAATCCAAATAAGCCGCGTCGAACGCTTCGCGCGAGAAGGCCCGCAGCGGCGATGCAATTTGGACGTCATGTCCGCACAGCTTGAGCGCTTCGATCAGCATGCGTGCCATCTGCCTGTCGCCAGAGGGGACGGGATGATCCGGGGGCTTCAGTGGCGCGTAGAAGGCGATCTTCATGCGCCGCGAGCTATCCCGCCTTCGCCTTCCGATGTCAACACGGAGGCGATTGGCCGCGGCCGGCACACTTCCCGGGCGATCTATTCCGCGGCGGCCTCCCCTCCTTGTTGCGCAGCCAAGGCGGCTTTCTTCTTGGCGATGGCATCGCGGGTCGCGGCGGCGGCCGCGGTCGCTTGCCCCTCGTCGCCGGCCACCTGGACGGTCGGCGAGGCAAAGCTGATACCATTGGCGTCAAAGGCCTCCTTGATCATCGCCTGGGCACGCCGCCTGATCTGGGTCTGGTGACCCGGCTTGGTGGTCATGGCGAAGCTCAAGGTGATGCCGTAGTCGCCAAACTGCTCGACGCCCTTCATCTTGACGGTCTCGATGATCAGCGGCCCGAGTTCCTCATCCTCCAGGAGCGCGGCGCCTATACCCTTCACCACCTTCTTCACCTTGGCGACGTCGGCATCGTAGGAGACGTTGATCAGGAACTTGTCGATGACCCAGTCGCGGCTCATGTTCTGGACCGCACCGAGCGAGCCGAAAGGCACGGTGAACACCGGACCACGGTGGTGGCGCAGCTTCACGGAGCGGATGCTGAAGGATTCGACTGTCCCCATGTAGCTGCCGCTCTGGATGTATTCGCCGACCCGGAAGGCATCGTCCATCATGTAGAACACGCCGCTGAGGATGTCCTTGACGAGCGTCTGCGAGCCGAAGCCTATGGCGACGCCGAAGACGCCCGCCCCGGCGATAAGCGGACCAACAGCGACTCCGAGGCCGGAGAGCACCATCATCCCGGCGACCACCGCAATGAAGACCGCGAGAAAATTGCGCAGGATCGGCAGCAGAGTCCGCAGCCGCATATCGCGGGCGACCTGCGCCGGATCGGCCATTTCGATGCTTGATCGTTTCAGACGGAGATTGATGAATTCCTTCACCAGTTGCCAGATGAAATCCGCCGCAAGCAGGATGACGATGCCGGCAAGCACACCGCGAAAGACGCGGTTGAAGGCATCGTCCTGCATCATCGTGCTGCCGTTGAAGCGGAAAACGACGGCGAGCCAGGCGGCGGCAAGCGCGATGATTGTGAACCGGGCACCGCGGTCGATCAGCACATTGCGCATCACCCGGATGTTGTCGGCCGCTTCGGCATCCCGCATCGTCCGCGTTGTAGCACTTACGAAGCGCAGCAGCGGCGGCAGACCGACAATATAGACGCCGACCCAGAACAGCACCTTCATGCCGGCGCTCCAGACGAACCACAGTAGAATGAGGAAGGCAACGAGCAGCGCATTGGCCAACAACCGCCGCCCGGCCGTCACGTCCGCGGCGGGCCGGCGAAGCGCCGTGTCGATTGCAATTCCTAGGATAACGAGGCCGAGTCCGGCAGCAGTCAAGTCCCGAACGTAGGCGGGGAAGGCAAGGGCCTGCATCATGTCCAAGACGGCCCACAGGACGGCGACGGAGCAGACGAACACAACAAAGCGCCCATGCCAAAACCGGGCGACATCTGGCGCAGGCAATGCGTCCGGCTGGGCCGCCTCCACCTCCTGCGTTTTCTCGTATGCAGGCTTGGCCATTGCCGCTGCGACCGCAATCAGCAAGCGGGCAGCGATCCAGGCGATCAGCAATGGTGCGACCGCTGCCTCCAGCCGTATCGGCCAGTCGGCCAGGACGAAAGCGGCGATCGCTGCGATCGCGAAGGCGATGAGCGGCGCGATGCGAAACAGGGCAGCCAGGCCGTGTCCCGACGTCGCGTCGCTTCGGCTTGCACTGCGGCGCAGGAGGTAGCGCAGCAGGAATTCGGCGCCATAGCCGACCAGGAGCACGAAGCCGAAACCGCGCAGGATCGGCATCGCGCCCTGGTTCTGCATCTCGGCCGCAATACGCTCTCTTGCCGCCATCCACTCGGGAGCCAGTCGCGGGGCGGCTTCGCGCATGCCGCCGAGATGTCGCCTGATTTGCGCGACCCATTGCGAGGCAACACCGCTTGGCGGCGTGGCAACCGCCGGCGGCGACGTGGTCTGCTTGGCGGCCAGCCATTGACGCACCTCTGGGTCGTCCATCAGCTCGATCAACTGCTGGACCTTGGCCGGCGGCGCCGTCGTCGGGGCCTCCTGCGCAGCCAGGGGAGCGTCGAAACCACCAGCCAGTTGAAGAACGAGGGCGAACAGGGCGAGGACTGCGCCTTGCCCACCAAGCCTGAACGTCGAACTCATGCAAGCGCCCCCCATGAACGCACTGAACCATCGCGCAATGCCAGTTATATCAAATATTTGCGGCATAGGTCAGGTCGGTAACCCGGTTCAGACGCGAAGCGCCGGTTCCGCAAACGCGGCGCCAAGTAACAGATACGAATAGAATGCCCCGATTAGCCAGCGTTATCAGGCATCTGCAAGTGCATCTTCGACGTCTGCTTCAACACGCATGAGGCTAGCACATCCCATTCGGCAAGTATCTGCTCGGGCATGTACCTTTGGGCGCTCGCCGCAGCCCTCGCCCCCAGTTCTTCCCTAAGCCCACGATCGGCAAGTATCCTGTCGAGTGCCTTCGCAAGGGCTTCGACATCCCCCCTCGGCACCAGTATGCCGTCGCTCTCGTGCGTTATCATAACCCGAGGTCCCCAATCGCATTCGAAGGAAACAACAGGCAAGCCAGCAGCCATGGCTTCCAGCAAGACGATTCCCCATCCCTCGTAACGCGAGGACAGGACAAACGCATCAGCGGTTTCAATCCAAAGCCCAGGTCGTTCGGTGATCCCAGGCATGTCTACTCGTTTCTGCAATCCGAGCGCGTCGCGCAATGCCTCGAGACTGCGCCGTTCATCGCCCTCCCCCCAGATTACCAACTGCCATTCGGGATGAGCGTCGGCGATCTTGGAGAAGGCTTCCAGCAAGAGGTCGAAGCCCTTCTGGTGGGTTAATCGGCCGACCGCCGCCAGAATGCTCTTTCCACGTCTATTTCGCCAATCCCGCGGCAAATCGACCGGATTCGCGATAATCCATCCATTTCGGCGAATGTTCGATGGAAAATGATCCAGGGCCCCCTGGGTCATCGTGACCAGAGCGAATGCTCGAGGGTAGAGACTTGTCTGAAGCCACCTCCAAAGCGGCCCGAAAGGCTGCGAAGCCGGATTATTGCGCTCGGAGACGATCACCGGAACCGTAAAGCCGATCGTCGCCAGGAGCGTCAAGACATTCGTTCGCGTCAGAAAACTTAAGACGAAATCCGGCCGAGACCGTCGAATGGCGGACCGCAAGCGTCCAACTCGCTGAAGCACAAGGAAAGCCGACCGCAGCTTCGAGGCTCTACGCGGCGGCACACCCAGACGGACAATGGCAATCTCGGGATCAAAATCGTAATAAGCTTGCGCATCCAATGGCTCCAGCGTGATGAGCGTCACCGTGCAGCCGATGCTGTTCCAGTGGTTAGCGACGAGATTTACGACGTGCTCGGTACCGCCCGCGCCCAAGGCCGGAACGATGATCGTTATCCTTGCCCCCGCGATCTCCGGCAACCCGGACGCCCGAGAATCTGCACGCTTGTCCATCCCGAAGTGCCCTCCCACCGTTCTCCAGTGATCGGAGCGAAGACCGCACCTTCAGCTCCCGTTGACCGCCAAGCGGATCCGCAGGGTTGCCGGCGCCATGGCCCTGCGCGCGCCTCTCGGCGCAATGGCAAGTGCGTTGTCGACAGAATGCGAAGTTTTCGTGTGATAATCAACTTGAAGACCTGATTTTCCTAAAGCTGTGCCAGCGGGACTGCATTGGGAGAGACGCAAAATCAGTCCTCAAAGCTGTGCCCAGAACCTCGCATGCTGAGTGTTTCTACTGGTTGAGGCACTAAACACATGGTAGAAACTATAAGTGCAATGAATTCCCAATAAACACGCACTTGTATTGCTCGACAGCACGACAATATTGCATTCCTTGGGGACGACGAGAATTTTTGCTCAGGGCTTGGAGGCGGCATGTGTCGGCGAAGTATTTGCTCAGACTGGTAAACCGCTTCATCGACCTTTCTGATATCCGCAGGCATCTGGCGGGGTAATATGGCCTGTTCGGCTTCCCCCACCGCGTGCTGGCAGACACCGGGAAGCCGTAGCCGGCCCGCGGTAAACAGCCAGCCGGATCGCAATGCTACTGCATGTTTCCTTAAATCCTAGTCGATTTAAGGATGAAAGCATGCAGCATTTCAAAGTGCTACAGCGCCCTTCGTGCCTCTGAAAAGACGCCCGGCGCTGTGGGGGATCTCGTCTGATCGTGCGGAGAGATGAGAGGGCACATGAAAAATCTGATCGCACTGTTGGTCTCAGTGACACTGGCTCTCGGCGCCGGGGAAGCCATGCTGCGCATGTTTACGCCTTTTCCCGTCGGCACGCAGTCGCATCGGAGTATCGACGAGAAGTATGGCTATCGCCTCGATCCTGCTCTTGGCGACGTCGATGAGGAGGGCTTCCGGAATCCGGCTGGCGCACATCATGGCTTACAAGTCGCGGCGGTTGGCGACTCGATGACATACGGCAACAACGTCGAGCGGGCTAACGCTTGGCCGGCGGCCTTCGAGGCAATCACAGGCGAGCCGACCTACAACTTTGGAGTTGGTAGCTACGGTATTTACACTTACCACGCGATCGTTCTTGATGCGCTGGCTGCTGGCGCGAAAGGAGCTATTGTCGCCGTTTTCCCTGGCAACGACTTCGCAATAGTATTTTCCGCTTGCGATATAATGGACGCGCGTTCTGGCTTCTGGCTTGCGGAGCAGGAGCGGCTCCAGTTGCTAGCCCTCACCGGTCCGGGCGAAGGCCATTCGCAATGCACCAAGGCGCGATCGACAAGCCTCAAGACGAAGCTCTTCGAGAATGTCGCAATTCTGAGCGCCTATCAATACGTGATAAAGGACCGCGCGAAGAGCTTGTACGCTCGCCTTTTCGCAACCAGAGATCGTGAACGATCCGAATACTATGTATTTCCGGACGGATGTCCCTCGGTGTCGAGGCGGTATGTCGACGAAGCTGGTCGAATGGCCGATCTGAACTCGCCCGAGATCGCTGCAATGTTTGCGGATTTTGAACGCTTTGCGGCCGATTGGGCTAAACGGGGGGCTGGCCGGGTCGGGCTCTTGGTCCTTCCGACAAAAGAGCGTGTGATCTTCGAACACTTGCGTCGCCGTGGCCAACTTGCAACCGCCGACCCTGGTTTTATCGGCAGCGTTGAACGTCAGATTGCGCTTGAGGAGAAAATCCGGGAGATCGCCCACCGACTTGGTTTGCCGTATCGCAGCGCGGTTGCTGAAACTGCCGACGCGCTGCAGGAGGCTATCCTGGCCGGCCAACGCTTTTATCCGGACAGCGATGGCCATCCGTTTGAATCCGGTTATGAAGCTTTCGCAAGAACCGCCTCGTCGCTGTGGGATGAGATGAAGGCGGCGACTTCCGAGACGCGCCATTAGTTTCGAGGTTGTTGTTCCTCTTGCGAAACTATGACGTTCGACGGCGCGCTTCTCGTTGAGCTGGCGCTTGCCATGAGCTCACGGAGAACCTGTGCAGCCCTCCCCACCGCAGCCGTGTCAAGAGCGGGATCGACGAGGAATGCGAGGCTCGTCTCTCCGAGCTCCCGCGCGTTCGGCAATCTCTCAACTGGCCCCATGTTTAAGCCCACAAATGCCTTCTCGAGGTAAATCTCCGAGCAGCTGCCGCTGAAGCAGGCGACCCCGGCATTGTTAATCTCCGCGACGATCCGGTCTCTGTTCCATCCGGGCCTCAGAAGCTCCGGCTTCAAGAAGGTGTAGAACCGATACCAAGCATGCCGGGCACCACGCGGAGGAAGGGGCGTACGCAGAGCCTCGATCTCCTTGGCGGCCTTGGCGAGGATGGCAGCATTGTGCGCCCTGATGCTGCGCCATTGCTCGAGGCGCAGCATTTGTCGCGATCCCAATACCGCCTGGATAGATGTCATGCGCCAGTTCGTCCCAATTGATTCGTGCAGCCAGCGGAACCCGGGCGGGTGCTTTCTGTTGTAAACGGCATCGAAAGACTTGCCGTGGTCCTTGCGGCTCCAGGCCTTCTTCCACAGCTCGTCATCGTTCATCGCAACGAGCCCGCCCTCGCCTCCGGTGGTAATGATCTTGTCCTGACAGAAGGAGAAGACCGCGATGTCAGCGAAGCTGCCGACCGGCCGACCGTCTAGTTCGGCCCCGTGCGCCTGGGCGCAGTCCTCGATCACCCACAGCCCATTTTCGCGCGCGAATGCCATGATCGCCGGCATGTCGCAGGGCCACCCGGCAAGATGGACGGCGATAATGCCCTTGGTCTTCGGCGTCAGCCTCGCACTGATAGTTTCCACGGTGATGTTCTGGCTATCGCGATTAACATCGGCAAAAACCGCGACCCCGCCCGCCATCGGCACCGTTGAGGCCGAGGCGATGAAGCTTCGTGGGGTAACAATCACCTCGTCGCCCGGCCGAAGCCCGAGCGCATACAGAGCCAGGTCCAGCGCCACCGTTCCGTTCGCCACGGCCACCGCGTGTTTCACGCCAAGAAAGCGCTCGTAAAGCTCCTCGAAGTTGCGGACATGGGGTCCCGTCCACGCATTCACCTCGCCCGATCGAAGAACCGAGACGACGTCCTCGATCTGCTCCTCGTCGTAAATCGGCCAGCGCCCCATGGATCCCTCCAGCTCCGTGTTTCATCCGCCTCCGGCCGAGCCGAAAGAGTGCATCGAATATACAACGGACAACGCCGCGGTCGGTGGTCCCCAACTCAAACGACGTGTCGAACCAGAACAAACGCTTCGGCCGCGGGGAGCATCACCGTCGCCCCACGCAAAGTGGCAAGCGCACGCAAGCTCGCTATGGAACGCTCGTGCGGTGGTTCGCGTAGCTGCGATGCAAACAGCTGCATTGCCTTGACCTTCGCCTCGAGATGCTCGGTGATGTCGACGAAAAAATTCGGCAGAAATCCCGGGGACAGGTACGGCGCATTCCAATTCGTTTCCGAAAGCGTTTCATAGGCGAGGATCAGCTTCGGAAACCCCGCCTGGTGCGGTCGACACGCAACCAGCGCCGAGGTGAAGGTCAGCTGATGATCCATATGTATGTCGCCTACAAAGGGAACGAGCACGGTTTGCGGGCGCAGACGCCGCACAAGGTCAAGCAGCGCACTGTTGACCGACGCGTGCGCGGTTTCCGCAAGCTGTGCGGCAGGCAGACGCAGCCAAAGGGTTTCCCGCACCCCCAAGGCCCGGTGCGCCTCCTTCGCCTCGGCCTGCGTCTTGGCGATAGTCGCGGCGTCGAAAGCCGGCGGCTTTCCCTCGGTTACGATCGCGACGAAGACCTCCTCGCCCCCCGAAGCCAGCTTCGCGATTGTCCCGCCGGCGCCTAGCACCTCATCATCAGGGTGCGGAGCGACGACCAAAGTGCGTCCAAAAGGGAAATGCGAACCGTCCACGGAAATCTCCACAAGACCTTGCCGCCACCCGCGCCGAGACGCGGGCTTTTCGCCGAAACTGCTACCTGGCTTGCTATCGCATCTTCATTCGCGGCTGCTGACCGCAAGAATGACGCAAAAGAAAATCCTTCGCAATTTTTAGGCGTACTTCGTTGATGCGCTCGCCGAGCGCGATTGTCTTCAGTGTCAGCAGGAGAATTCGCACGTCGAGCCAAGGACTAGCGTGCGCGACATACCAGAGGTCAAGCGCGATCTTCTCCTCGTCCGATAGCAACGTATTGCCGTTCACCTGCGCCCAGCCCGTCATGCCGGGAGCGACCAGTGAGCGCAGGCGGCCAAGGTCACCGAAGCTTACAACCGTCGCCAACGGAAGCGGGCGCGGGCCCACGATCGACATGTCGCCTGCCAACACGGAAAGGAGTTGTGGCAGCTCATCGAAGCGAAGTCTGCGCAGCAGCGAGGTCGCGGCGGTCTGTCGCATTTGGTCCTGCAACAATGCGCCGTCCGGACCGCGCGCGTCCGTCATCGTGCGAAACTTGGCGACCGTGAATACCCGCATGCCCGAACCGGCGCGTGACTGGGTGAAGAACAACGGCGAGCCAAGGCTCACCCAAACGACGATCGCCGTTACCGCCATCAGCGGTAGGCAGAGGACGACAAGCATTCCGCCAAGCGCACACTCGAGAACGCGCTTGAGACGGTACGATCCCGACGAGGCAGGCAAACCAAAAGCGAAGACTGCATGCTCTCGATTGGGCTTCACTTCAATGGCCCTCGGCGCGTGGAGCGTGTTCTCAAATATACTTGCCTGCGAACGTTACATTCCGGCGATACTCACGACGACGACGTCGCCCGGCAGCAATTCTGTGACGAGGGACGCCTGAAGGCTGGTCGGCTTGCCGCCAACTGCGTTTCGACGGATCTCATAGGCATAGGAGATTTGATTTTTCTTCGATTCATCCCGAGCCACCGCGGCCATGAGGAGGATCTGCTCTTCAGCGGAGCGTTGCTCCGAAATCAGTTTCTTGATGGCAATTTCACGCTCTTGGAGCTGGGTCAGAATATCCTTCTTTCTGTCAGCTGCGAGCTTTGCCAGTTGCAATTTCAGCTCACTCACCTCCTGGCGCGTACGTGCAAGGGTCGCAAAGGTTTCCAGGAGTTGGGCCTTTTCCGTTGCCGCGCTGTTCTCCGCGCGAGAGAGCTCGCTTTCGGTGTTCAGCCCGCGCTGCCGGAGCGCGCCGACGCGCGCCACATCGTCAACGCTGTTACTCACTATATCCTTTTGCTGCTGCACGAGCTCGTTCAGTATCTCTATCCCACCCTCGACTTGGGCAATCCCTTCCGTGAGAATTTGCGCTTGCGATCTATAGGCGGCGAGATCCTCCTTTAGGATCTTCTCCTCAAGCTCGATGACGCCCTCAAACGGCAATTCCTCGACATGCGTGCGGGCGACCTCCGGGACGTCGTTCAGGTCGACCTTCTCGCTGGATTTCAACTGCGCCGCAAGTCTCGCCGCATAGATGGCCTCGTGAACGATTTCGGTTTTTGCGGACTCGATCTCCCCACGCAGGCGGGCGCGTACAAGGAGCCGGTCGGACGCGTTGGCCGCGACAACCTGCATACCGCCCGCGAGGCCGATGGCCTGCTCTACCGTTAGGCCGCTATAGAAGGGAAACGAACCGGGACTCCTGACCTCACCGAGGACGAAAATTGGCCGGAAGGTCGAGATATTGAGAGACAGCTTTGGATCGACGAGGATGTCGCGTCTCCGGTACTCGCTGCCAAGCTTTTCCAAGGCCTCCGTTATCGTGAGCCCCACGAGATTGACCCCACCGATAAGGGGGAACTCTGCTTCGCCGTTGCCCGAAATGGTCGCGGTGACTGGCAGCTCGGCATCGTCGAGGAAGTCGAAGGTCAGAACATCTCCCGTGTTGAGCCGATATTCACTGGCAAACGCACGCGGCGTCGGGCCTAGCAAGAGTCCGACCACCAGCAGCACGATCGCCAAAATATACGCGCCCCAAACCCGTAGGGACAAGCTCGTGGCCGTCAGCGGAGGTAATGTCCCCATCGCAACCGCCCTCCAAAAAGCAACAAAGAAAAGGCTATCAAAATATCTTGCGCGACTATATTCTCCCTCATACTGTCTCGTCAAAGGATTTTAGTTGTTTATTGCGCCGGCGACCGGCAAGGCGACTTTCCTGGACGCTCAAACACGACTGCGCCTAGGGGCTGCGCGGGTGTCCTGCCCTGCGGTGTCGGGCTCACTCCTGATAGATTTATAGGGGCACCAGCCGCGTGCCACGGCCGAAGGGCGGCGCTTTTTTTGATCCGGCGGCCTCGTTAGAGGCAGGAGGTCTCGTTTGGCGATTCGAGAAAAGCTGGCCAAATATTTCAACCGCCTCCGCAAGATACTCGCTCAGGAAAAAGGCCTGAAAGGCCGTCTGGGAAATATACGGCATCTCCTCACAGGGAATGCGCTTACCTCTCTGCTAGGCCTCGTTGGATTCGCCCTGACAGCCAGGGCGCTTGGTCCGTCTGAGTATGGCGTCTTGGCGCTTTGCTTCACGTACACGAGCGCCATAGAGCGGATCGTGAACTTTCAGTCCTGGCAGCCACTGATCAAATTCGGCGCGCAATCGAAGAGCACGGAAACGCTCGCTTCGTTGTTCAAGTTCGGCCTTGTGCTTGACATTTCCGCAGCGGCGACCGGATGCGTGATTGCCGTGGCGCTCGTGTGGGCCTTCGGTCCCTCGCTCGGGATCTCGCCCGAGATGTCCGGACTCGTCACCCTGTTTTGTGCCATTCTGCCGTTTCAGATCTCCGGCATGCCGATTGCCGTGCTGCGCCTGTTCGGGAAGTTTCGATCAATCGCCTATGGCCAGGTCGCTACGAGCATTTTCCGCGCGGGATTGTGCGCAATCGGGTTTGCCTTCGGCGCTACTTTGCAGGAATTTGTCCTGATATGGATGGTGGCCCACATCTTCGGCTCGCTGACCATCGTCTTCCTTTCGCTTGCGGAGTTGCGAAGACAAGGAATGTTGGCGAGCATGCTTAAGGCTTCTGTTCGCGGTATCACCGCTCATTTTCCAGGTCTCTGGAAATTCGCGATCTCGACGAACCTGTCATTGACCCTGCGTTCGAGTGCCAACCAGCTCGACACGCTTCTCGTCGGATACCTGGCCGACCCGACCGCCGCGGGTCTTTATCACATTGCTAAGCGCATTGGCCGAATGACGCTGCAAATCGGAGATCACGTGCAGGCCGTGCTCTACCCGGATTTGGCCCGGGCCTGGGCCTCGGGCGCAATTGAAGCGTTTCATCGGGCCGCCACGCAAATGCGAGTGCTTCTTCTCGGCTTCGGAATATTGCTGGTCGGCGCGGTGTATTTGGCGATCGATCCGGTGCTAAGACTAGCTGTCGGTCCGGAATTCGAGGCGGCCGGCCCGTTGGTCGTCGTTCAAACCATCGCGGCGGCTATGACGTTGTATGGTACGGTTACGCGCTCAGCGCTTCTGGCCATGGGGCGGGAGGACCGGGTTTTGAGCAGCGCGCTCGTCGCAACGATCGCATTTCATGCCACCGCGTTGACGCTGATCCCATGGGTCGGCCCAATGGGCGCAAATCTGGCTCATATCCTCATGGCCGTCATCTGGCTCTGGACGATGGCGGTGGCGTATCGGCAGACAGAGGCAAGATAGCAGAACGCTTCTCTCGAGACCTGTGACGGAGGGAAATTCATGAAATTGCACGATATCGATTTCCTGATTATCGGCGCGACCAAGAGCGCCACGACGTGGCTCCAGCAATCGCTGCAACAGCACCCCCGCATTTACATGCCGGCTCCAGAATTGCATTATTTCAGTCGTTACTATGATCGCGGAGACCAGTGGTACCTCTCGAACTTCGAAGGACCGAAGGATCGACATCTCGTCGGCGAAAAATCCAATTCCTACATGGATACAGAGGGCGCAGCTGAGCGAATAAGCCAGAAACTTCCCGACGCGATGCTGATCGCACAGCTGCGCAATCCCATCGAGCGGGCCTACTCGGACTATTGCATGCTATACCGCAGGGGCGAAGTCGGCCGCGACATCGCCCAATATCTTGACCCACGCATGGGTGCCGGCGGGCGTTTCCTGAACGGCGGCCTCTACTTTCAGCAATTGCGAGCCTATTTTGATCGGTTTCCAGCCGAGCAGATACTTGTCGTGCTTTACGAGGACATGCGAATTGACGCGTGTGCGCAGCTCGATCGCGTTCGGAAGCACATGAAGATGACGGACGATCTGCCGCTCAGGCCTCTGGAGAAGAAAGTCAAAGACAAGGCGGAGCCGACGATTAACCCGACTTTGCGCCGTCTGCTGCGCCCGTTGAAGCCTATGGTCGCGCCTTTCAGGAACAATGCCGGCTTCAAGAAAATACGGTCAATGGCCGCTGCCGAAGTGGAGTACGCGCCGCTGACCCGCGAACTGCGGGAACGCATGAGCGATTTCTACGCTACGGAGATCGAGAAGCTAGGCGCAATCGTCGGCAGGGACCTGAATGGGTGGCTGAGAAATGGGAGCGTTCAGTATTGAGCACTGCCACCAAAACGGCATGCACGCCGCCCCAGGCAGAGTCTGAACGAGAGCCGACCATGTTGACAATGCCTCTTGAGTTGAGCGTCAGTAGAGGGCCACCGAAAGCTCGCTGACGTTCTTGGCGCCTTATCGATGAACCAATGAACTCACAAAGTCATCCGCGATTGCGGGGGCGCGGAAATCCAGCACGAGCCTTTCGATCTCCGATCCCCCGCCAACGCGCTCCAATGCGGCAAACGATCCGTTCGCGTTTAGCTCAAACAGGGTGCCAGCGTTTTCCTGAGCGCGATTGGTGCGGGCGATCATGAGCAAGGCGCCGGGACCGCGGAGATAGGAGTAAATGTTCTCAATTGCGATATGAATCTGATCCGGAGAAAAGTATCCTGTATTCAGGATGTTGCCGGCGCGTACCATGTCGAACCGGCGGATAAAGCGCTCCGACCGACGCATAATGTCATCTTCAACAAATTCGATTTCACCATTGGATGGCAGTGACCGGGTAATCATTTGCACCGGCCTGCTCATACCGGCCACTATGCGCGAGCGCAGGCGAGGTCGTAGGACGCTGCGGCCAAACATGAGTGGAATAAAAGCAAGCGTCACGTAGTCCAGTCTTCGGACCCATGGACGAACTGCGATACCCCGGACGTCATACTGCAACGGCCAACCCTCCGGATCGCAGAAAACTCTAAACCCCGGAACCAGTTCGACGATGTGGGCCTCGATGAAAAGATCGGTTGCAACGATGCTGGCAGCACCTCCACAATCGGTCAGGAATCTGGCGAGCTCCACGGTCGTTAGCCCGGTGGAAACTCCCACGTCGAGAACCTCGCGAAGCGAGTTCGCGCGCTCCTCGACATATGGTCGGAACGCGACCTCCAGTTCTTGGAAGCGCGACGGTTGGGTCAACTTGAAAGTGCCGTTCCGCATTTTGAGCTTTGCGAAGAACGCAGATTCCAACGCGACGTCGGTCGAATCCATCCCCGATGAATAGAACTTGCTGGCACTCAAGATCATGGCCTATCAATCCCCATCGTAATCCAGTTAACCCAAACGAACCCGCCTCACGAATCGCTGATTACGATCATCTCGCCCTCGCCAGCGCATCGGTCTTTCAAGCCCCTGCACACCGGGCGCCTCAACACCGGTTTGGAGCGCTTTCGGTATGTTCGCTGCGCGTGCCCTTGCAGTCTCGGGCAACGAATGCAACAGCTCATTGTTGGGGCAGTTGGACGCCGTCTTCGGGATCGCCGGCCATGAAATGCAGAAACTCTTCGAGGTTTGACCACCCGTCACCATCCATGTCCTGCTGACCATCATCCGGCTTCATTGGATCGATGCCGTTCTTGGTCTCCCAATCATCTGAAATGCCGTCCATGTCCGCGTCTTGGTACGGCGTTCCAGCACCAAGATCAGGCCAGCCGCCAACGTCGCGCGGATCCGTTTTCAGCAGTCGACCGCTTCGACTCTTGATGGCCCCAATGATGCGATTGTCGACGGCATCGCGCTCGGGCTTTGTGGCACCGGCATTCGCCAGGACTTCGTCGTAGGCGACCCTGGGCACGGAAGTGCGAATCGTCGGCACCTCAAACGGTGCCTTCACAACAAACCGCCTTTGATCCTCGGCTAGAACCAAGCTGTCATCTTGGCCAGACGCAGTACGATAGGGTTCGTCATAGTTGTCCTTGACATAGATCGAGTGCCCGAGTCCGCTTTCGGTGAAAAGATGCACCATGTGGTCGTTGCGCAACTTCTGACCTGCGATCTTGTAATTGCCGACGACATTGGCCTGAATATGCGTCCATTCATCGCCAAAGCTTACGACGTATTGCCACGCTGGCGAGAAGAAAACATTGTTCACGACATCCGCGACCGCGCCGGGGGTTTTCATTTTTATCTGCGGATTTCTGAACCTGCCGAACGCAAAGAGCGAGTGGTGCACCGAAACGTTGCCGCCCTTGGTGAACAGCATGTTGCGTGCACGATTCTGTTTCCCCGGGCCGCCTTTCAACAGCGGCTCACTGGCAATTCCCCATTGCCAGGTGAAATTTCTGGCATCTTCTGAATCTATCGTCTCGTCCGATCCCCAGCTGGCGGAGATATGATCAAGCATGATGTCTCTTGCCGCCTCGGAGTACATCCCGAGACCGCCAGAACAACAAGCCTTGCGCGCATGCGGCCCTGGACGGAGGCGAATGTGCCTGATGATCACGTCGTTGGTCCAAATTTCGATTGAAGGTCGAATTTGTGTCTCACCGTTCCGGATCGCGACGCCGCCGCCCGGGGCCGTCTCCCCGGCAATGGTTAAGAACGGATTTCGGACCACGAGCGATTTCTCGCGCAGTGTTATGGTACCGCCCGTGCGGAAAATGCATACGCGTGGCCCGGACGCTTCGACGCAATCACGCAGGGATCCTGGGCCCGACTCGTTCGTGTTAACGACATAGATCACCTTGCCGCCTCGGCCTCCAACGGAACCGGCGCCGAAGCCTTCGGCCGTAGGAAAGGCGCGCTGCCTGCCATCTTGAAGCTTGGGTGAAAGCGGTTCCTGTACTGCCGTTGCAGCCTCGGCCTCCCGCACAGGCCCGGTCCACAATCCAAGGAGTAGTCCTGCCAGCATCAGCGGAGCCACGACAAAGTCGGGGCTGTGCCAGTGTCGGGATCTTCGCGAAACAGTTGAACGCGTAGCCAGCATAAGTTTTCCCTCGCTCTTGCGGGCGATGCTTAAAGATAGCCGTAGCGTCTGAGCATCCAGCCGCACAACCGCTCGAAGGAGACCTGCTGACCGGCCGGCATCCGGGTCCGCCACGACTCGTCTCTCGTGAGTGCGACAGATCCCGCCATCCGCAGCCGGTTCCCTGCGACTTGGTGCCCGGGACCGACAGAATCGCCATTCTGCAGAGAAGAGCCGATTTGGTGGAGGTCAAGCTCGAGAAACACCCCGATTTGCTGCATGGTAGCGACGGGGTCTGACACGAAATCCTCATACCTCACACGCAGTACTTTATCAGGGCCCAGTTTTCGCGAGAGATACTCGACCGCGAGATTGACTATGCTCCACCGCAACGCCGTTCTAAACACCGATTTTGGCCGGATCTCCTTTTGCAGTCCCGAGTTCGCGTCACGCGCATAGGGTTTCAGCAATGACCAGGCCACTCCGCGCCCATCACGCACCATGTGGATGACACGCATGTCTATTCCCGGTATTTGCGCAAGCGCCATCGCCCTTCCTGGCAATTTCGAAGAATCGACGATTACTTGTTTACCGGAACAGGAGAGCATCATGTTCATCAGACGCTCTGTGTGAAGGGCATACGGTGCAAATTGCTTTCCCAGACCCAGCCCGGAGAACACTTTTGCAAGTACGGACAGGCCCTCGAATTTTGCTTGAAGGGCGCAATACTCTGACATAAGTCTCGAGTCCGAATTCGCAAACCATTCTTGGCAAACGGTGCTCCAGAAACTGCAGTCCCGAATAGGATTGCCGCATGCACAATATTCGTTGTGACGCCAAACATGCCGTGTGAGCGACGTTATCTCACCCGCCCCTAACACGGCATCGTGCTGGCCCAACGCAATATCGAGTATGGTGGTCCCGCTGCGTCCATAACCTGCGATGTAAGCAATACGAGCGGGTTGCGAGGTCATTATTACAGCCCTTCATATGAGACCGCTTGAGCTTGCCTTCAATTCTACTTGCGCGCATCAAGCCCGGCTGCGCACGCCCCACCAGCAGGCGGGGTCGACTTCAATCTTGTTGCCACGGGCGCCATCACTAGAAGGGTCGGCACGAAATAGCCGCAACCTCACTAGCAATCGGACCCGAGCCGCGTGGACCAGCCCCGTCCAACTTCCTGCTGGGAATGTCTGCTCTCGTTCGACAAAACAAATGAAAGAAAGAAAGAATGATAGTGCATGTACGCCTGATTAGCAATCCGATGAGCTTTACTGTCGTTCAGCCTTGAACGCGCTTCTTTTTTTAAATATTCTTCAACTATTTATTCCACGTGGAGGCATTCCAGCCATGTTAACCACTACCCCTTCCTCAACGCGGTGACACAATAAACTTAGCGGCGCTTGAGCGACAAAGCCTTCGGGCTCAAATTCGCCCGAGGAAGGTCTGCTGCCTGCCGGAGTTGCGCGAGGCCGAGTCCGCAGCACAAGAAAATTGGGATTGTCCAATACCGCGCGTACATATGCGGATTGAATAAAGCGATCGTAAGAAAAACGACGATGGTCGTAATCATCGCTGCCAGTACCCTCTTATCTCCTCCAGCCTTTCTGAGCATAAATCCATGCAGCATGCCGACTGCTGAAAACATGATCCAGCCCATGAGCGCAAGCAGTCCGCCTTCGACCCAGAGGAGAAGATAAAGATTGTGAACGGGAGCAGTTTGTACACTCCTCTCTCGGAACTGGTCTGCGCCCAATCCCACAAACGCAATTTGCTCCTCGGATATCAAATCGAGTGCTTCCTCGATAAGTGCGGCTCTCGAAACGAAAGTTCCCGCTTCAGATATGTCGCCAGAGGAAAGCGCGCCCAAGACACGCGTTTGAAATGTCTTGGGCAGCAGGTCCTTGCTTCCAAATCCCGCCACAACCGCAGCCAGTATGCCGGCGGCAAGCGCCAAACGTAACAACAGCTTAGGCGTGGAAAGGAACGCCGTGAAGACAGCCAAGCAAAGCAACGTTACGAACAAACCGCTATTCGAGCTGGTGAGTATCACCGTACCTATAAATACCGCTATTACCGGTAAAACGACGTATGACTTGATCCGGCCTGTCGCCCACAAAAAGAGCGGAATTGGCAGCGTCAATGCATTCATTGCCGCAGCTAAGTTCGGGTTTCGAAGGAGTGTGGCCAAACGCCGTCCCCCGGTTACGACGCCCTTTCCCTCCCCAGGCACATAGCCAATCGCGTAGAACGTAATGATACCGTGAATATCGATGAGAACCATGCTGACTAGGAAAATGGCGGCCAGACGATACGCTACCTTAGGTTCATCTCGGATCAGAATGAACATTAGTAATATGTAGGCGAACAAATACTGTGCTGTCACGATCAGCCCCCGTTCGGGACTGTTGTGCAAGAGGCTGCCAATCATTAGCCCGACGAACAAGAGCATGAACGCGATAAGCCAAAGTGGCGTTGCTTCGCCGAGCGGCTTACTTCCAATCCGTCCAGTCATAAAAAGAAGAGAAAAACTAAGACAGAAAAAGAAATCGCTGAGCGTAAAGAACAGTTCGGAAAACCGCAATGTCGCATAGGGCGCTAAAAACACGCCCGTGTATAGGACAGCACGCTCGACTGCAGGCAAGGCCAGTGTGCGCAGATGGCTGTCAGAATGACTGTGAGGTGTCGTTTTTTTGCCGATTTCTGACACTGTCGTTTCGCGCCGCATATCGCAACTCCGTCACCGGGTCTGGGCCTGCACTCGGTCAGCACCCCTACTGCATGCTTCCTTAAATCGCAGCCGATTTAAGGATAAAAACATGTAGCAATTCAAAGTGCTACAGCGATCTCTGCGCGTCTGATACGACGCGCGGCGCTGTGGTATCGCCCGTGCGCAGTAGATCTTCGTAGACCGCCGTGATTGCGTGCACGTGGCGCTCGATGCTGAAGCGGGCGCGTGCTTCGTTACGAGCCATTTCCACGATGTGCGTAAGATAGCTGGAATCGCCGAACAGTTTTAAGCAAGCTCTTGCGAATTCAGCCGGGTCGTCCGGGCGCACGAGCATGCCCGTTTCGCCGTCCTCTACAACTTCGGGATTGCCACCTGAGTCTGCGGCGATGACCGGCGTTCCGAGCAGCATTGCTTCGACTAGCGTCCTTCCGAGCGGTTCATTCACCGCGGTTACCAGAAGGGCATCCAGCCCCGCGATCCAAGGTTCGCTCGGATAGCGGAAACCCATGAAATGAATGCGGTCGCCGACTCCGAGAGCTTGAGCGCGCGATCTTGCGGCGTCGTCAAGCCCGTTCAGAGCGTTACCCAGGAACAGCCCCGCAAATTCGACATTCGGCTCCAGCCGCTTGAGGGCCGCAAGTACCTCGACGAAAAGAATTGGCCGCTTGCGATCAACCAAGGTTCCTACATATCCGACGAGCCTTGTTTCCGGCGAGCATCCGATCGTGGCTATGATGTTTCTTCGGCTATCTCCACGCTCGACCTCTATCGCTTTCATGACGTCGAATGGACTATGAACGACACTGCATTTGGCCGCAGCGGAAAAAAACCCAGGGCGCGGCGACGCAAATTTCGAAACGGCCACGAGACGGTTCGGAAGCCAGGGCGCGATGCGCCGCAACCCGAAGGAAGTCGCGTCGCCACGGTGGTGCCAGAGGTGCTTCGATCCCGCCAGTCGCGCTGCCAGACCCCACATGAGATGTGCACGACCGTCGTTGGTGTGCACGATTGCGACGTTCCTGGCTCGCAAATATCTGACAAGCGCAGGAAGAGTTCGAGCGACATTGAGCGCTGCCGCGCCGTTGCGCGCACCGGCCCGCTCCAGGCGGTTTAAAACGGGCGCTGGTTCAAAGTCGATACCTTCTCGGCGAAACAGCTCTGCTACCGGTCCCTCAGTATCATGAAGGACAACCAAGGGCGCGAAAACCGACTTGGGGAGATTTCGTATCAGTCCGAGGGCGGACAGATGGCTTCCACCGATAAAATCCCCAATGAAAGGAAAGCACACGATCCGCTGCTCCCCGTTGCTCATGTTGAATGCTCTCCCTGGCAAACGATCGCTTCCGACCGGCGAGCTTTGCTCGATGTAAGCAACCCATCGACCAACTTTGGGAAGCCAGAACTACACGACGTTCGACGAAGAATTGGGTGCCGCTCTCGCCGAAAGCACGGGCGCGGTGTTCGTTTCTTTGGTCAGGCGGTCGGCGATCGCACCATTGCCGCGGGAATGGCTCCTGATCCAGCCACCGGCCGGGACGCGTTTTGAGGTTATCACATACCCCCCGTAGCGGTGGCGTTTATGAACGTCAGGATTAACTTGGTTAATTGCAGTGCCGATCAGGGGCGCATGGTTCATTCGGAGCTGCGAAACACCTGCCAACAATTGGTCCTCGGTTGTTTCGCCCCAAGAAACCATGAGGATGACCCCGTCAACAAAGGGCGCGAGCCAAGTTGCATCCCCCGAGGTAAGGACGGGTGGAGCGTGAAGCACAATGAAATCATACCCGCTCTGCTTGAGCCCTACGATCAGTTCACATAGCTTGTCAGAGTCAACTAATCTGAACGGCTCCGTCATTGCGAGCGTCGCGTCAATGAAGCCCAACCCAGGCAAGGCAGGAATCGTCTGCACAACATCAAATAGCGTTGCTTCATTGTTGAGATAGCGCTCGACGAGTTCGGGCGAACGCCCCATGCTTTTCAAATATGGAACGCTGTGTTGATGGAAATCCAGGTTCACGAAAGCGGTGGGGCGGCCGTCGGCTGCTGCTGCGGTTGCAATCCCCCAAGCTGTTGAGGCGTTTGCAATGTTGTGACGACAAGACGTGACCATCACAACACGATGCAGTTGTTTCGCCTCTGAGAAGCGGGAAGCCATATAGATCGACCGCTCTGCTTCCGCAGATGTCACATTACTCCAGTCTGGTATGCATGACGACCGCCTGGCGCCGTGCGACATATACTTCTTCGGAATCTTGGGCACGTAGCCTAAGTTGGGTATTCGCAGCAGCTGCGCGGTGCGTTGTCCGCTGCGGATTCGCGTATCAGTTGCTTCAAACAGGAGCGCGAGCAAAAAGGCCAACAAAGTCGAACCGGCGAATGCCGCCGGAACAATAATACTTGCTTGAGGGAACGACGGTGAATTCGGAAGTTCCGCCGCCGATACAATTCGAGCGCTTGGCTTTAGAGCTTCCGCCTCAAGGTCCAGCAAAATACGACGAACCTCATCTTCGATCATCCTGCGCACGCCAGCCAGTTGCGAATCTGCATCAATCATCTGCGGGTGGTTCTTACCGAACTTCGCTGAGATCTCGGCTCTACTCTGCAGCAATCGGGCTTCTTCGGTCCGCAATGTGACCAAAAGCGGTTGCGTCATGCTTTGCCGAAGGAACCCTACAGCGCCGCCCGTATTAAGGGCCCGTTGCTTGTCGGCGATGCGCTCGTCCTGTTTGAACTCGAGCGAGGATTCAACGTACAGGTTGGCAATCGTATTCGCTATTTTCTGAGCAAGCTTGGGATCCGGATTTGATACGTCAATTTTTACCGCGAGGCTCTCCCCAGTCCGGCTAACATTGAACTGGGGCAGTAGTGACGAAATTGCGCGGTCCCGCTGAGCTTTCAGATCCGGCAGCGTCCTGACAGACTTAGGCGACCGATCGATACCGAATATACTTTGGAAGAGTCTAAGAGCTTCGCCACCGATGGATAGCGGTTGGCTGGCCCCGCGAGCATACGGGTTGAAGTCCGGGTTGTCGGTGAGATTCAATCTGTCGACCACGCGGCCAGCAAACTGTCTGGACTGTAAGACATCCATTTCGGTTTCTGCCGCAGAGCGATCGCGGTCAAGGGACGTCAAAGAAGCATCAGTGGCAAATGGTCGAACATCTTTCCGCTCGAGCACGACTTCAGAAATGGCGGTGTACGTTTTCGGCAGCGTGAACGATGCTATCGCAGAGAGCAAGGTGCACCCGACAATCACTGACGCAAGGAGCCGCATGCGCCGCCTGATCAAGGCCCAAGCATCCAGCAGACCTACCGAATTCCCCTCGCGCTGGACCGCAAGTTCGACACTTTCTCGGTAGTGATCGCGAGCAGATAGGCTGCCATCAGAAACGAATGTCGTCATGGAAACCATCTAAAGCAGCAATTTTCTCTATCTGGTTAGATTAGTGAAATGTTTAGTAAGGCGCAATAATTTAGTATCCCCGTCGCCACCTGTAGTTTGGCGGAATCAGGCGTAACTTATTCAATAAACTCATCTTTTTTTATTTCTTGCCGAAGAGGCGAGGGCAGAATTTGTTGGGGCGCGGGCGTTTGAAGCGGGCGCGGAAATCGTTGCCAGGGATAATTAGGTTTCGGAAAACGCCATTGCGCATGCAGGGCAAGGGCGGCAGCGGCCTCTCGAATACGGCCGACAAACTGGCTGTTCCTGCGCTGGACACCGCGGTCATTATTGTGTTCAATGCAGCCCGCATTGCATCACATCGTTTGCCCTTCGGCGCAGGACATCCCGCGCTTTTCAATAGTTCGGCCGTTGCTAGATCATGCGTATCGTTTTCGTCGGCGCCGTTGAGAGCTCCAAAATCGCTCTGGAAGCGCTCATAAGGACGGGGCGCGCTCCTGCACTGGTTATTACCCTGCCACCCGAGTTGGCCGGACGCCACTCCGACTATGCCGATGTAGCAGTCGTGGGGCGCACCGCCGGGTGTGCCGTTTGCTATGCAACAGACATCAATCACCCTGCCGTGCTGGAGGCGATGGCGTCGGTTGAGCCAGACCTGACGTTTGTCATTGGCTGGTCGCAAGTCTGCCGGCAGCCATTTCGAGATGTCGCACGCCTGGGCACGATCGGGTTCCACCCGGCCGCCTTGCCGCATTTGCGTGGTCGTGCGGTCATTCCCTGGACGATAATACGAGACGAAGATGTGACCGGATCAACATTGTTTTGGTTGGATGAGGGTATCGACTCCGGCCCCATCCTGCTTCAGCGGCTGTTCACCGTCGCGGACGACGAAACCGCTGGGAGCCTCTATGCAAAGCACACAACAAATCTGAGCGAGATGGTGGTTGAGGCGGCTACGCTCGTTGAGACGGATAACCCGCCACGGATAGAGCAGGATCATGGCCAGGCGAGCTATTGTGCGAAGCGAACCGCCGAAGACGGCCTGATCGACTGGAATGCTTCTGCCGGCTCGGTGCTCCGGCTGATCCGTGCAGTCGGCGCCCCTTACCCGGGGGCATTTTCCATTTATGACGGCGAGAGGATCCGTATCGACGCAGCCGTGCAGTTCGAAAATTCGGGCCGCTTTATCGGGTTGGTGGGCCAGGTTCAATGCCATTCGAAACGCGGCTTCGTCGTTCTATGTGGCGACGGTGAGTGTATCGATGTGCTCGCCTGGGCCTCGCCCACTGGCCGGCGTCCGCCGGTACACGGCAAGTTCGATCGACATGCGCCTTAGATGACGGTGAGTGGGTCAGAACTCCGTCCCTCCTAGAGACCGCCGGCAACTGGCCGGTGACACTCATCGGAGCGCCTCTCCAACACTGGCATCTTCGAGCAAGTGTCAGCCTTCGGCTATTCGCTTCACCGTGCAAGTGCCGCTTGCCAGTCGTTGAAGGCGGACATAGCCAGAAAATCCGCAACGAATCTGGCCTTTGGGAGCGCAATTCGACATAATTCCCTCTGTTCTGCCGAAACGCCGGGCGTTACTTGCCTGCCACTGCGCGAAGCGTCCAATCTCTGGCGCAGCTCTGTAAGTGCATTTTATCGCTACAGGAGCCGAAATGAGACTGTCGCAGGCCTTCCACCAGCAGCGCGCGTTCAATCACTGCCAGCGGTGTGTGGGCCTGAAAGAAGGACCTTGAAGGTGAAGCCCTGGGCGTCCGCAATTTCCACGGTGCAGGTCGAAAATGCGTTGGCCAAGGGGACCAATCGACAGACTTGGATCAACACATTTCGGGCTCGCTCGGACGGCGTGATCGCCATCGCTCGCATCGTTCTGGCGATTGGCAGCCTCTGGATTACCTGGCTTGATGCCGCCGTTCGGCCCCCTCGTTCGGACCTCGCCTTTTGGCTGCTCATCGCTTATCTGGTCTACGCCATCGCCGCGGCCCTTTTCGTTTGGAAAGCGCAGGTTCATCTGGTCCGCGGCACATTCGTTCGGCATATGATCGACGTCGCCACTTTGATTGCCTTAGCGTTTCTTACAGGTCGTGTGTCTGGCCCAGTCTTCATGCTCATGCCATTTGTCCAGCTGACAGCGACGCTGCACTGGCTCTGGCGCGGTGCCCTGTGGACCGGTTCCATTGGGATTGCGGTCCTGGCATACTTGGCGCTTTCGAATACCGGCTGGCCGTTTAATCCGGACGTGGACGCGGCGGTCGCCCTGTCGTTCATTCTCTCCTTGCTGACGGCGACGATTCTTCTCACATGGCTGGGGACTCACCAGGAGGCGGTGCGCTCCCATTTGTTGCGATTGGTCGAGCGGACGCCTTCGGCGCCCGAGGGGCGCGATTGGCCGGCCGAAGCGGCGTTGGATTATGCAGCGCAGATGATGCGCGTGTACGGAGCGTTGCTGATCTGGAGTGACGGTGACGAACCTTGGACCAACCTCGCTATATGGAAGAACGGCGCATATGAGGTCAGGCATTTGTCGCCGACCGCATACCTGCCGTGGACACCGGAAGTGCTGCAGCATGCCAGTCTTCTGATCATCGACGCAAAGCGCTCCCGAGCCCTCATTCATCGCGGCGAGGGACGCTTCGACCGATGGCGCGGAGACGAGTTGCCAATTTCTCCGGCGCTTGTCGCCGATTTCTCGATCGCGTCGGCAATCTCGGTGCAGTTCCACGCGAACGATGTCGAGGCGCGCCTGTTCCTTCTCGATCCGCCGGCCCCGACACTGGATGACGTCGCCATGGCGGAGATTGTCGCCGACCGATTGAAGACACTCTTCGAGCAATCGATCTTGCTGCGCCGTCTCAGCGATGCAGCCGCCCTTGAGGAGCGCATCAAAATTGGGCGGGATATACACGATGGCGTGCTGCAAACGCTGGCAGGAACGGCCCTGCAACTACAAGCCTTGCGCTCGTCAAAGGCCGCGCCTGACGAGATCGACAGGCGTCTGATGGCTATCCAAGCCACGCTTTTCGAGGAACAAAGAGACCTCCGCGCCCTCATTCGCGCTCTTGAACCGGGATCCGACCATCGCCACGCCGGCGACTCTCAACTGGCGCTGCGCTTGGAAGCCCTGGCCGACCGTTTGCGGCAGCAATGGTCGATCGACTTTCGCTTCGTTCTGGATCCAGAAGATCTTTGGTTGCCGGCGGGGATCATCGACGAGCTGGCGCGGATGATCGCGGAGGCAACCGCCAACGCCGCCCGTCATGGGCAAGCGCGAACGATCGAGGCCCGGCTCCGGCTCGACGGCGCCACGGTGATCCTGACCGTGGACGACGACGGAACGGGCTTCGGCTTTGACCGGCGGCTTGAGCATTCCGAGCTGGAGAGCAGCAAGGTGGGTCCGCGAAGTCTGCGTGAACGCGTGTCCACGTGGGGCGGGGAGCTCTCGATCGACAAGGTGGAGCAATGGACGCGGATAACCATCAAGATCCCGGCTCATCCATGAGCCCGCGTATCGTGATCGTCGATGATCACCTGATAGTCCTGGATGCGCTATGCCTTTTGATTGCGGCTGAGTCCGATTGGCAGGTGGTTGCTAAATGCAGTACTGCCGCCGAGGCGATCGAGGTTGTTTCGAGCGAGCCCGTCGATGTCGTCGTCCTCGATCTGCGGATGCCGGAAATGACCGGACTGGACCTCGTTCGTCGCCTCCACGGCGATCGGCCGGAACTGGCTTGCGTCATTCTCACCGCTGATATCAGCGATGAAGAACTTGCCGAGGCGATGCGCAATGGTGTGCGCGGCGTTGTCCTCAAGGAACAGGCGCCGAGCGCCCTCATGGAATGTATCCGGGCGGTAATGGGAGGCGGCACCTATTTGGTGGATCAAAGTTTGAGTGCCGCAATTGATCGGATCCGCGAACGCGATGTCGAACGCCGCTCGGTCATGCAGAAGTTGACGCCGCGCGAGCTTGAGATCTCCGGCCTCGCAGCCGAAGGTTTACGCAGTCGGGAAATAGCCGCGCGGCTCGGAATAACCCCCGGCACCGTCAAGCTCCACCTTCACAGTGTCTACAGCAAGCTCAACATCACGACTCGCGTGGAGCTCGCGAATATTTCCCAGCGGCTACAGCTTGGTTCGAATTGATCATCACCGGCGGCTGGCACGCTGCGCCGCAGTTTGCCGATCATTTGTTCTCTGCGGTTATCGGAATGTCAGTCTCCTTCGCCGCTATCGAGCGGAGGATTTCGTTCGCAACGATTTTGGCCCCGGCACGACTGAAATGAGCGTCGGGCGCATACAGAAGAAGAGGCTCGCCTTGAGCGCGTATAGTCGCATGAAGATCAATGACGGGGATCCCCTCTGCCGCGGCAGCATCGAGAACCCTCCTCCTCAGCGGGTCAAAGGGCTGATCCGATGAGAGCGGTCCG
Source organism: Sinorhizobium sp. BJ1 (assembly GCF_002531555.1). NCBI lineage: Bacteria > Pseudomonadati > Pseudomonadota > Alphaproteobacteria > Hyphomicrobiales > Rhizobiaceae > Sinorhizobium > Sinorhizobium sp. BJ1. The sequence goes on from NZ_NWTH01000006.1 coordinate 214,304, forward strand.
ATAAAACGGTCCATCCTCGGTACGTAGACCAGTGTAAACGTGCCGCCCCAGCTCGTGGCCAGTTCTTTCGCGCGGTGCAGGATCTTTCTGAACTCCGGCTTGCTGCCAGCAATCTTCGGATACACCAACCCCAGTCTCGCGAGGGTTTGCTGCAGGGCGACGAAATTGCGCAACAAGGATGTTCTCGTGAGCAGGTCGATACTCGTCACCGGCGTATTTTTTCGCTCCGCCAAGATGCTCCGAGCCTCGCGCATGGTTTCTTGCGCGGTCGACTGCAAACCGTAGTTCGCATCCGGCGAAAGCGCCTCACGAAGCCATGGCACTGCGAGTTCCCGCTCCAGATTCTCCCAGTCGTTGCCTTCAACGAAGACCATCATCACATGGCGGGGACGCAAAACTTCACCGAAACGACCGAGCATTGCGAGTTCGACCAGGGGACCATTTCCTCGAATGCCTATGCTCGCGGTGGTAGCGCCGCCTGCCCGCACGCTCGATGCAAGGTCCTCGCCCGGAGGCAGGCAGAAGCCTTCGACGAACGAGTCTCCGAGGAGCATCAAATCCAGCCGGCGGTCATACACATCGTCGGGATTATTGAAGCCGTACCGGTCCGCCTTGTAGCTGACGATGCCGCCCTTGGACGTGCACAGCACCACTTCCGTCGACGGAAAACCCGACAGCAGCGCCTCGGGGAGTTCGTCGGTGCCGGAAAGCCGGTTCAGGCTCCGAAGTGTGAAGCCAGGAACCATGTTCTTGTTGCGCCTGAGCATTTCGGCCTGCGCCTCGCTGAGCTGGCCGAGCATTTCCAACCGGACTGACACGACCGAAACCGTATGCATCGCCTCAAAGAGGAAGAGGGCGAGCAACACGCTCGAGGCACAGATGCCGACAACTGCGGAAAAGCGCGGCTTCGCAAGCAAGCCGATGGCAATGATGGCTGCGCCCAGCAGGCCTGGGATCAGCACGTAGCGGATGAAATGCGGGGTTTCGGCTGCGAACAATTGGTAATGCAGCAGAGCGTAAATGGGGCTTAATAAAAGGTACAGCCCAGGGACTGCGCAGACCAAAAGTCCAAGATGCCGCTTTGTCATGACCTCTTGTCCTCTAGCAAACCGTTCAGCAAGACGAGCGCTTGCGGACCGCTCGTTCAAGCGGCCGATTCAGACTTGTCTGTTTCACCGGCTTTGGCTGATAAAAGTCTTTTCTCTTGCACTTGAATTCACACAAATGGATTGAGAACAGAACTTATGGGCAGCATTTTGCAGCGCGGAATATAAGGAGTTTTGCCGATCGAGTCTCCCCAAAAAACTCCCGGCTTGCTTGACGGCCCGATTGAAGCGGCCATATCATTTCAACTGTAAGCACGCGTTCTCGGCCGTCTATATCTAATGGCATATTGACCGGATCGGTCACCGCTTGTTCTATATCATCCGTCTCGATTATTCCTTTCAAGCAAGCGCGACCGCATTTCGCGCATATCGTATTGCAAGGATTAGCACTGACCGCTGAGGAAGTGCACAATGAACCAGTCGCACGAATCTTTTCCCGAGCACTCCTTGGAGGGGCCGTCGAACCGCAGTTTCGGCTATACGGTCGGCGGCATCCTCCTCGCTTTTGTCCTCGTGAGGTGGCTTATCAGCGGCCAGCTGACCCCGATCTCAACAGGACTTGCGGTTATTGGCGGCGTCCTCGTCCTCTTGGCGTTCGCCTTGCCCGACTGGCTTGCCTTGCCAAACCGGCTATGGACCAAGCTCGGTCTGTTGCTCTTCAAGATCGTCAATCCCGTGGTGATGCTGCTGATTTATGCGGTAGCCTTCGTGCCGATCGGACTCTTCTTGAGGCTACGCGGCTACGATCCCCTCGCCGCCTCATTCGACAAAGGCGTCGACACTTACTGGAACAAGCGGCCACCGCATGAACCGGATCCGACTACGATGCGCAATCAATTCTGAACGCAAGCAGTTCTAAAGCGCCAAAACTGTTGTCGGGTTCTTGAGTGGAGGAAATGCAATATGGAACTGGTACGTGAACTCTGGGCCTATATGGGCGTCCGCAAGAAGTTCTGGCTCCTGCCTATCTTCATCATACTTGGCGTCTTTGGCGGATTGATCGTGCTGACGCAAGGTACCGCGGTGGCGCCGTTCATCTATACCCTGTTCTGAGCCGGGCCATCCATGCGTATTCTCGGTATCTCGGCATTTTACCACGACAGCGCGGCTGCGATGATCGAGGATGGGCGCATCGTTGCTGCCGCGCAGGAAGAGCGGTTCACTCGCAAGAAACACGACGCCGCGTTTCCGGCGAACGCCATCGCCTATTGCCTAGCTGCGGCCGAATGCGACATGGCCGACGTCGATCATGTCGTCTTCTACGACAAGCCGTTTCTGAAGTTCGAGCGGTTGCTTGAGACCTATCTTGCGACAAGTCCGCGTGGTTTCCGCTCTTTCAGGATGGCGATGCCGCTCTGGATCAAGGAAAAACTGTTTCAAAAGAAACTGTTGCGCAGGCAGTTGGGAAAGCTTGCCGGATCGAAGGAATGGTCCGGTTCGCTCCTGTTCACCGAGCATCATCTGGCGCATGCGGCAAGCGCGTTTTTTCCGTCGCCCTTCCCGAGCGCCGCGGTGTTGACGATGGACGGGGTCGGGGAATGGTGCACGACGTCACTCGGCCATGGCCGCGACAACGACCTCCAGATACTCAAGGAGATTCGCTTCCCGCATTCCCTAGGGCTGCTTTATTCCGCGTTCACCTACTACACCGGATTCAAGGTCAATTCCGGAGAGTATAAAGTGATGGGCCTGGCTCCCTATGGTCGCCCGCAGTTCGCGCAGAAAATACTGGATCATCTGATCGACCTGAAGGAGGATGGCTCGTTCCGTCTCGATCAGCGCTACTTCGACTACTGCGCCGGTCTCACCATGACGTCCCCGGCCTTTCATCAACTGTTCGGCGCCGGGCCTCGAAAGCCGGAATCGCCCCTGACCCGGCGCGAGATGGATCTCGCCGCTTCGATACAGGCGGTCACCGAAGAGGTCGTTTTGAAACTTGCCCGTTTTTGCCGTCAGGAAACCGGCGAGCGTCACCTTTGTCTCGCCGGCGGCGTCGCCTTGAACTGCGTCGCGAACGGCAAGCTGCTCAACAAGCGGATTTTCGACGACATCTGGATCCAGCCCGCGGCTGGCGATGCAGGTGGCGCGGTCGGTGCGGCCCTGGCGGCTTGGCACGGCTATCTCGGAAACACCCGCATTCTCGACGGACGGGACCGCATGGCCGGCGCCTATCTCGGTCCAGCCTTCGAACAACGCGAGATCGAGAAGCGGCTGACGGCCACCGGCGCGGTTTACACCGTCCTGGACGACGACGTGTTGATCGCACGCACCGTCGACGCGTTGGTCGACGACAAGGCGGTCGGATGGATGCAGGGGCGCATGGAGTTCGGTCCGCGGGCCCTGGGCGGAAGGTCGATCCTGGGTGACCCGCGCTCGCCGACGATGCAAAAGACGCTCAATCTGAAGGTCAAATACCGGGAAAGCTTCCGTCCCTTTGCTCCCTCGGTCCGGCGCGAGGACGTGGCGGAGTGGTTCGATATCGACAGCGACAGTCCTTACATGCTGCTCGTGGCCGATGTGCTCGACCGGCGGAAATTGCCGCTTGGTCCCGGCGAGGCCGCATTGTTCGGCATAGACCGCCTGAACGTTCCACGGTCGGAGATCCCAGCGGTCACCCATGTCGATTATTCGGCCCGCGTGCAGACGGTGCATCACGATACCAATCCACGGTATTGGGAGCTGCTGAGCGCGTTCAAGGAGCGAACCGGCTGTCCCGTACTGGTCAATACCAGCTTCAACGTCCGCGGTGAGCCCATCGTCTGCACCCCGGAGGATGCGTTCCACTGTTTCATGGGCACCGAGATCGAGTGTCTTGTCGTCGGCAACTGCTTTCTGAGGAAAGAAGATCAGCCGTCACACCTGCGGCGGGACTACAAAGAGCAGTTTGAGCTCGACTAATGTATGCCGCCTAAAAAGGGCGACGTGATCACGCCGAGCGCAGATCGCGTTCGCCCTCATCGCCTTCGCCCATGTCGAGGGCGGTGAAACATGCCGTCGAAAAATCTGAAAGTCCTTCAGACCGCGGCCTTTGCCGGATGCTTACCGTTCGTGTCCGTCGCAGCCCAGTGGACCCGGTTCATCGCCGGGAAAGGCATGACGACATGGGGCCTCGCGAGCTTTGGCGCGCGCGCGTCTCTTTCGGACAGAAGAGTGCGGCTTTCCAGTCTTGGAATGGCGGCGGCGACAGACCGGATGAGGCTCGGTGCGATGCCGTAGTCAGCTGTCTGCCGACGGAAGACCCTGGTCGCGGCATAAATCTCCTCGGCGCATCGGACAGCCTCGCATACGCGCGCCGTGTCGTTGATGCTGACATAAAGCACGCCAGGGATCGACAACGGCAGGGTCGTCACGATCGGATCCAGAACCAAATTGATCGCGTGGGGGGTGACGCCATTGAGAACATAGACCACGACGCCAGCCTGGCTTGCCCAATATCCGACCACGATCAGTTCAGTGGGCAGCCGCCCGCCAGACTCAGCAATCTCGATAACGCTTCGTGCTTGCATGATTCCGCCCACCTCGGTGAAAAAGAGGGGCTGACGCCACGATCATTATGGCGATGCGCCAGATGGCGCGTGATCGATTACAATTTCGTCGAAAGCTTGAATGTCTAAGCTTCAAGTACGGCGCACAGACTATCTTCTTCATCCACGTTGCACCATATGCCTTTGGATATATAGCCTCGTTGAGCTGTGTGCCCTGCTCATCTCGCGACCAGACAAGCCGACCGACATGCCCTCATCGACACCTTGAACGGCAAAATGTCGTGTGGAGCGCCCGCTTTTTACCGGAGGCGCTCACAGCAGCCGGTCAATTTTTGTGGAAAACTATAATTGGGCCGATGCACTGAAGACTATTTACAACCCGCTAATTAAGTGCTTTTTTAGCATAGTTCGTTTTGTATCGCGATCTAGAATATCGCGATCCGCAATCCTTTGTCGAATTAGTTTTATCAAGCCTTTCGACCTGGTCGACGACAAGACTTACAGACGCACCGTTCTTGATCCACCCTTAGCCTTCTTGGGGAGGTGCGGTTTTCGTTCGGCGGGACGACAGGCTTGCAGATATTAGGAAGGGGCCGTCATGCAGCGTTTTTACGACGCCGCGAAGGCAGTGCGCGATAGTTTCCTAATGTTGCCGAGAGGCGAAGCAGCAAGATCATCGGCCAAAATGCTGCTGGCGGTATGCGGTGCGGCCATCGACATCGGTTTTCGGCGTCTACGACGGGCCTTTTCCAGCGTTCAGAAATACCCTGCCCTATATGTTGCCGACCTTGGCTCCGCAGTCATTGCGCTCGCCGTGGCGCTGTTGCTGCGTTACGGCTTTGCGGAGCTCAGTACGAGGCCTGAAACGGCCTCTGTCCTGTTGTGGTCCGGTGCTCAGTACCTCGCCATTTGCGCATTCATTTTCCCCTTGTTCGGCCTCTATAGCCGAAACTGGAAATATGGCTCCATCTCCGATCTTTTGATCATTCTTCGCGCCGTCCTCGTCACATCTTTGTTGCTCATCTCGCTCCTGTTCTTTTCGACAAGACTGATCGATATGCCGCGAACCGTCGTGCCGATGCAGTCGCTCCTTCTGATCGCCTTCCTCGCCGCCGCGCGGCTGAGCTTTCGCGCCGGGGAATTCCCGATGGCGCGACCCGTTTTCAAGAATGGGCGCAATAAGGGGGCGGGCGACGACCACCAAGTCCCGCTGCTGCTCGTCGGAGCGGGCGACGCCGCCGAGCTTTATCTGCGCGCACTCGCCCGGGATCCAAACGCCACTCATGTGCCGGTGGCCTGCCTTGACAAGAATGCAGACCAGCTCGGGATGAGCCTTCGTGGCGTACCGATCGCGGGGCGGATCGAGGATTTCGAGCAGGTCGTGGCGGAACTGCAGCAAATCGATAAGCGGCCGCGTCACGTCGTTTTCACGGAAGCTCCGGCGAACTTCGGCGAAACCGCGTCGAGCGAGCTGCTGCGGTCCGCCGAAAGGCTCGGCATTGCAGTGTCGCGCCTGTCGCAGCTGACCGAGCTCAAGCACGCCAAAGGAGACAACCCTTACGAACTGCGGTCGATCGAACTCACCGACCTCCTCGAGCGTCCACAAGCGGCGCTCGACCGCGAGGCGATCGCCCGTCTTGTTCGTGGCCGACGCGTCCTGATCACCGGAGCCGGCGGATCGATCGGCAGCGAGCTGACGTCGCAAGTCGCTGCGTGCGAGCCGGCGGAGATCGTGCTGGTCGACAATTCGGAATACAATCTTTACTCGATCGACATGACGCTCACCGAGACCTTCCCGAAGCTGTCTCGGCGGAGTTACCTTTGCAGCGTCCGGCGCAGCCAGCGTGTTGAGGAAATTTTCAAGCGACACAGGCCCGAGCTGGTCTTCCATGCTGCTGCCCTCAAACATGTGCCTATGGTGCAGATGAATCCGCGCGAGGGCGTCCTCACGAACGTCATCGGCACTATGAACGTTGCCAACGCAGCAAAGAAATACGGCACCCTTGCCATGGTCCAGGTTTCGACTGACAAGGTTGTGAACTCGACAAGCGTGATGGGTGCGACGAAGCGCCTCGCGGAGCTCTATTGCCAGGCGCTCGACCTGGAGGGTCACGAAACCGGCAAAGGTCCGCGGTTCATGACTGTTCGCTTCGGCAACGTGCTGGGATCAAGCGGATCGCTGATCCCGCTCTTCAAGCGTCAGCTTGCAAGAGGGGGCCCATTGACCGTCACCGATCCATGCATGACGCGCTTTTTCATGACGATCCGTGAGGCCGTGGAACTGACATTGCAGGCGTCGGCCTACGGTTTTGAAAAACAGCTCGGACAGGGAGAGATTTTCGTTCTCGACATGGGCGAGCCAGTCAAGATCGTCGACATTGCACGCCGGATGATCCGGCTGGCCGGTTTCACCCCGGACCAGGACATCGAGATCAAGATCATCGGTTGCCGGCCGGGCGAGAAGCTCTACGAGGAACTTTTCGACGAGAGCGACAAGCGCACAACGTCGCCGGTGCCGGGCGTTCTGGGCGCGGTTCCGGAGCCGATTCCCTTGCCCACGTTGCGGGACGCGTTCGCCCGTCTGCAGCGCCACGCGGAACGGGGCAACGATCCGGCCGTCGTGGCGGTCATGCGCGAACTGCTTCCGCGCTACGAGCACGAGGCCGCCGTTACGAAGCCTCCCGCCATGAAGAAGAAGCGGGGCCGGCTCCCGTCGAAAAGCCGCAGCAAGGCTGGGACTGCACCGCGACAAGTCTACCAAAAGAGCGCCCGCGGAGGGCTTCGGTTGCCGGATTAATTGAAAAATGGGAAGCGCGGTTCGCCTGAACTCCATTACTGGTCGCAGGGGTTTGGCCACAAAGGGGCCCTTCTCTCGAAAACCGTCTGACGCCGAGATTCTCGTCTCAGGCTCGGGCGTGCCACCGAGCAGCGCTGCCGAAACCGGAGCCGTAGCGTGGCGGCGACATTCACGCCTCGCTCTGCACACGGGACGCAATTCGGCTGTCCATTCGGGAGGTCGGCTTTGAGTTCCGCTGAACATGTTGCTCGCATGCAAACAGAAGACGTTGCCTGTTCGACGGGTCGGCCCGATGTTGCATACCCTCCAGCGCGCAGACGCGTGATCGCCGTCGTCGCAAGCCTGGCGGCGTCTCTCACGATTTTTCGGTTGGAATTGCTGAAGCGCCTGGTCTGCGCCGGACATGACGTCATAGCCTTTGCTCCCGAGCACGACCCGCGAGTCGAGCAGGCGCTCGCTGACATCGGCGTGCGCTTCATTCGCATTCCCATGGCCCGAACCGGCCTCAACCCGCTGGAGGACATCCGGACATTTTGGTCGCTGCGGCAACACTTAAAGCGCCTGAAGCCTGACATGATCCTGCCCTATACGATGAAACCGATCATCTATGCCGGCATCGCCGCCCGAACGCTCGGGATCAAGGAACGCTGCTTCCTCGTCACGGGTCTCGGCCACGTCTTTTCCGATGTGGGCGGACGCTCGTTCAAAGCATTGGCCATCCGCCACCTATGCGTCCGCCTGTATCGGTTAGCGTTCAAGCGCGCGCGGGTCGTTTTTGTCTATAACGACGCGGATGCGGAAGACATTCGCCGCTACCGTATGTTGCCGGACGCTTTAACGCCAACGATGGTTCCCGGATCCGGCGTCGATCTGGAGCATTTTGCCTTTGCGCGAGCGGCTCCCGGCGGGCCTGTCTTCCTTATGATCGCACGGCTCCTGCGCGACAAGGGGGTGGTGGAATATGTCGAAGCCGCAAGGATCGTGCGACGCACTTTCCCCGATGCCCGATTTCAATTGCTCGGTCACTTCGACAGCAATCCGACGGCAATCTCGCGCCAAGAGATCAACGATTGGGTCGGCGAAGGCGTATTGGAGTATCTTGGCACCACCGACGACGTGCGCCCTTACTTGGCGGCATGCAATGTCTTCGTCCTGCCTTCCTATTATCGCGAAGGCATTCCGCGGAGCATCCTCGAAGCGCTGGCCGTCGGGAGACCGGTGATCACGACCAATCTGCCGGGCTGCCGCGATACGGTGCAGCCGGGTGTGAACGGCATGACCGTGAAGCCGCTCGACGTCGCCGCCCTTGCGGATGCAATGGCGTCGTTTGCGCGCGATCCGGATCTCGCCGAAAAAATGGGCAGGCGCTCGCGGGAACTCGCGGAAACCAGATTTGATGTGCACATGATCAACCGAATTCTCTTTGCCGGCATGGGCTTGACCGATTGATGGACGTTCATGGCGCGGCAGATCATTCCTCCGGTAAATGCATGGGCAGCGCCGAAGATAGAGCGGCCGCGATGATCATGCATGTCATCACCAACTTCACTGCCAGTGCGGGTGCCGAGACCATGCTCGCACGTCTGCTTCACGGTGCGGCAGATGAGCGTATTGTCGTCGTTTCGCTGATCGGTGTCTCGGATCGGAACCGCAACCTCGCTGACAATCCGAGAGTTGCCTATGTATCGCTGGCTGCCTCGTCCCCCGCCGCGCTTCCGGGCGCGATCCTGCGGCTCGCCCGGCTTATCCGCAAGGAACGACCCGATGTGATCCTGTGCTGGATGTACCACGCGATGATCGTTGGCACGATCGCGGCCCGCCTTGCCGGGCGTGGTGTGCCGATCTACTGGAATATTCGCCAATCCTTGGATGATCCCGCTTCGCTTACACGCAGCTCACGCCTCGCGATTGCCGGCGCAAAGCTGCTGTCGAGCCAGCCTGCCGGTATCATCTACAATAGCGCCCGCGCCCTCGAGTTACATCGAGCTTACGGTTACGCAAACAGGAACATGGTTGCCATCCCGAACGGCTTCGAGTTGCCGCGGATCGGTCCCACTGAGGCGACAACCGCCCGCCGGATCGGTATCGTCGGCCGATTTCATCCGCAGAAGGATCACGCCACGTTCTTCAAAGCCGTGGCTGCCGTTCGCAAGACGCACCCACGAGCGGTCTTTTCTGCGGCCGGCAACGGGCTTTCCCACGACAACCGCGCTGTGGTCGACCTGATGGTGGAAGCGGGTCTGCCTGAGCACGTCATCGATCTCAAGGGTGAAATCTCCGACATGCCTTCCTACTACCGCAGCATCGACGCCTTGGTGCTGTCGTCGAGGACCGAGGGTTTTCCCAACGTGATTGCAGAAGCGATGAGTTATGCCAAGCCGATCGTCACGACGGACGTCGGCGATGCCGCCGCCATCGCCGGAAATGCGGGCATTGCCGTACCCGCACGCGACCCCGAGGCACTCGCCGAGGCGATCCGCGAAATCCTCGACCTTTCCCCGACCGAATATGCCCGCTATTCGCGCAACGCCCGAGAGCGTGTCGAAAATGAGTACGAGATCAGCGCGATAAAGGCAAAATACGCAAGTTTTCTAGCGCCTTAACCAAGACTGAAATCAGGAAGATCTGTTGCCGAGCATTTATAAATCGATGAGCGAGCTTGGCTCTCCGTTGGCGTCTTCAATTCGGTTGAATGCCCATTGATCATTTCTAAATTAGGTAGTAAATATTCTTTCCCTGTAGAACTGTGTGTTCTTGTGACGAGGGTAACTAAGACCTTAGTTCACATTTTTGAGCCAGTTCACGTTTGCGCCCAATTCTGAAACTATCGGCCCTCCTGCAACAGCTAGGAGATGAGGATGATATTAAAGGGAACCACTCTGTCCGACACGATCCGCGGGGCTCTCGGCGACGACGAGCTTTGGGGCTATGCCGGCGACGACTATCTCGACGGCGGAGCTGGCAATGACAGGTTTTTCGGTGGGCTCGGCAACGACCACATCAAGGCGGGCCTCGGTGACGACTATGCCGAAGGCGGCGACGGCAACGACAGGATCGAGGGTGGGCTTGGGACCGATACGCTCATCGGTGGTTTGGGCAACGATATCTTCGAAGGCGGTGACGGCAACGACATCATCGACGGTGGTGACGGTCACGACCATATCCTGGGCGACGGCGGAAACGACAAGATCTACGGTGGAGCAGGCGAAGAATATATCGACGCAGGCTACGGCGATGACCTCATCTATGCCGGCTCGGGAAATGACGGCTTCAACAATCGCATAGATCCGGCAACTGGAAAGCTGACGCAGCAGGCTGTCTCGGGTGGCGCTGGCAACGATACAATCTATGGAGAAGCGGGCAATGACGCCCTGAAGGGCCAGTCGGGACACGACCGCGTCTATGGCGGCATCGGCGACGACATCGTCGATGGCGGCGACGGGAACAATTATCTCGATGGCGGCGATGGCAATGACGTGCTCGATTCCGAAATTGGAATCGACGAAGCTCACGGCGGCATCGGCAACGACAGGATCTCGGTCGGTGACGGTAACGACATCGCCTTCGGGGATGACGGCGACGACATCCTGTCTGGCGAAGGCGGCGCGGACTCGCTCAGGGGCGGCAACGGTATCGACCTCATCTATGCCGGCGATGGCAATGACACCTTGCGCGGTGACGCCGGGAAGGACACTCTCATCGGTGAAGCGGGAAGCGACATCCTTTGGGGCGGTGCCGATTCCGACCGTTTCGTCTTCAAGGCAACCCCCGCGCTCAGCGGCCAGGACATGATCGTGGATTTCCAGGATGGCGTCGATTGCCTGGTGATCGAGAAACTTGGAGTCACCCAGTATTCCAGCTCCGGCGCCAACGGCACCGTCTATGCCTATGATACCTCCGGCGGCGACGTGTTGATAAAGGGTCACAGCTCCGGCGGCAACGCGTTCTCCATTCTCTTGGACGACCCCAACGGCACTCTGAGCGCCGCTAGTTTTTCAAGAGGCGACTTTCTCTTCGCCTGATGCAGATCGCCACGAGGCCGTGACGCACCTATAAATTCGGGAAAGCGACACGCCTTGCGGCGTGTCGCCTTCAACGCAACGTGCTTGCCAGCAAAAAATAAGTAAAAGGGTGGCGACCTCCTGTTGCTGTTTAGGGCCTCACTGCGGTCCCTCCTCCGTTCGCGAGGCAGTATTGTTCTGCCCGCTCGCGCTCTGAAAGTCCGCAAGCCCGGTCTCTGCTTTCCATGCCTCGATGCCTTGGCGGAACGCGCGCGGCGTGTAGGCCAATTGCTCGGCGGCCCTGGCGACATTCAGCGCCGCAAAGCCCGCCACCGCTGCGTCCCTGTCTTCACCCTCCACTTTGATCAGGGAGGGGTCCGCTCCAATCACCTCGGCAATGATACGGGCCGCCTCCAACGACGTGCAGGCCTGCCCGCTGCCCGCGTTGAACACGCCCTCCCTTTCGGCTGCGACGGCTTCGAGAGCCAGTGAAACCACGTCGTCGACATAGACGAGATCAACGCGGTAGGCGCCCCCATCGCGAATAATCACGGGCTGTCCGCAAGCAAGCGCGCGGATGAACGCTGTCACCATGCCTTTGCCATGCATGCCGGGACCGTAGACCGATGCGGGGCGAAGGACCGTCACGAGCATCCCCTTCGCTTTTCCGAAGGCGAGCAGGCAAATCTCCGCCGAGAGCTTGCTCGCCAGATAGTAGCTGGCGCGATTGACGGGAAAGGCGGGACTCGTCTCCGAGGCCGACTCGGGGGCGGGCGTGTACACCTGCCCCGATCCAAAGTAGACGAACTGCTGAACATCCTGCGAGGCGGCATCCATCGCAACCTGAAGCGCTCCGTTCGTGTTGAGTTCGAAACACTTGGCGGCCTGATGGGCATCGCTGAGGTCGGCAGGAATAAAGGCTGCGAGATGAAGAAGCGCCTCCGCTTGCCTTACCGACGGAAGTGGCTCGCCGATCGACCACTGCTCAATGCGCAAGCGCGTATGCTTGCGCGCCGGCACCCGCTCTGGATCGCGCACAAGCGCCGTGACGGCGTAGCCTCGTGCAAGTGCATGCTCAATGAGTCTCGCCCCGATAAAGCCCGTCGCGCCAGTTATCATCAGTTCCTTGGGACTCACGGCCGATCTCTTCCCTCAGGCTTCTTCTTCAAGACGAGCGGGGCCGTGACCAGTTCGCCGGGTCTGACCACGGTTTCCGACCAGTGCCGCAATATGGTTACCGGCGTGATTTCCGGCTGAACGACCGGTTCGCCGAACAGCAAAAGCCGAATGCACATCTCCACTTCATTGAAGCCAGCATGGATCCTCACCCCGGTCGTACCCGAAAACCGCGCATTGATCTCGAAGATCCTGGGAACGTCGTCGTCGAGGCGGAACTGGAAATTTGCAGGCCCGTAGGCGCCGAGGGCGTCTGCCGCCTGCGCCATTGCCGCGTTGAGGGCCGGAAACGGCTCAGCAAAGGCGCGGTAGGTATTGCCGTCGCGTAGATCCCGGCGCATGACGATCGTCGCGCGACATTTCCCGTCGAAAGTAAGTGTGCCGGCAGTGTATTCGGTCGCATCGGAGCCGACATATTTCTGTATGACGATGCCGGGCTGCTCGGCTATTGCGCGCCTTAGCTGGTCTCGATCGCGGATGATGCCAAAGCCGATCGACCTGGCGCCGATCCTCGGTTTGATGATAAGCGGAAAGCCGCACTCTTCGATGAGCGCCTCCTCATCGCCAGGCAGGCAGGAGGGAACGAAGCCCAGTTCGCGTTCCCGGAGGAACTCGGAGGTAAGCCACTTGTCATTGGCGATGGATACGACAGATGGCGAACTGATGATCACCTTGGTTCCGTAGGTCTTCTCGATCGCTTCGCGGTTGGCTGAAAGGATCGGCAATTCCACGTCGGTTCCGGGAATGAGGATGTCGGGCCGCTCCGCTCGCAGCAGGTCGCCCAGCCTGTCCAGATATTCCGGGTCCTTCGCCATCGGAACAAGATAGGCGGCATCGCCCCAGTAGAGCCCGGCGGAGAGCGGGCTCGGGTCCCCCACGATTATGGTCGCTCGAAGCGTGGAGCGCCGCAATGCGCGAATGATGCCCTGTCCGAGGAGGGCGCCCGCGCCCGTAATGAAGACCTTCATGTTAGCCCTACCCCCAGTTCAAGAAGCCTGTCCCGGCAACGGCCCAATTCGCTGAGCTTGTGCGCATCGGAACCGATCGAAACAAATGGATTGATTTCGTCGCACAACGCCAAGAATCCAGGCATATCGGCCAAGTACGAGGAGTTGATCTCGATGGCGATCCCCCGCTCGAGCGTCGCCGTCATCAGCGTGCGAAAGTAATTCTCCGGAAACCGGCCGTATCGCCTCAGGCTCATCCCACCCGGATGTCCGAGCACGTCGATCGGCGCGTTCGCAATCATGCCTATCGACAGCCGGAATTCGATTTCGGCCGTCTCCTCGAATGACAATCGTTTGAAATCGAGATAGCCGCCCTGCCCGTCCGGCAGGCGGTGGACGACGCCAAGAACGATATCGCAGGCGTCGAGCACGGACTGCGACACATCCAACCGTCCATCGTCGTCCATGGCTTTCGTCTCGCAACCGACATAGACGCACATATCGCCGAAGCCATCCACAGCCGACAGGATCTCGGCCTTGAAATCGGGAAACCAGGACGTGTCTTCTCGGACATGCTCCGTGAAGGCGAGCTCGGAGAGGCCGCGTTTTTTCGCGGTTTGCAGCACCTCGAACACCGTCGCCTCCCCATCGGTCCAGTTGGTATGGACCTGGAGTTCCACATTCAGTTGCTCGCGACTGAGATCCCGAAAACGGGAGAACACAGGCTTGCCGCTATCCGTCTTTCGTTGCGGTTCCATGCTTTTCATTGCGCCCTTTGATAAGCTTCCTTCTGTTTCCATCAGTCGGGGCGCACCCAGCGGTCGTGCCACAAGTTGAACATCAGCACCGCCCACAACTGCGGACCCCAGTCGCGGCGGTCGGCAAGATGTGCCTTCCAGCGACTGACGATCGGCTCGGCGCGGAAGTTTCCATCACGCTGCAAGCGAGACGGCGACAGCATCTCTTCCGCCCAGGCACGCAGCGGTCCGCGCAACCAAGCATTGACGGGGACGCCGAATCCGCGTTTTGAAAGATTTATGAATTGTTCCGGCAGCCTCCGGGACAAGAGCTTGCGCAGCGCGGGCTTGCCCGGAGCTTCGGCAAAACACAACGCCCTTGGCGCGCGCCAGGCCAGTTCGACGAAGCGGTAATCGAGCAACGGAGCCCGCATCTCCAGGCCCACCGCCATCGAAGCTCGATCCATCTTCACGAGGATGTCGTCGGGCAGATAGTCGACCATGTCGCGGTACATCATTCTGTCGACTGCGCCCAGGCAAGCCGGTATCCGCTTCGAGGTCATTGCGGTCGGAGGCTCTGCTCCGCCGAGCACGACGTCGGCCGGATGTGACCAGAGCGAGCGAAAGTCCAGGTAGCGGGCGTCCGGGTCCTCGATCTCCAGGAGCTCGGCAAGTCTTCTTAGCCGTTTGCCGGTCACTTCGTCCTGAAGCGAAGACGGACCCGCATACCGAGCCGCCGCGGCAGCAAATTCCAGCACCCAGTGAGGCGCGTGCCTTGCCGCCCGCAGGGCAACGGCAGGCGTTTTCCTCGCCAGCCGATCGAAGGCGAGCATTTGCCGATAGCGTTTGTAGCCGCCGAAGAACTCGTCGCCGCCATCACCCGAGAGTGCCACCGTTACGGTTCTTCGCGCCAGCTTCGATACAAGCAGCGCCGGAATTTGTGAAGGATCGGCGAAGGGTTCGTCATACACATCCGGCAACTCGGTGACCATGCGCAGTGCCGTGTCGGGTTCTGCCGTGATCTCCGTATGATCGGTGCCGAGCTGCCTGGCGATGCCTGACGCGAGATCCGCCTCGTTATACTGCTCCTCCAGGAAGCGCACGGTATAGGTCTTTACACGCGAGGTCGAAACTTCCTGCATAACGGCCGACACCAGGGAAGAGTCGACGCCGCTGGAAAGGAGGGCTCCGACCGGCACGTCGGAGACAAGTCGCTCGCTCACCGCGCGTTTCAATTCGGCGTCGAGCGCGTCCAAGGCTTCGTCGGGGCATTCGATCCGCTGCTCATAGCCTCGTTCCACAGCCTCGAAAGCATCCCAATAGCTCTTGACTCCGCTCAGGGCGGCCGACGCCGACGCCGGCGGAGTGTCGACCGAGAGGCTCAGCCAAGAGCCATGCGGAAGCTTGAAGACGCCGCGGTAGATCGAATAAGGCGTTGGCACGTAGCCGTAACGCAAGAAAAGCGTGGCCGCCTGGGGGTCTACTTCAACGGAGCGAAAGGACGGATGCGCCCTGATGCTTTTCAGCTCGGAGCCGAAGGCAATGCCACTCTTGGATACGCCGATATACAGCGGCTTCTTTCCTATACGGTCGCGAGCGAAGATGATATTTCGCGTGGCGCTGTCGTAAAGCGCAAAGGCGAACATGCCGTTGCAGCGCTGCAAAGCACCTTCCAGGCCGTAAGTCTCGATCGCCTCCAGGAGCACTTCGGTATCGGAGTGGCCGCGAAAACGAGCGCCCTGCTCCTCCAATGCGGCCCGCAAGCCAAGGAATCCGTAGACCTCGCCGTTGAAGACGATGGAGTAGCGGCCGCTGCTTGAATGCATAGGCTGGGCACCCGTGGGGGAGAGGTCAATGATGGACAGGCGGCGGTGTCCGAGCCCTACACGGCCCTCGCGATCGAGCCAGGTATCCGACGCGTCGGGCCCGCGGTGAGCGAGGGCATCCGTCATGTGCGTCAGGATCTGCGCCACTTCCTCCCGACCGTGCTGCGCATAACCTATCTGGCCGGCAATTCCACACATGAGAAATTCCTTTGGGCGGTTTGCAGCGAACCGCTGGCGGCACTAAAGAGCCGCCAAAACCGGAGACATGTCCGCCCAGGCCACGAAATGCGGATTTGCGAAGTCGCTGTCGTCCAGTTGCTTCATCTTGCCGTAAAGGAGGCGAGAACCGTCCAGCCGGACAACCGATCCGCCGGCGGCGTTGAGCACCGCATTGCCCGCCGCCGTATCCCATTCCATCGTGCGGCCGAAGCGGGGATAAACATCAGCCCTGCCTTCGGCGAGCAGGCAGAATTTAAGCGACGAGCCGACGGAGGTGTAATCCGTCACGCCGTGACCGGCGAGAAACGCCTCGGTCTCCAAGCTGTTGTGCGAACGGCTGGCGACGGCGGTCATCACCGGACCGCGCGCCCGAACCCGTATCGCCTGCCGATGCCCGACCGCAGCGCCGGTGCCGAAGACAAGCTTCTCCGCCCTGTCCCTGTCGGCGACGTAGGCGCAGCGTTGCGCCGGCGCGTAGACGATGCCGGCAACAGGGACATTACCCTCGATCAAGGCGATATTGACGGTGAAGTCATCGCGCCGGTTGATGAATTCCTTCGTTCCGTCGAGCGGATCAACCAGGAAGAACGTGCCACAGCTGATATCGGGGACGCGGCCGGAGGCGACGGCCTCCTCGGCGACGACCGGAATATGCGGGAAAGCTGCCGCCAGCCTGTCGAGAATGATCGCTTCGGCCCGCTCATCCGCCTCGGTCACGGGCGAACAATCATCCTTGTAGCAGACAGTCGGGCCCGCCTCGTAGACGGCGAGGATTGACGCGCCGGCCTCGAGCGCGATGCGCTCGAACAGTTCGCAAAGGGGCGTCATTTGTCCTCCATCTGTCTGTCGAGGAATGCCTCGATTTTCAACGCCAGCGCAATCGGGTCCTCTTCGACCGTATTCAGATGCAGTTCCGGGTTCTCCGGCACTTCGTACGGCGAGGAGACGCCGGTAAAGTTCGCGATCTTGCCGGCGAGTGCCTTCTCGTAAAGCCCTTTCGGATCACGCCGCGCGCATTCTTCGAGCGGCGTGTCGACGAAGATTTCGATGAACTCGCCCTCCTCCATCAGTTCGCGCGCCATGCGGCGTTCGCCGCGGAACGGCGAGATGAAGGACACAAGCACGATCAGCCCGGCATCGGCCATCAGCTTGGCGACCTCTGCGATGCGCCGAATATTTTCGACGCGATCGGCTTCGGTGAAGCCAAGGTCCCGGTTGAGCCCGTGGCGCACATTGTCGCCGTCGAGCATGTAGGTGTGCTTGCCGCGGGCATGCAGGATCCTGTCGAGCGCATTGGCAATCGTCGACTTGCCCGAGCCGGAAAGCCCGGTGAACCAGAGGACGGCGGGGCGCTGGCTCTTCATCGCCGCCCGCGCGTCCTTGTTCACGTCGGTTGCCTGCCAATGCACGTTGTCCGCGCGCCTGAGCGGAAAGTCGATCATGCCGGCGCCGACCGTCGCGTTGGTCACCCGATCGACGAATATGAAATTGCCGGTGGCCCTGTTGTCCTTGTAGGCGTCGAAGGCGATCGGAGCCTGGGTCGAGATGTTGCAGACGCCAACCTCGTTCATCTGCAAGGATTTGGCCGCCTCACGGGTAAAGCTGTTGATATTCACCTGATGCTTGAGCGCCGTCACCGTCGCGCTGACGCTGTCCGTCTCCGTCCTGAGGATATAGCTGCGCCCGGGAAGCATGGGATTGGCGTCGAACCAGATGACATGCGCCTGGAACTGGTCCGCGACGAAGGGCCTCGAGGCGGGTGCCACGAGCATGTTGCCGCGCGAGGCGTCGACCTCATCGGCCAGGACGAGCGTCACGGCCTCGCCCTCCGCCGCAGTGGCCAGATTGCCGTCGAACGTCACGATCGCCTTGACCGTCGATCGTTGCCCGGATTTCGCGACGACGACCGGATCGCCGACCGAAATTCTGCCGGAAGCGATCTGCCCGGCATAGCCGCGGAAATCCGCATTGGGGCGGATGACCAGTTGAACCGGAAAGCGGAAAGACCTCCCCGTCTCGGGCGCATCGAGCTGCACCGTCTCGAGATATTCGAGAAGCGCCGGCCCCTTGTACCAGGGCGTGTTCTGCGATGCCGAAATGACGTTGTCGCCGAACCGCGCGGAGATAGGGATCGGCTGGATGCTGACAAAGCCCAGCTTTTTCGCGAAAGCTCGGTAGTCGCGGGCGATCTCGTCGAACACCGATTGACGGAACTCGACGAGGTCGAACTTGTTGACCGCCAGCACGACGTGTCGGATGCCGAGCAGCGAGGCGATGTAGGAATGGCGTCGAGTCTGCTGGAGAATGCCCTGGCGACTGTCGATGAGGATTATGGCCAAGTCGGCCGTCGAAGCGCCGGTCACCATATTGCGCGTATATTCCTCGTGGCCAGGCGTGTCGGCGACGATGAATTTGCGCTTCGATGTGGCGAAATAGCGGTAGGCGACGTCGATGGTGATGCCTTGCTCGCGCTCCGCCTCGAGCCCGTCGAGCAGCAAGGCGAGGTCGATTTCCTCGCCGTTGGCGGCGGCCTGAGAACCGACGCGCCCGAGATTCGTCAATTGGTCCTCGAAGATCAGCTTGGCGTCGACGAGCAAGCGCCCGATAAGCGTCGATTTGCCATCGTCGACGGAGCCGCAGGTGATGAATCGGAGGACCGACTTGCTGTCGTGATCGGCCAGGTGCGCTTCCAGGTCATGTGGCGGCACCGATTGAAGATACGACATCAGAAGTACCCCTCGCGCTTCTTCTTCTCCATCGCACCGGCCTCGTCCGTGTCGATCAGCCGACTCAGCCGCTCGGAGGTGCGCACCGTCAACATCTCCCGCAATATGTCCTGAACCGTGGCAGCCTCGGAGTCGATTGCGCCGGTCAGCGGATAACAGCCGAGCGTCCGGAAGCGAACCATCCGGTCCGCCACCTCTTCGCCCGGATCGAGCGGCATACGCTCGTCGTCGACCATGATGAGCATGCCGTCGCGCTGCACGACCGGTCGGGGCGAAGCGAAATAAAGCGGCACGATCGGGATGCTTTCCTGAAGGATGTATTGCCAGATGTCGAATTCGGTCCAGTTGGACAGCGGAAACACCCGCATCGTCTCGCCGGCGCCGACGCGCGTGTTATAGGTCTTCCACATCTCGGGACGCTGGCGCTTCGGGTCCCATCCATGCTGTGCGTTACGGATCGAGAACATGCGCTCCTTGGCCCGCGACTTTTCTTCGTCCCGCCGCGCTCCGGCGAGCGCCGCGTCGAAGCCGTATTTCTCGAGCGCCTGCCTGAGCGCGATCGTCTTCATGACATGGGTGTGCAGGTTGGACCCATGCGTGAAGGGACCTATGCCCTGGTCGACGCCATCCTGGTTGGTATGGACGAGAAGGTTGAATCCGAGTTCCCGCGCCATCCGATCGCGAAACTCGATCATCTCCCGGAATTTCCACCTCGTGTCCACATGCAGGAAAGGAAATGGCGGCTTTGCCGGGAAGAACGCCTTCATGGCCAGATGCAAGAGCACGGACGAATCCTTTCCGATCGAATAAAGGACGACCGGGTTCGAAAATGTCGCGACTACTTCTCGAAGGACATGAATGGCTTCAGCTTCAAGTCGCCGAAGGTTGGCAAGAGACATGCCGCAACCCCTCTGACTTTTGAAAAAAGAAACTTTTCTCTATGCATTTGTCGAATGCGCAACCCGTAAAAAACGATCGGGTGTTTCTCAGCAATCGCAGGGCGGTCGAAATTTGCCCCACTGAAAGGCGGCATTTAAGCGCTATATCACTAACATTTCAAGTAACAAGACGATCGCAGCCGTCCCGGTCAGATGGGACCGACCGATCTGGTCTTCAGAATGGCGGAGAAACTAGGGTCGAAGGTCCGGCCGATCGGCTCCGCCGCTGCGCCGATCGCCACCGCCCAGGGATCGGTGAAGCCAAGCTGAAGACGCGGCGCGCTTCGCATCCGCCGTTCGGCAATCGACGGCAGCAACGGATGAATGGCGTCGATGAGCTGGCGGGCGAGCCTTGGCGGCATGCCGCCGCAGAGCACGATCGTCTGCGGATCGAAGATCGTCTCGAGGATCTGGACGGCGCCCCTTAGCTCAAAGGCGGCTTCGGCGATCCAATCGGCAATTCTGGCGTCCGATGCCGCTGCGATATCGTCGAGATGCCGGTAAAGGTCGGGATCGGCCGGGTCGAGATCCAGAATCTTGCAGAGCGAGGCGATCGACGCCCGATGCTCGAGCGGCGCCCGCTGAGCTTCGGTTCCATGTCGCGGCCTGCTGAGGATCATGCCGATTTCGCCGGCATTGCCGTTGGCACCGCGGTACAGTTCTCCGTCGAGGATCAGCCCGGCGCCAATCCCGTAGCCGACATAGATGCAGATCGCCTGATCCAGGCCATGGGCCGCCCCGACCATCTTTTCGGCCGTCGCCGCCGCGGCCGCATCGTTTTGCAAGCGCACGTCTAGACCCGTTCCGTTCGCCAAGGCTTCCGACAGCGGGAAGCGTTGCCAGAGTGCCATCATCCAGGGGTCCTCCGGATCGGTATCGATGCCGAAGGGGCCGGGCATCGCCACGCCGAGCCCGACGAGACGGTCGCGCGACTGCGGCGCTACCCCGGCCAGCTCTCGCCGGGTCTTTTCGATCAGCGAGAGGATGGTCTCGGTCCCCCTCTCCGGTCCACCGGCGGGCAGGTTCGCTTCGCCTCGCGCAAGCACGGCGCCGACGAGATCGACCGCGATCGTCCGCGTCACATGTCGATCGATCTGCAGGCCGATCGCAAAGGCGCCTTCCGGCACCAGCCGATAGGGGGTGGAAGGCTGTCCGCGTCCCTTGCGCACGGCGGCGAGCGAGACGACCAGCCCGTCGCGCTCGAGGTCCTCGATGATGTTGGACACAGCCTGCTTGGTGAGTGCGGTCGCGCGCGCAAGATCGGCCCGCGACAATTGCCCGTTTACTCGGAGAGCGTCGATCATGACGCGCCGATTGTGGGCACTCGCGCCCTCCTGATTGGTGCCGCTCTTGGCCCGGATCGGGCGCATCTCGTTCATCCCACAAATCCCGCTTGACACATCTAGAATATTGAACAAGAAATAAGTCAAGACAATTGACTTAATGAGAGGTCGCTAGAACCTCGGGAACGACGATAGCGGCCAGTCAGCGCCGCAAACGCTTCGATCGAGTTCTCGACGACCGTCGCGACGCGCGACGGATTCTCGCATCCGGCACGCCGTTGGGCGCGCCGCGCAGACTGGAACGATCAGCTTGGGAGGCAGCAATGTTGAAATCCACACGCAATGTTTTGCTCGGTGCGACACTTCTCGGCGTCACGTTAGCGGGCCAGGCCCACGCGGAAACGACCCTCAATGCCCTGTTCATGGCGCAGGCGGCCTACAGCGAAGCCGATGTGCGTGCCATGACGGAGGCTTTCACCAAGGCCAATCCGGACGTGAAGATCAATCTCGAATTCGTGCCCTACGAGGGCCTGCATGACAAGACGGTCCTGGCGCAGGGCTCGGGCGGCGGCTACGACGTCGTCCTGTTCGACGTGATCTGGCCAGCGGAATATGCCAGCAACAAGGTGCTCGTCGATGTCACCGAGCGCGTCACGGACGAGATGAACAAGGGCATCCTGCCGGGCGCCTGGACGACGGTCGAGTACGACGGCAAGCGCTACGGCATGCCATGGATCCTCGACACCAAATACCTCTTCTACAACAAGGAAATCCTCGAAAAGGCAGGCATCAAGGCGCCGCCGAAGACCTGGGAAGAGCTTGCCGAACAGGCGAAGGCGATCAAGGACAAGGGGCTCCTCCAGACGCCGATCGCCTGGAGTTGGTCGCAGGCGGAAGCGGCGATCTGCGACTACACGACACTGGTCAGCGCCTATGGCGGCAAGTTCCTCGACGGAGGCAAGCCCGCCTTCACGACCGGTGGCGGCCTCGACGCTCTGAACTACATGGTGACGAGCTACACCTCCGGTCTCACCAATCCGAATTCGAAGGAATTCCTAGAGGAGGATGTGCGCAAGGTGTTCCAGAACGGCGAAGCGGCTTTCGCGCTCAACTGGACCTACATGTACAATCTCGCCAATGATCCCAAGGAGAGCAAGGTGGCCGGCAAGGTCGGCGTCGTGCCCGCTCCGGGCGTCACCGGCAAGAGCGAGGTTTCTGCCGTCAACGGATCCATGGGGCTCGGCATCACCACAACCAGCAAGCATCCGGAAGAGGCGTGGAAATATATCGTCCACATGACCTCGCAGGAAACGCAGAACGCCTATGCAAAGCTCAGCCTGCCGATCTGGGCCTCGTCTTATGAGGACCCCAGCGTGACCAAGGGACAGGAAGAGCTGATCGCCGCGGCCAAGCGCGGGCTTGCCGCCATGTATCCGCGGCCGACCACGCCGAAATATCAAGAGCTCTCGACTGCGCTGCAGCAGGCGATCCAGGAAGCGCTGCTCGGCCAGGCTTCGCCGGAAGATGCGCTGAAGACCGCCGCCGAAAACAGCGGCCTCTGAAACAAACGGATCTAGGCCCCGAACGCACTGCTTCCGGGGCCATATGATCTCGAGTCTCAACAATCCGACCCGAGAGCGGTAAGGTTCAACCATGTCCGGCACCTGGATTTCGACGCGCGCGTGGCTGCTGATGCTGCCTCTGCTCGTGGTGATGATCGGCGTGATCGGCTGGCCGCTCGTCGACACGGTCCGGCTTTCCTTCACTGACGCGAAGCTCGTCGGCACCGCGGGAAGGTTCGTCGGCATCGACAACTATGAACGCATGCTGACCGGCTCGAACTTCCAGCGGGCACTCGGCACGACGACCTGGTTCGCCGTCGTGTCGGTCGCCGCCGAGATGGTGCTCGGCGTTCTTGCCGCCCTCCTCCTCAATCAGCGGTTCCGCGGCCGAACGGCGCTCCGGGCTCTGATGATCCTGCCCTGGGCGTTGCCGACGGTGGTCAATGCGACCCTGTGGCGGCTGATCTACAATCCGGAATATGGCGCGCTCAACGCGGCGCTCACCCAGTTCGGCCTGATCGACAGCTATCGCTCCTGGCTTGGCGAACCGGGTTCGGCGCTCACCGCCCTCATCATCGCGGACTGCTGGAAGAATTTTCCGTTGGTCGCGCTCATCGCACTGGCCGCACTCCAGGCCGTTCCCCGCGAAATCACGGCCGCGGCGCTCGTCGACGGCGCCGGTCCCTTCAATCGTTTCCGCTTCGTCATCATGCCGTACCTGGCTGGCCCCCTGCTGGTGGCGTTGGTGCTACGCACCATCGAGGCTTTCAAGGTGTTCGACATCATCTGGGTGATGACGCGTGGCGGACCGGCTAATAGCACGCGCACGCTGTCGATCCTCGTCTACCAGGAAGCCTTCTCCTTCCAGCGGGCAGGTTCCGGAGCGTCGCTGGCGCTGATCGTCACCCTGCTCGTGACCGTTCTTGCAGCCGCCTATGCCGCGCTGCTACGCAGGGCCGCAGGAGCGTCGTGATGGAACGCCAGAGCCCGTTCTTCACCGCCTTCGTCTATGCGAGCGCCCTGCTACTCGCTGCCGTGATCCTGGCGCCGGTCGTCTGGCTCTTCGTCATGAGCATTTCGCCGGCCGCCGACCTCAGCGCCAAGCCGCTCGCCTGGTGGCCGAGCGAAATCGACCTCTCCCGCTATCGCATCCTGCTGTCGGCGGTCGAGAACAGCGCCGGCGGCGCCTTCATCGCCTCGCTGATGAACAGCCTGCAGGTCGCCGCCATGGCAACGCTCGCCGCGATCGTGGTCGCCATCCCGGCTGCCTGGGCGGTGTCGCGGACGCCTGCCGTCTCCTGGTCGCTCTACGCGGTGATCGCCACCTATATGCTGCCGCCGGTGGCGCTTGCCGTGCCGCTCTATATGGGCCTTGCCTATTTCGGTCTGCTCAATTCGGTCTTCGGGCTGGCGCTCGTCTACCTGACGATTCTCGCACCCTTCACCACCTGGCTCCTGAAATCCGGCTTCGATGCCATACCGAGGGAGATCGAGAGCGCCGCAATGATCGACGGCGCGCGGCTCGATCAGATCCTGCGGCTGCTGACGCTGCCGCTCGCCGCCCCCGTCATGGCAACCTCGGCGCTCTTCGCCTTCCTGCTTGCCTGGGATGAGTTCTTCTACGCGCTGCTCTTCACCTCCGATCTGCGCGCCAAGACCTTGACCGTCGCCATTGCCGATCTCGCCGGCGGCCGTGTTTCCGATTACGGGCTGATCGCAACCGCCGGGGTGCTCGCCGCCCTGCCCCCGGTGCTGATCGGCCTTGTCATGCAACGCGCCCTGATTTCCGGGCTGACAAGTGGTGGCGTAAAGGGATGATCATGCGAACATCAAGAGAGCGCCCGGCCGGTCTCGTCGCGATCGATCGGGAGATGGCGCGCCAGCACGCCGATGCCTTGGCTTCCTATGAGGCAGCCTCGGCTCTTGCGCCACGGATTGCTGCATCGCTGAAGTCCACTGGCCGGCTTCTGCTTCTCGGCATGGGCGGCTCGCATGCGGTCGGCCGCGCCGTTGAGCCGCTCTACCGCGCCCTTGGCATCGAGGCCGTCGCCCTGCCACTTTCCGAGCAACTCGGCCAGCCCTTGGCTGTCGAAGGCAGGACCATTCTCATCACCTCGCAATCCGGTGAAAGTGCCGAGGTGCTGCGCTGGTTCAAGGAAGCGAATGGCGGCACGACCGAAACATTTGGCCTGACGCTTGAGGCGAAGTCCTTTCTCGCGAAGGCCGTGCCGTCACTGGTTGGCGCCGGCGGCAGCGAGCAGGCCTTCGCGGCAACCCGCAGCCTGACGATCAGCTTCGCACTGCATCTTGCGATCCTTTCCGCCCTCGGGGACGATCCGAGCGAGGCGCTTCGCGCCCTTAAGGGACCGGAAGCTCCCGACATCGAAGGTGCGCTTACCGCGCTCGCCGACGTCCGCGCCGTCGTCACCTCCGGCCGACGGTTGCAGGGCCTCGCCGAGGCGATCGCACTCGGCCTCACCGAACTGTCGCAGCTGCCCTGCTTCTCGCTCGAAGGCGGACAGTTGCGGCACGGGCCGATGGAAATGCTCGGCGCCTC
This sequence comes from Sinorhizobium sp. BJ1, assembly GCF_002531555.1. Lineage (NCBI taxonomy): Bacteria > Pseudomonadati > Pseudomonadota > Alphaproteobacteria > Hyphomicrobiales > Rhizobiaceae > Sinorhizobium > Sinorhizobium sp. BJ1. The sequence continues at coordinate 239,664 of NZ_NWTH01000006.1, forward strand.
CGTCGGCGTCGTGCTTTTCCGTGCCGCCGATCCGGCCGCCGGGCTTGTTGCGGCAATGGCAAGTTCCGCGGCCGAGGCCGGTTCACCGGTCGTCGTCTTCGATGCATCGGGCGAACTGCCGATCGAAGGCGTGACGACAGTTCCCTTCCGGCCAGCGGCGGGCCTGGCGGCGATTTTCGCCATGCTGCCGGTCGCACAAGCCTTCATGATCACCTTTGCCGGCGCCCGCGTCGAAAACGCCGGCACGCCGGTGCGATCCACCAAGATCACCCGGAGCGAGTAGAGAGATGCGTCCGCTGGCAGTCATCGGCAATGTCAATGTCGACCTCATCCTCGGCCCTGCCGAGCCCTGGCCGAAGGCCGGCACGGAAATCATCGTCGACCACGACGAACTGCGGGTCGGCGGCTGCGCGGGAAACAGCGCGCTCGCCTGGGAGTCGCTCGGCGTCGACTACGAGATCGCCGCCAATGTCGGCAACGACCAGTTCGGTACCTGGCTGAAGGAGGCCTTCGGCGCGCGGTCGCGCTATTGGCCTGTCGAAGCCGTGGGTTCGACGCTCTCCGTCGGCATCACTCATCCGGACGGCGAGCGCACCTTCTTCACCACCCGCGGCCACCTGCCGCTCTTCAACTTCGAAGAGGTGCGCGCGATGTTCGACTGGAGCCGCCTTCGCGGCGGGCTCGCCCTGCTCTCCGGAGCATTCCTGACCGATGCGCTGACGCTTGCCTATGACGCGTTCTTCGATTGGGCGGATGCGCACGACATCGCCGTGGCGCTCGACACCGGCTGGCCGCTCGAGGGCTGGACGGAGGCCAATCGACTGAGAACGCTCGGCTGGCTGAAACGCTGCCATTGCGCCCTCTTCAACGAAGTGGAAACAACCACTCTGACCGGACGTTCCGACCCGGCCGAGGCGGCGCGCGGCCTGAAAGCGGGGATGCCTGCCGACGCGATCGTGGTCGTCAAGCGCGGCCCGCACGGGGCACTCGCCCTCGATCGCGACGGCAAGGAATTTTCCGTTGGGGCGCCGCACGTTGCCGTGATCGATACCATCGGCGCCGGCGACGTGTTCAACGCCGGCTTCCTGGCAGCGCTCGCCGCCGACATGCCGCTGGAGGCCTGCCTGAGGATCGGCGTCACGGTCGCCTCGGAAGCGATCTCCACCCTGCCGCGCAGCTACGGCAAACCCCTTTCGGCCCTCGTCGAGGAAGCCCGTCAATGAGCGCACTCGAAATCCGCAATATCCAGAAACGCTACGGCGATATGGAAACGCTTAAAGGCATCGATATCGCGCTGGAAAGCGGCGAGTTCCTGGTGCTGCTCGGATCCTCGGGCTGCGGCAAGTCGACCCTCTTGAACATCATTGCGGGGCTCGCTGAACCGAGCGGCGGTGACATCCTGGTCGGCGAACGCTCGATCCTCGGCGCCCATCCCAAGGACCGCGACATCGCCATGGTGTTCCAGTCCTATGCGCTCTATCCGAACATGAGCGTCGCCCGCAACATCGGCTTCGGCCTCGAGATGCGCAAGGTACCGGTGGCCGAGCGGGAGAAGGCGGTGCGCGACACCGCAAAGCTGCTCCAGATCGAGAACCTGCTCGACCGCAAGCCGAGCCAGCTTTCCGGCGGGCAGCGTCAGCGGGTCGCCATCGGCCGGGCGCTGGTCCGCAATCCACGGGTTTTCCTCTTCGACGAGCCGCTGTCGAACCTCGATGCCAAGCTGCGCATGGAGATGCGCACGGAACTGAAGCGCCTGCACCAGATGCTGAAGACCACGGTCGTCTATGTCACGCATGATCAGATCGAAGCGATGACGCTCGCCACCCGCATCGCCGTGATGCGCGACGGCCGCATCGAGCAGCTCGGCTCCCCGGGGGAGATCTATGACAGGCCCGCGACGCTTTACGTCGCCGGCTTCGTCGGCTCGCCGCCCATGAACATCCTGGATGCGGAAGTGACCGCAAGGGACTTGAGGATTGCGGGCTCCGACGAGGCGTTTCCACTACCGGAAGCTTTCAGCAGCGCCGTGTCTGCAACCCGTCGCGTCAAAGTGGGCGTCCGGCCCGAGGCGCTCCGGCTTGCCACCCCGGACGCGAGAGGTATCCGCCTGCCGGCAAGCATTGAAGTTATGGAGCTGACAGGGCCGGAACTGGTGACCACCGCCAGGATCGGAGAACAGCGCATCACCGCCTGCCTACCGCCGCGGACATCGCTTGGCCCCGGATCGGAACAAATCTTCTGCTTCGATGAAGATGCGCTGCATCTCTTCGACGCCGAAAACGGCCGGTCGCTTCTGGCGCGGTAGCGCCGAGACACTGCGCTGCCTCTGAGACCCTCAGCGACCTGCAGCGGTCCGCGGCGAAGGCCCGCGGTCTTGCCGGTAGCCAAGCTTCTCGGACAGCTCGCCTGCCGCATCGACCAGAACGCGAAGATAGGCATCGCGGTTGCGCAACCCGTCTTCCTTCGGAGCGACGAGGCAGAGCGTGGCGATGCAAATTTCTTCCGCGTCGTAGACCGGTACCGCGAAGCAATGGGTAAAGCTGTCGACGATGCTGTTGAAGGTGAAATAGCCGTCCTGCTTGGCTTGGCGGACCTGGCGGATGAACTCGGCCGGATCGAGGCGCTGGCCGCTCGGCAGCACGAAATCTTCCTCCGGGATGAAGGCCAAGATCTCCTCGTCGCTCATGTGGTCGACGAGCAGACGACCGGAAGCGGTCCAGGGGATCGCGACCGATTCGCCGATATTGGTGGAGATGCGGAAGGGACGACTGCCCTCGTTCATCAGCACGACGGCGTACTTGTTCCCTTCGAGCTGACACATCTGCGCGGTCTCGCGAGTCTGCTCGGCAATCCTTGCGAGCAGATGCTCGCATTCGCGCATCAGGTCGAACTGCTCCGCGTATACCGCGCCGAGGAAATAGAGCTTGCGGCCGAGGAAGACGCGGCCGTCGTCGCCCCGGTATTCGATGACGCCCTGGCGGAGAAGCAGATTGACCAGTTCATAGACGGATGAGCGCGGCGCACCGATCCCCTGCGCGATCTCGTTCGGGCGCAGGGGCTGTCGCTGCAGGCGCAGATAATCAAGGATCTCGAACGCCCGGTCGAGACCCCGTGCCCTGCGATTGATCGTGTCTTCCGCCTCCGCCATCACGTCCTCGATTGTGTGAGCCGGGGCCTGCTCAAAGCGGCCCCGGGGGATGCATCTCATTTAGCCTTGTAGGCGACGCAGTCAACTTCCACCTTGCAGTCGACCATCATGCGCGATTGCACGCAGGCACGCGCCGGCGGGTTCCTGCCGAAATATTCCGCGTAGACGCCGTTGAACGTCCAGAAATCGCGCGGATCGTCGAGCCAGACGCCTACGCGCACCACGTCTTCGACGCCATAGCCCGCCTCATGCAGGATGGCGATCATGTTCTCGATCGCCCTGCGGCTCTCGGCGACGATGCCGCCGCCGATGATCTCGCCGTTTTCCATGGCGACCTGCCCGGAGACATAAAGCCAACCGTTCGCCTCGACGGCGCGCGCAAAAGGCAGCGGCTGCTTGCCCGCACCGGATTCTCCCGTTCCATAACGCTTGATCGTCACACTCCACTCCACTTCTTGATTTTACTCTTACTGGTCAGTTGAACGCCGACGTTTTCAGAAATTCCGCCAGTCGTTCGGTCCTGGGTTTCAGGAACATTTCGCGTGGATTGCCCTCCTCGCCGATGCGTCCCTGGTTCATGAAGATCACCCGCGACGACACCTCATAGGCAAAGCGCATCTCGTGGGTGACAATCAGCATGCTCATGCCGTCGTCGGCGAGCCCCTTGATCACCTGCAACACCTCGTTGACGAGCTCCGGGTCGAGCGCCGAGGTCACTTCGTCGAAGAGCATCAGCTTCGGGTTCATGGCAATGGCGCGGGCGATTGCCACGCGCTGCTGCTGCCCGCCGGAAAGCTGGCCAGGATAATGGTCGATGCGCGAGAGCAGGCCAACGCGGTCGAGCCATTTCTCCGCCACCGCCCGCGCCTCGTCCCGGCTCATCTTCTTCACCTTGATGAGCCCAAGCATGACGTTGCCGGCGGCGGTCATGTGCGGAAACAGGTTGAACTGCTGGAAGGCCATGCCGGTCAGCGCCCGCTGTCGGGCGATCTCCCGCTCCGGCTTGCGACGGCGCACGCCGCCGGCCGTCTCGTAGCCGATTTCCTGGCCGTCGATCGAGATCGTGCCGCCTTGGAACTCCTCGAGCATGTTGATGCAGCGGAGCATCGTCGTCTTGCCGGAGCCGCTGGAGCCGATGATGCTGATCACCTCGCCCTGCCGCATCGAGCAGTCGACGCCCTTCAGCACCTCGACCGTGCCGTAGCGCTTATGGAGATCGCGGATTTCAAGAAGATTGGTCATCGGATTTCCGAGGCCTCACGATGGAACGGCGGTTCTGCGCTCGACGTAGCGGCCGAAGCGCTCGATGCCGTAGTTGATGACGAAATAGAGGAAGCCCGCGAGGAAATAGAACTCGAGGCTCATGAAGGTGCGGGAGATCACTTCCTGGGTGCGCAAGAGCAGTTCGCCGACGCCGATGATCGAAAGCAGCGTCGATGCCTTGACCATCTCGGCCGCCGTGTTGACCCAGGCAGGCAGCGCCTGACGCAGCGCCTGCGGCCCCAGCACATAGGCGAAGGTCTGCGGGAAGGTCAGCCCTATCGCCTTGGCGGCCTCGGTCTGGCCCTTGGGGATAGACTGGAGCGCGCCACGCACCAGTTCACCGACATGCGAACTGCAGAAGACCGCCAGCGCAAGGACGCCCGCCTGGAACGGACCGAGATCGATGCCGATGGTGCTCAGGACATAGTAGCTCGCGAGTACGAGCACCAGCACCGGCGTGCCGCGGATGAAGTCCGTATAGCCGCGCACAAGCCATTGGACTGGCCTGTAGCCATAGGTGAGCGCAAGGCCGACAAAGACGCCAAGCACCGTGCCGACGACGATCGACAGGAGCGAGATGGAGATCGACACGCCGAGCCCCTTGAGGAGCGGGACACGTGCGACCCAGATTTGATCGACAAAGCTGAAATCCATGGCATCACCTCGGAACGGCAAGACGTCGCTCGACGGCGCGCATCAGAGCGGCCAGCAGCGAGCAGGTTGCGACATAGAGACAGCTCGCGACGATCCAGGTTTCGATGACGCGGAAGGTCTCGACATTGATCTTGCGTGCCTCGAACGTAAGCTCCGGCACGGCGATTGCTGCGGCAAGCGAGGTGTCCTTGAACAGCGAGATCAATGTGCTGCCGAGTGACGGCAGGACGTTGCGCAGCATCAGCGGAATGATGATCGAGGTGCGGATCTGTATCTCCGTGAGGCCGATCGCGAGCCCCGCCTCCCGCTGACCCGGCGGCACGGCGATCAGGCCGCCGCGGAACACTTCGGCCAGATAGGCGCCGGAATAGATCGCCAGCGTCATTACGAAGCTTTCGATTTTTCCAAGCCGGACGCCGAGCTCGGGAAGGGCGAAATAGCTGAAAAGGACAAGCACGAGGATCGGCGTGTTGCGGATGATCGTCACGTAGAGTCCGGCCGGTTTTCGCAAGAGGACGCTCTTGGAAACGAGGCCGAAGGCGGTGATCAGTCCGATCACGCAACCGGCGAGGATCGCCACGACCGCGAGACCAAGGCTGAGCGCCAGCCCCTGGAGAAGCAGGTCGAACGAGCGCCAGACAGCCGCGAAGTTCAATGTATAGGTCATGGGCGAAGCCATTCGAAGCAAAGCGATCGGCAGCCCCGCCTAGGCGGAGCCGCCGATGACAAAGGCTTACTTGTACTCGACCGGGAAACCGATCTGCGGCGGGGTCAAGTCCTTTCCGAACCAGGTCTTGAACGACTTGGCGTAGAAGTCGAACTCGACGCCGGTCATCGCTTCATGCAGCGCGGTGTTGACGAAGTTCAGCCAGTCCTGATCGCCGCGCTTGACGCCGCAGGCATAGGTCTGCGGGTTCCAGCCGTGACCTGCATCCTTGTAGCGACCCGGGTTCTGGGTCATGTACCAGGCGAGCGACGACTGGTCGGTGGCTGCCGCATCGGCGCGGCCGGATTCGAGCGCCTGATAGATCAGGTCGACGGATTCATACTGGTCGACCGTCGCCTCTGGAAGTGCGGCATGGACCATGTCTTCCGCATAGACGTTCTGCAGCACCGAGATGGTGACCGACGAACCGGCGCCCTTCAGCGCCTCGTAATCGGCATACTTCCCATCGCCCTTCAGCATCAGGCCGACACCTTCCCGATAATAAGGAATGGTGAAGGCGATCTGCTGGGCGCGTTCGCCGGTGACGGTCATGAACTGGCAGGTGAGATCGACCTTGTCGGTGGTGATGTTCGGGATACGCGCATCCGACGACTGGTTGACGTACTCGATTTTGTCCGGGTCCCCGAACAGCGCCTTGGCAATGATGCGACCCATATCGACGTCGAAGCCCTGCAGCTTGTCCTCGGCGCTCTTGAAGTGCCACGGCGCATTTGTGCTGCCGGTACCGAGGATCAGGTGGCCGCGCGCCAGAACTTCATCGAGCTTGCTGGACGGTTGCTGTGCCTGAGTGGGCATGGCGGCGAGCGCGGCGACTGCGAGGCTCGCGGCGATGGTGAATGTCTTGATCATCGGAGATCTCCCCTTTTTCGTTCCCGGGTTGTTGTCCGGTATATTGGACATTCGTCCTTAATACCGGATTGACCTATGAAATGCCTCAGTTCATAACTTGTCAAGCGGCATCGGCGAGATTCGCCGTCCGTGATTTCTCGTGGGAGGACCGAGCCTATGACCCTGCCGATCGAAACGCCTGCGGTGCTCGTCGATCTCGACATCGCCCGCCGAAACGTCCACGCCTTCCAGGCCTATGCCGATCGGCACGGCATCCGCGTGCGTCCGCACATCAAGACGCACAAGCTGCCGCAGATGGCCGACCTGCAGCTCGAGGCAGGGGCCATCGGAATAACCTGCCAGAAGGTTTCCGAAGCGGAGGCGATGATCGACGGCAGCGCGCGGATCAAGGATGTGCTGATCACATACAACATCCTCGGCGAAGCAAAGCTTGCGCGCCTGGCCAGATTGAACGCGCGGGTGATCCTCAGTGTGGTGGCGGACAATCCGACGGTCATCGACGGGCTGTCAGCCCATTTTGCCGGTGCGGAGAATCCGCTCACGGTGCTGGTCGAATGCAACACGGGCGGCGATCGCTGCGGCGTCGCGACCCCCGAAGCGGCGGCTGACCTTGCCCGGCACATAACAGATGCAGCGGGATTGCGGTTCGGCGGCTTGATGACCTATCCGCCGGTCGGTAGTGCGGCGCGGGTGCAATCCTTCATGAGCGAGGCGAAACGGCTGATCGAGGCGGATGGGCTGGAGGTTCCGAGCATTACGTCGGGTGGCACGCCGAGCATGATGCAAGCGGCCGAAGCGCCAGTCGCAACCGAGTATCGGCCAGGCACCTATATCTACAACGATCGCTCGCTCGTCTCCCGCGGTGTCGCGACTTGGCAGGACTGTGCGCTCACCGTGCTTGCCACTGTCGTCTCCGTGCCGGCGCCGAACAGGGCGATCATCGACGCCGGCAGCAAGGTGTTGACCTCCGACCTTCTCGGTCTCACGGGCTACGGCCATGTGCTCGGGCGCGACGACATCCGCATCGACCAGCTTTCGGAGGAACATGGCCGGCTCGTTTCCGATGGCCTGATCGGCCTCCAGGTCGGCGAGCAGCTTCGCATCGTACCGAACCACGCCTGCGTGGTGACCAATATGGTCGATATCGTCAATGTGGTCGAAGGCGGCGAGCCGATCGCTAAGTGGACCGTCGTCGCCCGCGGCCGCGTTCTCTAATCGTCTTTCAACCGCATCTTCGAGAGATAGGAGCAGCGCCATAAGTCGCTTAGGCGAAGTGGCCGAGTCATATTTCGTAGCCCGCAATCGTCAGATGCCGCAAATGCAGTTATGTTAGCGCGGCCAAGATGGGCATTCCTGCGACAAATCATCGGGAGGCTGGTCGGCAGGGGCAAGAAATTCCCGGAAACGCCTAAACAAGGATAGGAGATTTCCCGAATCCGCCCACTGGTGTCATATGTTTGCGTTGAGATAGTCGATTAAATTGATAGTTTTATCTGGCAAAGGATGGAGGTCGACATGAGTTCGAAAAGACTTGCCGGAATAGTGAAACTAGCACTTTTGGTCGGAAGCCTGCAGCTCGGCTCGATCGGCCTTGCCGCCGCTGATACGACAATCCTGAACGTGTCCTATGATCCGACGCGGGAACTCTATAAGGATTTCAATGCCGCCTTCGCTGAAAAGTGGCAGGCCGATACGGGCGAAACCGTAACAATCCAGACCTCGCATGGCGGCTCGGGCAAGCAGGCTCGATCTGTGATCGACGGCCTCGAAGCCGATGTGGTGACGTTGGCGCTCGAGGCCGACATCGACGCGATCGCCAAGGCGACCGGCAAGATCCCGGCCGACTGGAAAGGCCGCCTGGACAACAACAGTGCTCCTTATACGTCGACAATCGTCTTTCTGGTCCGCAAGGGCAATCCAAAGGGCATCAAGGACTGGGGCGACCTGACCAAGGAAGACATTCAGGTGATCACCCCGAACCCGAAGACCTCGGGCGGCGCCCGCTGGAACTTCCTGGCCGCCTGGGCCTGGGCGCGTGCCGCCAACGGCGGCGACGATGCCAAGGCGCAGGAATATGTGACGCAGCTCTTCAAGCACGTTCCGGTCCTCGATACCGGTGCGCGTGGCGCAACCACCACCTTCGTGCAGCGGGGACTCGGCGACGTGCTGCTCGCCTGGGAGAACGAAGCCTATCTTTCTCTCGAAGAACTCGGCCCCGACAATTTCGAGATCGTCACGCCTTCGATTTCGATCAAGGCCGAGCCGCCGGTGGCCCTCATCGACGGCAATGTCGACAGCAAGGGCACCCGCAAGGTGGCCGAAGCTTACCTCAACTATCTCTACAGCGATGCCGGGCAGAAGATCGCCGCCAAGCACTACTACCGGCCGTTCAAGCCGGAACTGGCGGACCCCAAGGACACGGCCCGCTTCGCCGATCTCAAACTGGTCACTATTGACGAATTCGGCGGTTGGAAGGAAGCTCAACCGAAATTCTTCGCCGATGGCGGCGTTTTCGATCAGATCTACAAGCCGGGACAATAAACCCAATGGCCGTTCGCAGCAGCACGCGATGGCGGTTTCGGCAGCCGAGCGTCCTTCCGGGTTTCGGATTGGCGCTCGGCGTCACACTGACATGGCTTACCCTCATCGTTCTCATCCCCCTTTCCGGCCTGATCTGGCGCTCAAGTGGCCTCGGCTGGTCCAATTTCATGGCACTGGTCCTTGACGAGCGCACCGTCAACGCGTTGACGATCAGCTTCGGCACGGCCTTCATCGCCGCGGTCGTCAACCTCATCTTCGGCGTCATTCTCGCCTGGGTGCTGGTGCGTTATCGGTTTCCCGGCAAGCGGGTGATAGACGCCATGGTCGATCTGCCCTTCGCGCTGCCGACGGCGGTCGCCGGCATCGCCTTGACGGCGCTCTATGCGCCGAACGGCTGGATCGGCTCGCTCCTCGAACCGCTCGGCATCAAGATCGCCTTCACGCCGGCCGGCATCGTCGTGGCGCTCGTCTTCGTCGGTCTGCCCTTCGTGGTGCGCACGGTTCAACCCGTCATGGAGGAAATCGACAAGGAGGTCGAAGAGGCGGCCGCGACGCTCGGCGCCAAACGGTATCAAACGATCAGCCGGGTGCTGCTGCCGGGTCTGCTTCCGGCCGGACTGACCGGCTTTGCGCTTGCCTTTGCCCGCGGCGTCGGCGAGTACGGTTCGGTGATCTTCATCGCCGGCAATCTGCCCTATGTCTCGGAGATCGCACCGCTGCTGATCATTATCCGTCTGGAGGAATTCAACTATCCCGCTGCGACCGCTATCGCGACGGTGATGCTGGTCCTCTCCTTCATCATGCTGCTCATCATCAACACGATCCAGTCCTGGAGCAGACGGAGATACAGTAATGGCGCTTGATACCAGCTCAGCGCCGACGGCGGCGCCATCCAAAATCGTGAAAACGGCAACCTCCGAAACGCGATTTGCGCGTCTCACGCTGATCATCGTTGCGCTCGGTTTCGTTGCCCTCTTCCTGCTCTTACCCTTGGCGACCGTCTTTATCGAGGCGTTTCGCAAGGGACCGGTCGAGTTCGCGACGGCGCTTCGCGATCCCGAGACCCTTTCGGCGATCCGCCTGACGCTGACCGTCGCCGCGATCTCCGTCCCGCTGAACCTTATTTTCGGAGTGGCGGCCGCCTGGGCGATCGCCAAGTTCGAGTTCAAGGGCAAGGCGTTCCTAACGACCCTGATCGACCTGCCCTTCTCCGTCTCGCCGGTGATCTCGGGCCTCGTCTTCGTCTTGTTGTTCGGCGCCAACAGCGCTCTTGGCCCCTTCCTGCAGGAGCACGGCATTCAGATTCTCTTCGCCGTGCCGGGCCTTGTGCTTGCCACGGTTTTCGTCACCTTTCCGTTCGTTGCCCGCGAACTCATCCCGCTGATGCAGGAGCAGGGGACGAGCGACGAGGAAGCGGCGCTGTCGCTCGGGGCGACGGGCTGGCAGACCTTCTGGCATGTGACGCTGCCGAACATCAAATGGGGCCTGCTCTACGGCGTGCTGCTCTGCAATGCCCGGGCGATGGGCGAGTTCGGCGCCGTCTCCGTGGTTTCCGGTCATATTCGCGGCCAAACGAACACCATGCCCTTGCAGGTCGAAATCCTCTATAATGAGTATAACTTCGTCGCCGCATTCGCGGTGGCGACAGTCCTTGCGCTTCTGGCGCTGGTGACGCTCGTTCTGAAGACGGCACTTGAACTTCGTTACAGCGACGAGATCGCTGCCAGCCGCAGGCATTGAAAGGTCCAGACATCCATGGAAGTCCGCGTCCAGAACATACGCAAGGAATTCGGCCGCTTTCCGGCGCTCGACGACGTATCGCTCGACATCCGGTCCGGCGAACTGATCGCGCTGCTCGGCCCGTCCGGCTCCGGCAAGACGACGCTGCTGCGGCTGATCGCCGGGCTCGAAAGCCCAACCGACGGGACGATCTTCTTCGGCGCCGAGGACGCGTCGCGGAAGAGTGTGCAGCAGCGAAACATCGGTTTCGTCTTCCAGCACTATGCGCTGTTCCGGCACATGACCGTGCTCGACAACGTCTCCTTCGGGCTGAAGGTCAGGCCCTCCAGCCGGCGTCCGCCGGCCGCCGAGATCCGCCGCCGGGCCCTCGATCTCCTCGAACTGGTGCAGCTTTCCGGCCTGGAAAAGCGCTATCCGGCCCAGCTCTCCGGCGGCCAGCGCCAGCGCGTGGCGCTCGCCCGCGCCATGGCCGTGGAACCGAACGTCCTGCTGCTCGACGAACCCTTTGGTGCGCTCGACGCGCAGGTTCGCAAGGAGCTCCGCCGCTGGCTGCGCGAGATCCACGACCGCACCGGCCATACGACGGTCTTCGTCACCCACGACCAGGAGGAGGCGCTCGAGCTTGCCGACCGCGTCGTGGTAATGAGCAAGGGTGCGATCGAGCAGGTCGGCACGCCCGACGAGATCTACGACCGCCCGGTGTCGCCTTTCGTCTACGGCTTCATCGGTCAGTCGAACTGCATCGACGTCACGCTTTCGAGCGGAGAGATCTGGTTCGAGGACCGGCCGATCGGCCTGCGTGCCGCAAGCGAACCGGACGGGGCGGCGACCCTCTACTTCCGCCCGCACGACATCGAGCTCATCGACGGTTGCGGCGGCTGTCTCGCCGGCCTCGTCGCGGCGAGCCGACGCGTCGCGGGCACCCGGCACCTGGAGCTCGATCTCGGCAAGACCCATCCCTCGGTCGAGATCGAACTGCCGCCGGAACGGGCCTCCTCGACGGACCACACCCGCATCGCCTTCCGGCCGACCAAATGGACGCTTTTCCGCAAGCAAGGCGGCTTAGCAGCCATCCCGCAACGGGTGGAAGTACCCGCGAGCGAATTGGCACGCACCGGCACCTGAACGGGCGTCGCAGACGTGCCGCCATGCGGCGATTCGAAGTGCTACAGCGACCTTTGTGCTTCTGAAAAGAACACGGCGCTGTAGTGCCGGGATGACGTTTGTTCTATCAGAGCGATAGCGTCGGCTCGGGATTCCGCAACCGGCTGCCCATCGCCTTTGGAGCCACCTCATGACCGTCATCGAAGAGCTTGTCCGAACCCTCGGCGACGTCCTACTGACCGGCGACCGCATCGGCGACCGCTATCGCAGCGATGCCAGCCTGAGCGGACGCAGCCTGCCGAAGGTCGTCATTCGTCCGGCGAGCGTGGCCGACGTCGCCACCGCCCTCAGCATCTGCAACGAGCACCGCCAGAGCGTGGTGCCGCAGGGCGGCATGGCCGGTCTTGCCGGCGGCGCCAATCCGGACGCAGACGATATCGTCATCTCGCTGGAGCGGATGAGCGGCATCGAGGAGATCGACAGCGCCGCCGCAACGATGACGGTGCTTGCCGGAACGCCGCTCGAAGTGGCGCCGCGCGCCGCCGAGGAAGCGGGATTCCTGCTGCCAATCGATCTCGGCGCCCGCGGCTCCTGCCAGATCGGCGGCAATCTCGCCACCAATGCCGGCGGCATCCGGATCATCCGCCACGGTGTGACGCGCGACAACGTGCTTGGCCTCGAAACAACGTGCTTGGCCTCGAGCCCGTACTGGCCGATGGCACCGTGCTTTGGCGTGCGGCGCCGCCCTCCGCGAGGCGTTTCCTTCGGCCCATATCTCGTTCTTCGGCCACGTCGCCGACAGCAACCTGCACATCGCCCTTCTCGGTGCCGGACGCGGACGCCGAGACGCTACACGAGGTCGACGGGATCGTCTATGCCTTGTCGACCGCTACCACGGCGCGATCTCTGCGGAACACGGCATCGGCATCCTGAAACGCGACTTTCTCGACCGCTCCCGCAGCCCTGCGGAGCTCGAGGTGATGCGGCGCATCAAGACTGCGCTCGACCCCAACGGTATTTTGAATCCCGGCAAGGTACTTGGCCGATGATGACTTACTCAAGCCACGACGCTGGCGATTTCGGCAGCCGGCCTTCCGGGTCGATGACCTCGAGTTGAGGGCCGCCGCGCCCGTTCCAGCGCCAGAGGGCCACACAAGTGCCGCCGGGTGACATGTAGGACGGATAAATGACACCGTCGTAGCCGCGCTTCAAAAGGTCGGAGTGGGTCTTGTGCGTCGGCGGCAACAAGCACCTATCGAGCTCGTCGCGCCACTCGCAGCGGTGAATGGTTTCCTCGAGTCCGAGTTCGGCAAGGACATCGCCATCCGTGAGATCCACCAGCTTCGCATCGCGAAGCTCGAGCTGCACGATCAGCGCCGGATGCTGCACGAAGCCTTGATTGTATTCCGCCCAGGCGGTGGAAAGTTCGCGTGCGGCATAGATCGCCGGGGTGCCGATCGGATTCCATCGGCCGCCGAAGCGGGCGGCGCCGTCGCCGGAAAGCGGCATATGGGCCCAGCGCGGCACGAAGGCGCGCCAGAGCGTCATCGGCCCGGCCGACGCAGGCGGAGAACCGCTCACGCGTTTCCTCGTCCCGCTCTCAAGCGTAGACGCCGGCGCGGATGGCTTCGAGATAGGCGAGGACCTTGTCGGCCTTGCCTTCGCCGACCAGGTCGAATGCGGTCTTGCCGGCCCAGCCGGGGATCGGCTGGTGCTTGAACCAGATGACGGCGCGCGCTTCGTCTCCCGCCATCTCGGATGCCATGGCAAGAATGCGAACGACCTTGCTCAAGGCGCTGTCGACCTTGCGCGCGCCGGACTTTGCCGTCAGCGTATTGCGCGCGACGCCAATCAGCTTGGCGAGTTCGGCAAGCGTGACGCCGAGCCGATCGGCGACAAGGCGCGCCGACAGGAACGGGGAGTGATCATCCCCGAAACGCGCCGCCGGTATTTGGAAATCGACCGCCACCATGACAGAGCTCGATCCTGTTTTGATCAGTTCATCATGAAAATAGGATCAGTTGCCGCTCAATTCAAGCACAATTCGAAACCTTGGCCGGAAGGCTCAGGTCCGCCAGGAAGGTTCGCGGCGTCCGAAGAAGGCGGAAACCCCTTCCCGGGCTTCGTCCGTTTCCCATGTGTCAGCGAGTTGTTCGATCGTGGCGGCGATGACGGCGTCGGTAATTGGGCTCCCGAGTGACCGAGCGAGCCGCTTGGCGCGGCCGGCCGCCCCCGGCGCCGCCGCCAGATAGGACGCAACTTCCGCTTCGACGGCCGCATCCAGCGTGGCGACGTTGACAACCATCGACACCAGTCCGGCGGCTTTCGCCTCCTCGGCTCCGAAAATCCGCGCGGACATAAACAGAGGCCGCGCCCGTGCCTCGCCGATCCGGGCGATGACATAGGGGCTGATCGTCGCCGGGATGAGCCCGAGGCGGGTTTCTGTCAGCCCGAATTTTGCCCCGTTCTCTGCGATGACGGCATCGCACACGCTGATCAGCCCGACGCCGCCGCCGAAGGCGTTGCCATGGACGCGCGCGATCAAGGGTTTCGGCATCTCGTTCAACGCCTTGAACATCATCGCCAGCCGCGTCGCCTCGGCGATCCGCGTCTGCCTGTCGACGGTAAACTGTTGCCGCATCCAATCCAGGTCGCCACCTGCGCAGAAGCTTTTGCCATCTGCCACGAGGGCGACCGCCCGCACCGTCGCATCGGCTCCAAGCCGGCCCGCCACGTCCGTGAGTTCGCTGATCATCAGGGCAGAGAGCGCGTTGTGCTTTTCCGGGCGGGCGAGCGTCAGCCGTACAATGCCACGCTCATCGCTCGCGTAACGGATCGTCTGATAAGTCATGCCGCACTCCTCAATGATCGCGCGAAGGCGGCGGCGCGATCGAGCTTTTCGGCATCGAGACCTGTCGAAAAACCTCTCTTCTGCAGGAAAGTGTTCACCGCGACCGTATCGACATTGCCGGCTGCGCCCGGCGCATAGGGGCATCCGCCGAGACCCCCGCCAGATGCGTCGAACACCCTTAGCCCACGTTCGAGTCCGACCGCGATATTTTCGAGTGCGCGACCCGACGTATCGTGGAAATGGCCTGCGAGCTTCGTTGCGGCAATCTCGCCGAGCACCGCTTCCAGCATAGCGTCGATGGCTTCCGGGGTACCACGCCCAATCGTGTCGCCCAGGCTGATCTCGTAGCAGCCGAGGTCGGCAAGCAGCCGCGCCACGTGGACCGTCGCCGCCGGCGCGATTGCACCCTCATAGGGGCACTCGACGACGCAGCTCACATAGCCGCGCAGCGGAAGGCGGTGATGGCGGCTCGCCTCCGCCACCGGGCGGAACCGCTCGATGCTTTCGGCGATCGAACAGTTGATGTTCTTTTGGGAGAAGCTTTCGGAGGCGGAAGCGAAGATCGCTACCTCGTCGGCGCCGGAGGCAAGGGCGGCCTCGAAGCCGCGCATGTTCGGCGTCAGCGCCGCATAGCGCGTGCCCTGGCGTCTCGCAATTCCGGCCATTACTGCCGGAGCATCGGCCATCTGCGGCACCCAGCGCGGACTGACGAAACTCGTCACCTCGATCCGCTCGTAGCCGCAGTCGGAAAGCAGGTCGACAAGTCTGATCTTGTCGCCGGTATCGACGAGCCTCGCCTCGTTCTGCAGGCCGTCCCGGGGCGCCATCTCCACGATCGTCACATGTTCGCCTTGCTGCGACGTCATTCGGCAGCCTCCTCGTCGAGCTTGACGAGCACGGTGCCTTCGCTGACCTGCGCGCCCTCTGCGACATGCACGCTTGCAACCTTGCCTTCCCGCGTCGCGGACAGCGTCAGCTCCATTTTCATCGCCTCCATGACGACGAGCGGCTGGCCCTTGGAGACCGCCTCGCCGGCGCCGACGCGCACCAGCTTGATGAGGCCTGGCATGGGCGCGATGAGTTCGTCATCGGCGACCTCGCTGCTGTGCCCGCCCGAAAGCGAATCCGGCAGGTGGAAGACCCAGTTGCGGCCGCCGAGGAACAAGGTCAATGTCTCGCCGTCGCGGAGGAAGCGAAACAAGCGCTTCTGCCCGGAGACCTCCAGCCGGGCGCCGTCCTCGAACCGCTCGAGCACCAGAACCGGCAGAGTACTCGACCCGGCATGCACTGCGAACTGGTCGCGTCCGCGCGCCCTAAGGGTTGCGGCCCAGCGGCTTCCCCCCTGCTCGATCGTGACCGTCCGCTGCGCGTCGCCCCAGATCTGCCAATAGCCGAGCGACGACCATGGATCGCTTGTGACGACGGGATCGAGCACGCCCGTCGCAACGATTGCCGCCAGCGCCAGCGCCTCGTCGTTCGGCGCAACCGGCGCCGTCAGCCGCTCGATTTCGCGGTCGATCAGCCCTGTATCCGGCCTGCCCGAACGGAAATCGTGCTCTTCCGTCAGGCGGATGAGGAAGTCGAGATTGGTGACCGTACCGCCGATCCGGCATTCCTTAAGCGCCGCCTGCAATTGGCCAAGGGCCGCCGACCGGTTGGGGCCATGGACGATGAGCTTGGCGATCAACGGATCGTAATAGGGTGTGACCATGTCGCGCTGCCGCACCCCGGAGTCGATCCGCACATTGCCGTCGGGAAAGTGCAAGTGCTTCAACCGGCCGATTGCGGGCAAGAATCCCTTGGCGGGATCCTCCGCGTAGATCCGCGCCTCGAACGACCAGCCGTCTATGTGGATGTCGGACTGCTTTTTCGGCAGAGGCTCCCCGGCGGCAACGCGCAACTGCCACTCGACGAGGTCGAAGCCGGTGATCGCTTCCGTCACCGGGTGCTCCACCTGCAATCTCGTGTTCATCTCCATGAAAAAGAACTGATCCGGCCAGAGCCCATCCGTCACGTCGGCGATGAACTCGACGGTCCCGGCGCCGACATAGCCGATCGCCCGCGCTGCCCTCACCGCCGCATCGCCCATGGCGCGGCGCACCTCGGCGGTCATGCCCGGTGCCGGCGCCTCCTCGATCACCTTCTGGTGCCGGCGCTGCAGCGAGCAATCGCGTTCGAAGAGATGGACGATATTGCCTTGCCGGTCGCCGAACACCTGAACCTCGATGTGGCGCGGCCTGGACAGATATTTTTCGATCAGCACCGAGCCGTCGCCGAAGGCTGCCTCGGCCTCCCGCCGGGCAGCCTCGAGCGCCGAGCCGAAATCCTCCGGCCGGTCTACGCGCCGCATGCCCTTGCCGCCGCCGCCGGCGCGGGCCTTGATCAGCACCGGGTAGCCGATCTCGGCAGCCTGCGCCGTCAGGAACGCAGCATCCTGCTCTTCGCCGTGATAGCCGGGCACGACCGGAACGCCGGCGCGCTCCATCAGCGCCTTGGCCGCGTCCTTCAATCCCATGGCGCGGATCGCGTCCGGCGAAGGCCCGACGAACACCATGCCCGCGGCCTCAACTGCGGCGGCAAAGTCGGCATTCTCCGAAAGAAAACCGTAGCCCGGATGAATGGCGTCCGCGCCGACGCTTCTCGCCGCCGCGATGATGCGCTCGATCGACAGATAGCTCTCGGCGGCCGGCGCGGGCCCGATCCTCACCGCTTCATCGGCAAGTGCCACATGGAGCGCGTCGTCGTCGGCATCGGAATAGACGGCCACAGTGCGGATGCCGAGCCGACGGGCTGTGCGAATGACGCGGCAGGCGATCTCACCACGATTGGCAATCAGGAGCTTCGAAAACATGCGCCTCACTTCCCGCTTTACTGCGCCGCCACCACTTCGACTTCGAGGAGCCAGGCAGAATCGAAGATGCCGGCAATCACCACCGTCATCGCCGGCGCCAGCGCCCCCAGATAGTCGTTGCGGATCTCGCGGTTCGCGACGAGATGATGCCTGTCGGCAAGATAGGTCGTGACCTTGACAATGTCGGCCTTGGACATGGCGGCGGCCTTCAGCTGTGCATCAACGTTCAGCCAAATCTGGCGGGCCTGCGCCTCGAAACCTTCCGGCACGACATCGTTCGAGTTCATCGGCACCTGACCGCTGACGAAAAGCAGACGCCGGAAATTCTCGATGCTGACTGCCTGCGAATAGCCGCCGCGCGGCTGCGGCGCGCTCATGGCGTTGATATTGTCGCGTTTCATTCCCCAGCCCTCCCCGCTACATCCTGAACAGGCCGAAACGGGTGTCCTCGACCGGCGCGTTCAGCGCAGCCGACAGCGACAGCGCCAGCACCTCCCGGCTCTTGCGCGGATCGACGACGCCATCGTCCCACAGACGCGCCGACGCGTAGAGCGGATGGCTCTGACGCTCGAAGAGATCGAGAACCGGCTGGCGAAAGCGAGCCTCCTCCTCTTCGTTCCAGGGAGTCCCGGCGCGCCTGAGCGCCTCGCCGCGCACGGTCGAAAGCACGCCCGCCGCCTGTTCGCCGCCCATCACCGAGATGCGGCTGTTCGGCCAGGTCCACAGGAAGCGCGGCGAGAATGCTCGTCCGCACATGCCGTAGTTACCGGCTCCGAACGAGCCGCCGACCAGCATGGTGATCTTCGGAACCTGCACGGTTGCAACAGCCGTCACCAGCTTGGCGCCGTGCTTGGCGATGCCTTCGGTCTCGTATTTGCGCCCGACCATGAAGCCGGTGATGTTCTGCAGGAAGACGAGCGGGATCCTGCGCTGGGCGCAGAGCTCGACGAAATGGGCGCCCTTCAGCGCCGATTCCGAAAACAGCACGCCATTATTGGCGACGATGCCGACCGGGATGCCGTGGATATGGGCGAAGCCGCAGACGAGCGTCGTGCCGAAGCGTGCCTTGAACTCGTCGAACCGTGAGCCGTCGACGATCCGGGCGATCACTTCGCGAATTTCATAGGGCGTCTTCAGGTCGCCGGGGACGATGCCGGCGATCTCGTCCGGATCGTAGAGCGGCGGTTCCGGCTTGCGAAGCTCCACGGATTGCGGCTTCTCGCGGTTGAGCGCGGCGACAGCGCGTCGGGCGAGCGCCAGCGCGTGCGGGTCGTCGCGCGCCAGGTGATCGGCAACGCCGGAGAGCCGCGTATGTACGTCGGCGCCGCCGAGGTCCTCGGCTGAAACCACCTCTCCGGTCGCCGCCCGCACCAGCGGCGGGCCGGCGAGAAAGATCGTTCCCTGACCTTCGACGATGATCGTCTCGTCGGACATCGCCGGCACATAGGCGCCGCCTGCCGTGCAGGAGCCCATGACCACGGCGATCTGCGGGATCCCGGCCGCCGACATGTTGGCCTGATTATAGAAGATGCGGCCGAAGTGGTCGCGATCCGGAAAGACCTCGTCCTGGTTCGGCAGGTTCGCGCCGCCGGAATCGACCAGATAGACGCAGGGAAGCCTATTCTCGGCGGCGATCTCCTGCGCCCTCAGATGCTTCTTCACCGTCACCGGATAATAGGTGCCGCCTTTGACGGTGGGGTCGTTGCAGACGACCATGCATTCGCGGCCGGAAATCCGCCCTATGCCGGCAATCAGCCCGGCGGCCGGTGCGTCGCCATTATACATCCCATGCGCGGCCGTCGCTGCAATCTCGAGAAAGGGCGTGCCCGGATCGACGAGGGCCGCCACCCGGTCCCGCGGCAGGAGCTTGCCGCGGCTGACATGGCGCTCGCGTGCGGTCTCTCCACCGCCGCCCGCCGCCAGCCGCACCGCTTCCTCTATCGTCGAGATCGCCTCTGCCATAGCGGCACGGTTTGCCTTGAACACATCCGAGGATGGCGAGATGTGCGATCGCAATATTGTCATTGTCCCCCAGCCCTGCCCTTCCTCATTCCAGCGGTGCGCCGCGTCCCCGGCTATTTCGTTTCGGCAAAAAGTTCGCGCCCGATCAGCATGCGGCGGATCTCGCTCGTGCCGGCGCCGATCTCGTAGAGCTTGGCGTCACGCAGCAGGCGGCCGGCCGGATAGTCATTGGTGTAGCCGTTGCCGCCGAGCGCCTGGATCGCCTCGAGCGCCATGGCGGTTGCCTTCTCGGCCGCATAGAGAATGCAGCCGGCAGCATCCTTGCGCGCCGTCGCGCCGCGATCACAGGCCGCCGCAACCGCATAGACATAGGCGCGTGCCGTATTCATCGTCACATACATGTCGGCAAGTTTTCCCTGCATCAACTGGAATTCGCCGATCGGCTGGCCGAACTGCTTGCGTTCATGGAGATAGGGGACGACGACATCGAGGCAAGCCGCCATGATGCCGAGCGGCCCGGCGGAAAGCACGACCCGCTCATAGTCGAGACCTGACATCAGCACCTTGACGCCTTCGCCGACCGTGCCGAGCACATTCTCTTCCGGCACCTCGCAGTCCTTGAAGATGAGTTCGCACGTGTTCGAGCCGCGCATGCCGAGCTTGTCGAGCTTCTGGCCGGTCGAAAAGCCAGGGAAGGTCTTTTCGACGAGAAAGGCGGTGATGCCGCGCGGCCCGGCCGCCGGATCGGTCTTGGCATAGACGACCAGCACGTCGGCATCCGGGCCGTTGGTGATCCACATCTTGTTGCCGTTCAAGACGTACTGGTCGCCGCGCTTGTCGGCCTTGAGCTTCATCGAGACGACGTCTGAGCCGGCGCCAGGCTCCGACATGGCGAGCGCCCCGACATGCTCCCCCGAAATCAGCTTCGGCAGGTATTTCGCCTTCTGCGCGGCATTGCCGTTGCGGTTGATCTGGTTGACGCAGAGGTTGGAATGGGCCCCGTAGCTCAGGCCCACCGACGCCGAGGCGCGGCTGATCTCCTCCATGGCGACGCAATGGGCGAGATAGCCGAGTCCAGCGCCGCCATGGGCCTCGTCGGCGGTGATGCCGAGCAGGCCGAGTTCGCCCATCTCCCGCCAGAGCGGCGCCGGGAAGACGTTGCTGCGATCCGTTTCGTCCGCCAGCGGCGCGATCCGCTCGGACGAAAAGCGGCGCACGCTGTCCCGCAATGCATCGATCTCCTCGCCAAGGGCGAAATTCAATCCACCTTCAAACATTCCATTCTCCTCCCGACGCCCGCCGACGATCTCCTCCTCGTCGGGCGGACGCGCCGGCTCATGTTACCGCTACGCGGGCCTCTCGCGAACGATAACATCGCTGCCGGCTAATTTCCTTCCAAAGAGCTTGGCGGCCAAGCACGAATTGCAAAAGAAGGAGGGACGCAATCGGCGCAACGATGCTTTGATCGGCGGAAGGCGTAGACGCTGGGACGAGTTGTAGGCGGTCTTTGGCGAGGGCCATTGCTTGGCTTCGGATACAGATGCGGAGCCCCGCCGATCTCTAAGGGAATTGCCTCGAATTTCTCACATTCAGCGCTCCATATGGGGCATGCCGAAGCGTACCGACAAAGCAGGCATGGCCTTCCTCGTGCTTATCTGCATCCTCATCGCTCTTGTGGTCAGTATCCTCGCACTCGATCCCGGAGTGCAGGAGGCTCCGCCTGCCATGCCGACGATTGTTCCGGACAACTAGACCGGCCGTGGCCCTTGCCTACGGCCTCGGAATATGGCCCCATCAACAACCTGCCTGTGGCAACAGTTGGATGGCTTCCAATGACTGCGAAACCGGAAATTCTAGATCAGATTCTGGCTGATTTGATCAGCGACCAAATCGAGCAGCGTCATGCAAACGAACTCCGAGCGATTCTCTCAACCGGCAATGAGATCACCATGCACGGAAAGTTCACCGTCGGCCGGGACTTCATCATCTATCGAACGACGAAGGACGACAGCGGCAAATGGGCGATGACGCCCTTCTCTCAAATCGTGCAATTGATAATTTGACACCACGGCAGCGCGGCGAAGTCCCCTTAAGGACCGACGAGCCCAACGTCACGCTGGCCGCAGTCGGGGGCTCCTGTACCATGCCGATCGTAGTCCAAACACTCCTTCACCCAACGCCATCCCGTCGGAATCAAGATGGCATTGCGAGTCCCCTCACTCGGTGCCGCGCGGGCGGGCAAAATCGTTCACACCCTCCGCATCCGGCGCCTGGCCGTAGCTCATGCGCCGCATCTGCTCGATGACGCGCTCCATCTCGTCGTCGGGCAAGATCGGCGGTTCGCCGAGGGTGAGAGCCTGGACATAGATCCGCGACAGCGTTTCCACTTCGATCGCAAGCCAGAGCGCCGATTCGAGCGTCTTGCCGAGCGAGATCTGGCCGTGCTGGCCAAGCAGACAGGCCGTGCGATCCTTGAGCGCGACGAGCGCGTTGTCGGAGAGCGCCTGCGTGCCGAAGGTGGCGTAGCCGGCACAGCGGATCGTCGTGCCGCCGGCAATCCCAGTCATATAGTGGAAGCTCGGAATGATCTTGTGGTGGCAGGCGAGCGTCGTCGCATAGATCGAGTGGCAATGCAGCACCACGTCGATATCGGTGCGCGCGCGCAGGATATCCCGATGGAAACGCCATTCGGACGACGGCCGATGGCCGACATAGGTTCCGTTGAAATCCATCTCGACCAGATCTTCCGGCTGCATCGTGTCATAGGGCATGGAAGAGGGCGTGATCAGGAATCCGTCGCCGGCGCGGACCGAAAGATTGCCGGCCGTGCCCTGGTTGATGCCGCTCGAATTCATCCGCCGGCAGATGTCCACCATCTCGCGCCTCAGCGCCAGCTTGTCGGTCGTCGGGGTTTCAGCCATGGAAGCTTCCTTTCGTCTGTTCGAATTCGTCTCGCTTACTCGGCGCCGCGCGGGCAAGGTTGCGCCACTCGGCGCCATAGCGGCAAAGGTCCGGCTTCAATTCCGTGAGATCGGCCGGCTCGCCAAGCGGAAGCGGCGCGGGGTGCCGGCGCGTTTCGTGACCGGCAAGCAGCGCCGCGCCGGCCGCAACACCATAGGAATCGAGATTGAACCGCACCTCGCGCTCGGGCAGCAGGGCGGCCACGGACTGCGCATAGAGAGGATTGCGCAGGAAGCTGCCGTCCAGCACGACGAGGCGGTCGTCACCGAGCGCGTCGAGGCATTCGGCGGTCAGCAGCGCGCAATAGAGAAGCGCGAGCGCCTTGCGTTCCATCGCGCTCTCGGCCGGCGGTCCGACAAACCGACCGGCAGCCGCACTTCCAGGGAACAGGCCGTCGTCGTCACCGAAGGACGGCAGGGCGAACATCCGCTCTCCGATGAGCCTCGCCAAAACCTCCGCCGGTACGTCGTCGGCTGGAGGGTCGTTGCCGGCGATATGGGAAAATTCCCGCCCGCCCATGGTCAGGATGCCGCCGAGCCGGTTGCCGAAAACATCGCTGTTCAAGGTCATGCCGCGGTGCTCGTCGAGCCGCTCGATTGGCGTCGAGCCTGAAAAGCCGACGATCCAGGTCCCCGTCGAGATCACCGTGAAGTCCCGCAGCCCCGCAGCGTGGTACCGATAGTGATTGAGGCTGCTGTCGTGGCCGCCTGTCAGCACGGCTAACGCGCCAGGAAGGCCGAAGCGGCGGGCGAGCTCAGGCCGGATCGGCCCCAGAGTCTGCCAAGCCTTGGCGAAGGGCGGCATCAGCCGCTGCCAGCCGCGGGCGCCAACGATCGGCGCCCAGCGATCTGCCGCGACATTCCAGAGATGTGATTGCGCGCCGAGAAAGCTGGTTTCCGAGGCAGCGACGCCGGAGAGCCGCCAGGCCCAATATTGCGGCAGGCCGAGGTACCAGCGGGCTTTCCCGAACGCATCCGGCTCCCGCTCCTCCATCCAATAGAGCTGGCGGGCCTGATGCGTGGCGCCGTGCATCGTGGCACTGCCGCGATCGAGAAAGGAACCGGCCAGCGGCGCATAGCCGTCGCGGATGTCGGCCGGCAGGGGTTGCTCGTAGTCGATCATCGGCAGCACGGCACCATCGCCGGCATTCGGGTCGGCGCCGGTCAGGACGCCGCCAGAGCCGTGTCCGGAGGCGACGAAGGCGCTGAAGACATGGCGGCGCGAGAGGCTCGCCAGCGTCTCGAAGACCCATTCACCCAAGGCGTCGAGGTCGTGATGGCGCCAGGGCGGGCCAGGAAGAACGGGATTGGGAACGCTGAGTGTCTCAATGATCGTGCCGTCCGCATCGGCGGCGCTGAGCTTGACATTGGTCTTGCCGACGTCGAGGACGGCGACCATCGTCGCTGCATTTCCTCGGTCGCTCACCGCTGCCTCCACTTCCTGTCCCTCGATCGGCGGCGCGGCGGTCCAGCTGAGCCGGTCCGCCGTCGCTGCAGGTCTCTTCAGATCAGCCCGTACTGCCGTGCCTTGTTGCGCAGGAATGGCAGGCCGTTGCCCATCACTTCTTCCTCGTCCTTCGCGACCGGGCGCCAGACGGCGAGGCCGTAGGCCACTTCCGGCGGCATGTTGATGAAACTCTCCATGGCGAGCCCGCCCGTGAAGCCGATCGCCGCGAGTGTCGAAAAAATCTCATCCCAGCCGCAGGTGCCGTATCCGGGCGTGCCGCGGTCGCTCTCGGACAGATGGATGTATTTGAGATGCTCGCGCGCATCGAGGATGCCTTTGCCGACACCCTTCTCCTCAATGTTCATGTGATAGGTGTCGAGATGCACGAAGATGTTGTCGGCGCCGACCCGCTCGATCATCTTCACCGCCTGCCAACCGGTGTTGATCAGGTGGTTCTCATAACGGTTGACCGCTTCGACTCCGAGCTCGATGCCGCGCGTCTTGGCGTGCTTGGCAGCGGCCTCGAGCACGCGGGCAATGTTGTCGTACTCCTCCAAGGTCGGCGGCACGCCGGTCCGCTCGCCGATCCCGCCGTAGATGACGCCGGAGAGCGCCTCGCCGCCGAGATCGGCAGTCTTGTCGATCGCGACCTTCAAATGGTCGATCGCTGCATCGGGGCGCACCGAGGCCCAGGCGCGCTCCGGCAGGCCGAGCGAGCAGAGCGCGCGCAGCCGGTGTTTCTCCAGCAATGCGCGGGTGTGCTCCGTATCGACAGCGGGAGGATTGAGCATCGGTATTTCGATGAAATCGACCTGATATTTGACGGCCGCCGCGACTGCCCGCTCGGCGCCGGGCCGATCCCAATTCATAGTCCACATGCTCGTATGGACGCCAAAACCCTGCATGGTCATGATCCTCTTCTGACGATTGAAATCTTGATCCTCGAAGCGACCCAGCGAAGGATCATCACGCCGACGAGCAGGATGCCCCATACGGCGGTCGCGAGATGCTGGTTGGCTCCAATGAGATTGAGCCCGGACGAAAGGAGCTGCAGCACCACCAGTGCCACGAAGACGGGGATCACCCGGCCGAAACCGCCGAACGGATTGACGCCACCGAGGAAGCAGGCAAGCACGGTAATCAGCAGATAGGATTCGCCGTGGCCGATGCGCACCGAATTGAACCGCGCCAGCATGATGATGCCGGCAATGGCGCACATCACGCCGGAGAGTGTGTAGACGAGCACGATCGCCTTGCGGGTATTGATGCCGGAATAGCGGGTCGCCTCGAGATTGGAGCCGATCATATAGGTGTTGAAGCCGAGTTTGGTGCGGCCGAGCAGCACGTGCCAGCCGAGCACGCAGACGATGAAGACGATCAGCGGCACGGGAATGCCGGTGATCGAGCCGTGGCCGATCGGCCCAACGAAGGCGGGGAAACCGGAGATATCGCCGCCGCGCGTCAGGAATTCGCCGAGGCCGCGCAGGAAGATCATCATCGACAGCGACACGAGGATCGGGTGGGCGCGAGTAAAGGCGATCACCAGGCCCATCACGACGCCACTTGCGGCCCCGACCATGAGCGCCAGCAGGCAGCCGACGATGAAGATACCGACACCGGCATCGACGCCGCCGTTTTCCCTGAGGACCCAGGCGAGCGTCAGCCCAGAGATATTCGCCGTGAAGGTGATTGCCAGATTGAGGCCGCCGGTGAGGATCGGCAGCAGCATGGCGAGTGTCAGCAAGCCCAGCTCCGGAAGCTGGAAGGCGACCGAGCCGAAGGTCGCCGCACTCAGGAATTGCGGCGAGGCAATGCCGAAGACGAGGAGGACGGCAACGAAGGCGAGGCCGGGACCGGCCATTTCGGGCCCCAGAGCGGTTTTGACGCGTTCGAGGATCGTGGTCATCGTCCCGTCCCCCGACCGACGAGCGGCAGCAAGCGCTCTATCCGGGTGTTCGAAAGGGTGATGGCGACCAGGATGATGGCGCCGACGATCATCTTGAAGGCGAAGGGCGAGACGCCCATCAAGTTGAGGCCGTTCTGGGTGATCGAGATCAAGAGCACGCCAAGCACGCAGCCGAGCACCGAGCCCTTGCCGCCGCCGAGGCGGGCGCCGCCCAGGACTACCGCGGCAAGCACGTCGAGCTCGCGGCCGTAAAGCGCGTTCGGCACCACCTCCTGGGCATAATGCGCCTGAATGAGGCCGCCGATGCCGGCCATCAGGCCGAGCCAGCCGAAAGCAATGAACTGCATGGCGCCTATATTGATGCCGAAGCGACGCGCCCCTTCCGGATTGTCGCCGAAGGCGTAAAGCTGGCGGCCGACCGTGGTGCGCGTGATCAGCATCCAGGTCGCGACGACGCAGATGGCCATGACGAGAACGGGCAGCGTGATCTCGATCCAGGTCCCGTCCGGCATTTCATGCTCGAAGAGGATGACGCGGTCGGTCAGCCAGTCGGGCAGATCATAGATCGACACGCCCCGGGTGAAGAACATCAGCAGCCCGAAATAGATGTTGAAGGTGGAGATCGTCGCAACGATCGAGATGATCCGGAAGCGGTGGATCAGGAAAGCATTGAGGCAGCCGAGCAGCACGCCGAGCGAACCGGCGATCAGGAGTCCGGATACCCAGCCGCCTTCGCCGATCCAGCCGAGCACGATCACCGTACAATACTGGACGACGGAAGCGGCGACGGCAAAGGAGATGTCGATGCCGCCGGCGATGAGCACCACCAGAAGACCGACCGCGAAGATAATGTTGACGGCGCTGATGTTCAGGAGGTCGAAGGCGTTGCCGAGCGAGAAGAAGTTCGCCGTGGCGAAGGAAAGCACGGTGCTGATGACGACGAT
Organism: Sinorhizobium sp. BJ1; assembly: GCF_002531555.1. Taxonomy (NCBI): domain Bacteria; kingdom Pseudomonadati; phylum Pseudomonadota; class Alphaproteobacteria; order Hyphomicrobiales; family Rhizobiaceae; genus Sinorhizobium; species Sinorhizobium sp. BJ1. The sequence continues at coordinate 266,611 of NZ_NWTH01000006.1, forward strand.
CACCGCCAGCAACGAGAACTCGGTCGCGTGAGTGCGGATCAGGCTACGCATAGACGGCCGCCTCGATGTCTTCCAGCCGCGTCTGGCGCGGATCATAGGTGCCGACGATGCGGCCCTGCGCCATGTGCAGCACCCGGTCGGCGTTGAAATAGACCTCCGGCACCTCGTCCGAGATGAGGAGGATCGCAAGGCCGCTCTCGGCGAGCTTGGCAACAATGTCGAAGATGCCGGCGCGAGCACCGACATCGACGCCGACCGTCGGACAGTCGAGAATCAGGAGCTTCGGGTCAGTAGCGAGCCATTTGGCGATCGCCACCCGCTGCTGGTTGCCGCCGGACAGCGTCGATATGGCATCGGCCTGGCGGCCGATCCTGACGCCGAGATCGGCGATCCAGCGCGACACGAGGCTGCGTTTGCGATCTTCCGAAAGCAGCCCTCCGGAAAGGATCTTGCGCAATGAGGCGATCACCAGATTGTCGGCAATCGGCTGCGGCTGGATGAGCCCGAGCGACAGCCGGTCCTCCGACAGATAGGCGACTCCAGCCTTGATCGCCTCACGGTTCGAGCCGAAGCGCACTTCCTTGCCCTCGATGCTGATCGAGCCCGAGGCGGGCTTCAGCATGCCGAACAGGGCGAGCGCCAGCTCGGTCCGCCCTGCCCCCAGCAGGCCCGTGATGCCGACCGTCTCACCGCGGCGGACGGTCAGCGAAATGTCTTCGAATTGGCCCGGTCGGGTCAGCCCACGAACCTCGAGCACGACAGGCTGATCGTCCTTCGGGCGTGCGCGGACGTGCTGGTCGAATGTCTTGCCGGTCATCAGTTCGGTGATCCGCGACTGTGTCATGCCGGCGGCGGGATAGACGCCAACCAGCGCGCCGTCGCGCAGCACCGTGATGCGACTTGAAATCTCCAGAACCTCGGCCAGTCGATGGCTGACGAAAACGACGGCGACGCCGGAGGCGGAAAGGTTGCGGACGATATCGAGGAGGTGGTCGGTCTCGGACTGCGTGAGCGATGCGGTCGGTTCGTCCATGAAGACGAGCTTTGCCTCGCCAATGAGTGCGCGGGCGATCGCCACGATCTGGCGCTGGGCAATCGCATATTCCTTGAGCGGCAGGTCGACGTCGAGACTGACGCCAAGGCGGCCGAGCGCGTCGATGGCAATCCGCCGCATGCGACCGTAGTCGACGAGACGCGGGCGGCGTCCGAGGACCTCGTGGAAGGCGATATTCTCGGCGACGCTCATTTCCGGGAAAAGCGCCAGATCCTGCCAGATCACCTGGATGCCGCGGTCCTGAGCGGTGACCGGCGACATATGCGCGTAAGTCTCGCCGTCATATTCGATGACTGCGCCATCCGCAGGGCGATAGACGCCTGTGATCACCTTGATCAGCGTGCTCTTGCCGCAGCCGTTCTCGCCGGCGAGACAATGCACTTCGCCGGGGCGCACCTCGAAGCTCACATTCTTCAGCGCCTTGACGCCACCGAAGGTCATGTTGATGTTGCGGAGGGACAGAAGCGGCTTCTCGCCGACCGTCGCGCTCGTTGCCTGATGCATGGACCCTGCGCCTGTCGAACTTCGTTTCAAGAGACGTGCCAGGCCGGCCGGAGCCGGCCCAGCAGCCGGGAGAACCCTACTGCATGTCTCCTTGAATCGACCTCGATTTAAGGACAAAGACATGCAGCAATTCAAAGTGCTACAGCGATCTTTGCGCATCTGATAAGACGCGCGGCGCTGTAGGCGGGATGCACGGCGCGGCATCCCGCCCGAAGCCGTTGCGGTCTAGAGACCCATCGCAGCGAGATCGGCGACCGTGTCCTTGTTGATCGGCACGAGCTGGTCGACGATGATGTTGCGGTTCTGGAAATCCGGATGGACCACGCCGAGTCCCTCGATCTCGTCGCCGTCCTTGATCTCCTCGCCCTTGAGGAGCTTATCGGCCATCGTTACAAAGACTTCGCCGGCCTGCTTCGGATTCCACATGAAGCCGCCGGAGATCGCGTCGGACTTCACCAGCTTCTGGCCCTGTCCGGGCGAGAAGGGACCGAGAACAAAGATCTCACCCACCTTACGGCGTTCTTCGATGGCGCGACCGGCGCCGATCGGGCCCTGGCTGCCGAAGGCGAGGAAGCCCTTCAGGTTCGGGTGAGCGGAGATCAGGTCGAGGGCCGTCGAACGGCTCTTGTCGACGTCCTCGGCGACGCCGTAGCGTTCGCCGACCAGCGTCATCTCAGGATAGTTCTTCTTGATATAGGCAATCGCCGCATCTGCCCAGGCGTTGTGCAGCGGTACGGTCAGCGAGCCGACGAACACCGCATATTCGCCCTTACCGCCCATTTTCTCTGCGAGCAGCTTGCCATGCGCCTCACCGAAACCCTGAGATGAAGCAAGCTCGAAATCCCAGTCGGCGCCCTTCTGGCTTGGGGACTCATGCGTGATGACGATGATGCCCTTTTCCTTGGCCTTGGTGAGGACCGGCTCGAGCACCTTGGCGTCATTCGGCACCACGCCGATGACTTTCACACCCTGGGCGATCAGATCCTCGATGGCACGGACCTGCAGCGCCGGGTCGGCGCTGGTGGGGCCCACCATAAAGGCGTCGAGGCCGAGCTTCTGGCCGCGCTCCTTGATACCCGCTTCCATGGCGTTGAACCACGGAATGCCGCCGATCTTGACCACCACGCCGACCTTCGGCGCATCCTGCGCCGCGACAGAAAAGGCACCGGCGAGCGAAAGCGAAGCCGCCAGAGCGGCAGCAAGAAATGTCTTGATCATGTCTCTCCTCCACAGGTTCCCGCAGCGGGAACTCTCCCGGGCGCTGACGCGCCGGCCTCCAGTTCAATCCTCCATTGACGAGAAGCAAATTTCCCGCCGCTGACCGCCGCCTCCTCAGACGACCCAAAGCACTGCACAATTGATATTTCTCATTTGCACAATCGATGGTGCAAAGACTATCCTGCAGACTTAATCCTTCGTCAAGCGGAAATCGGCTCTAAGAGATTCGAGGAGGCTCAGATGGCGAACAGCGGCAAGAAAAAGGCGACGATCTACGATCTGTCGGTGCTCTCGGGCAGTTCGCCCTCGACGGTGAGCGCAGTGCTGAACGGCACCTGGCGCAAGCGGCGCATCAAGGAAAGCACCGCCGAACTCATCCGCAGCCTCGCCGAGACACACCAATATACGGCGAACCGCCAGGCACGCGGCTTGCGCAGTTCGCGCTCCGGACTCGTCGGGCTGCTGTTACCCGTGCACGACAACCGCTACTTCTCCTCTCTCGCCCAGACCTTCGAGGCGCATGTGCGCAGCAAGGGCCAGTGCCCGATCGTGGTCAGCGCCAGCCGCGATCCCGATGAGGAGCGCAGGACGGCCGAAACGCTGATCTCCTATTCCATCGACGAATTGTTCATCTGCGGCGCGACGGATCCGGACGGGGTCCACGAGGTCTGCGAGGCGGCCGGGCTGAAGCACATCAATATCGACCTCCCCGGCACGAAGGTCCCGTCCGTCATCAGCGACAATTTCGAAGGCGGCCGGCTCCTGACCCAAGCGATCATCCGCCACTTTTCCGCCGACCGCCCGCTCGAGCCGAACGACCTTTATCTGTTTGGCGGCCGCAACGACCATGCGAGCCACGAGCGCATCCGCGGCTTCCGTGCCGTCAAACAGGAACTGCTCGGGGATGATCCAGACGAATGCATCCAGCCGACCGGCTACGCCGCGAACAACGCGCGAAAGGCTTTCGAGGCCTTCTACGCGGGGCATGGCAAGTTGCCCCGCGGCCTCTTCGTCAACTCGTCGATCAACTTCGAAGGCTTGCTGCGCTTCATGGCCGAGCATCCGCACGACAATTTCAAGGACCTCGTCGTCGGCTGTTACGACTACGATCCCTTCGCCTCGTTCCTGCCCTTCCCCGTCATCATGATCCGGCAAAATGTCGAGGGGATGATCGCCAAGGCCTTCGAGGTCATCGACCAACCTCGGGCGGCGCCGCGAATACATCTCGTCGAGCCGGAGCTCGTGCCGCCGAGGACGGCACTTACGGGTCCACTCGACGCCCTGAAGGACATCGACCTGTCGCTGGGTAAGACTTAGCATCCTCTGTACATCTTCGTCATTTCCATATATTTTTCTGCAATGGACGCTACAGACAGAAAAATCGTTGGAATCCTTGCCGAAGACGCCCGCACCTCTTTGACTGACATAGGCGCGGCGGTGGACCTCTCTCCCTCGGCGGTCAACGAACGCATCCGCCGTCTGGTGACAAATGGCGTCATCCGCCGCTTCACGCTCGATGTCGACCACCGGATCCTCGGCTTCGACGTGCTTGCCTTCGTCTGGATCGCCCTGGCGACCGACGCCGACGAGAGCGAGTTCCGCAGCTTCATCGCCTCGCATCCGGCGGTTGCGGAGTGCCACCACGTGACTGGCGCATGGTCCTATTGTGCCAAGGTGCGCATGCCGGCGCTCGGCGACATCGAACCGTTTCTGGCGGAACTGAAAGCGCGCCGCTATCTCGCCCGGAGCGAGACCGTCATCGCGCTCTCCACCGCCGCGGAACGACCCGTCACCTTGCCTGCGGCGGACGAAGCGAAACGAGAGAGATGATGACCGCATTGCTCTTTGCAAAGGGACTGCTTCTCGGGCTTGCCATCGCCGCGCCGCTTGGACCGATCGGCACGCTTTGCATCAGCCGCACGCTCGAACGCGGTTTCTGGGCCGGCGTCGCAGGCGGTCTCGGGACGGCGCTTGCCGATGCAACCTACGCGCTAATTGCGGCTGCGGGCTTCGCGGTTTTCGCGACCTTTCTCTCGACGCTTTCGGTTCCTCTCGGGCTCGTCGGCGGTGCCTTCATGCTGTGGCTCGGCTGGCGCGGATTGAAGCCCCGGCCGGTTGCGGCGGCGGCCGTAATCGGCGTCCGTGATCTGTTGCACATGACGACTGCGACGTTCCTACTGACGATGGCGAACCCGACCACCATCCTGACCTTCGCCGCGATCTTTGCGGGCTTCGGCTTCGCCGCCGTTGGCGATGGAATGAGCGCGGCGATCGTTGTCGCCGGTGTCTTCCTCGGATCGCTCGGCTGGTGGTTTCTTCTTAGCGGTGGTGTCGCCCTCGCCAAGACTAGGCTGCCTGACGGTTTTGCCGCCTGGACCTCGCGCATCTCGGGGCTCGTCCTCATCGCTTTCGGTCTAGCCGCTCTTGCTTCGGCTGCGCTCAACTTGGCCGAGTTCTGACCGCGTCTGACGTTTACCGACGGGCGCCACGCACCCGTGCCGCAAAAGCGCCATTTCAACCGTAGAATTTAGCGCGCAGTGATTGCATCCGCTCGCGTATTCGAGCAGACTTATATATAACTGGGATGAAAGATCGCGAGGAGAATCGCAGATGAAGAAGAATCCAAATCCTATCGATACCTTCGTCGGTTCGCGGGTCCGAATGCGCAGGTTGATGGTTGGAATGAGCCAGGAAAAACTCGCCGACGGTCTCGGCATCACATTCCAGCAAGTGCAGAAATACGAGAAGGGCACGAACCGCATCGGCGCGAGCCGCTTGCAGGCGATCGCCGATATTCTCGGCGTTCATCCGAGCTTTTTCTTTCAGCAGGACGAAAGGCCCCAGTCGCGCGAGACTGCGGCCGACGTGCATGAGTCGCACGAAATTTCTTCCTTCGTCGCTTCGAAAGAGGGTATCGCCCTCAACCGCGCCTTCCTGAAGATCGCCGATCCGGTGTTGCGGAAGAAGATCATCGCTCTCGTCGCCGCCATGGCGCAGTCGGGCGAGACGGAACAGACGGCCGTATCGTCGGCGGCCCACCATACGGAACCCTTGCACGGCTGATCAACCTCCGGTCGTCGGCTTCAAGAGCAAGAGGACAATCGGTCGCCTTCGCACAAGGCACGCGGCGCGGTCTTTAACGTTTCCTTTTGCGGAGGCCGCATGAAAATCGTGTTCGTCGGCCCGACTATCGCCGATGCGGCGAAGATGGTCGGCGACGCACTGGCGAGCCGGCCGCCCGCCACCCAGGGCGATATCGTTCGCGCCGTATATGACGGGGCGACAGCGATCGGCCTGATCGACGGCAATTTCGAATATGTCGCCCCGGTCTGGCACAAGGAAATACTCTTCGCCCTCTCCGAGGGCGTTTCGGTCCTCGGTGCCGCCAGCATGGGCGCCCTGCGGGCGGCTGAATGCGCCCCTTTCGGCATGGTCGGGATCGGTGAGGTTTTTCGTCAATACATTGTCGGCGAAACGACGGACGATTCGGATGTAGCGCTGCTGCATGCGCCGGAGGAACTCGGCTATGCAGCGCTCACCGTGCCGCTCGTCAATCTACGCGCCACACTTCGTCACCTCACCGAACAGGACATCCTGTCCGCCTCGGATGCGGCCATCATAGAGGATGCGGCGGCAGACCTGTTCTACAAGGAACGGACCTGGTCCGCGATCATTGCCCGTTCGAGGCTTTCGCCGGGAATTGATGCGGCGATGCTGCGCGCCGCCTATATCGACCAGAAGCGCATCGATGCTCTTGAACTTCTCGAAGCGCTACGACGCATGCCGGCGGAAAGGCATGCTCCACCGCAGGAGTGGAAATTCAACGCGACCAGTCTCTGGACGACGATGCTGAGCCAGCTGCCGCTCTCCGATGCAAAGGCGGATGTCTGAGCGCCTGGGCACTGTGGCCCACCGCCACTACTCCGCGATTGCGGGTGCCAATCCCGATTGTCTTCTGCCGCCGCCCGTGAAATGTGATGAGGGGCCGCAGGCGGAGAGAAGGCGAGTCGAGTGATGGCAGCAGGCAATGGGGCAGACGATCGCGTCACGGAACGCGTCGAAGACATTCTCGTTCAGACACCCCTTAAGGCAGCCGGGTTCATCGTGACGATCTATGGAGACGTCGTGGAGCCCCGCGGCGGCGTCGTGTGGATCGGCAATCTGATCGAGACCTGCGCCGCCGTCGGGATCAGCGAAACGCTGGTGCGGACGGCCGTGTCGCGACTCGTTGCCGCCGGCCAGCTTTTAGGCGAGAGGGAGGGACGTCGCAGCTACTACCGGCTTTCAAGAGCAGCCGGCAGCGAGTTCGCCTCCGCGGCGCGCATCATTTTCGGCGGCGTTCCAGAGGAAAGCTGGCAGCTCGTGCATTTGACCGGCGCTGAAGCCGAGGAAAGGATGCAGGCCCTCGAGCGCGCCGGCTATGCGCGGCTGGACCCGCGCCTGGCAATCGGGCCGGCAAGGCAGGCTCCAGCATCGGCCGACGCCCTGATCCTTCGTGCCGACTCGCCCGATCCGAAAGCACTGGCGGCCTTCGTCGAGGCGTACTGGAATCTCGCCCCGCACGCCGCCGCCTATCGCATGTTCCTCGATCAGTTTGCCCCGGTTGCCCGTCTGGCACAGACGCGCGCCCTTGCACCGGCCACGGCGCTGACGATGCGGCTGCTTCTGATCCACCGCTTCCGCACCGTCCTGCTGCACGATCCCCGCTTACCCGCCGCCGCTTTGCCTCAGGATTGGCCCGGCTTCGAGGCGCGCCGCCTCTTCGCCGCGCTCTACCGGCACTTGTCTCCTTCCGCCGACGGCCACATCGGGAGCAGCTTCATCAGTGGGTCCGGCCCGCTCAGTGCCGTGACGGAGGACACGGAGAAGCGTCTTGCGGATCTCGAAACACAGGCTGCTTAGGCCTGTGTGCCTAAAGCTTCATCACACGGGAACAGCGGTCGAGTATTTCACACTCTTCAGGGCGAAATGCGACGACGAATTCGCGACCGCGTCATGCGTCAGGATGCCGTGCATCAGCAATCGTTCGTAATCCGCAACGTCCGCGACGACGACCCGCAACAGATAATCCCACTCGCCCGACATCGAATAGCATTCCAGCACTTCTTCGTGGCTCTCGACAAAGCGTTCGAAGCTGCGGCGCGCGAGCGGATCGTGCGATTTCATCCGCACGTGGCAGAAGACGTTCAGCCCGCGCCCGACCATGTCGGGATTGACGAGCCGCACGGCCTTTCCGAGCACGCCGGCCGTATCGAGAGCCTTGATACGCCGCCAGCAGGAGGCCGGTGAAGCACCCACCGCCTCGGCCAATGCCGCATGGCTGATATCGGCCTGTTCCTGAAGAACCCTCAGGATCTTTCGGTCGATCGCGTCGAAATTGAACGTACTCATCAAAATCCTGCCAAGAATGAAACAAGCTCATCAACTGATACCGAAAAATCCGTAAGATTGAAACCGATTTGCGCCTGATACGAGCTATTCTTCCAATGAGGAATTTGGGAGGATATCGAAAGATGGGACAGGCGGCACTCAAGCCAGACCGGCGGAACGCGCCGGACGAGAATATCGACTGGAAGCGGGTCGTGCATCTCATGCTCCTCTCCCGGGAACTCGACGAGATGGAGGAAAAACGCCTCGTTCCGGAGAAGAAGGTGCTCTATCAATTCTCGGCGCGCGGCCATGACATGGCACAGATCCTTCTGGGGCTGAACCTCACCGGAAGGCATGATGCCGCCTGCGGCTACTATCGGTCGCGCCCGCTGCTATTGTCGCTGGGTGTCGATCCGGCCGATGCGCTCGGCTCCGCCATGGCGCGGGCCGGGGGATATTCCGATGGCCGCGATATCGGAGTCGTCTTCAATTACCCCAATCCGAACGGCGCCTCGGCGCTGCCGATGTGCGGCGGCGTCGGGTCCCAATACACGCCGACTGCCGGATGGGCACAGGCGATCACCTATTTCAGCAAGCAGCTCAAGAACAGCGACTATGACCGCGACATCGCCGTCGTCCTCGGCGGCGACGGTTCGGTTGCCTCCAACGGCTTCTGGTCGGCGCTGACGGTTGCCACGACGCAAGGGCTGCCGATGCTCTTCTATATCGAGGACAACGGCTTCGGCATTTCAGTACCCTCCACCTTGCAGACGCCCGAGGGCAACATCGCCGCCAACCTTGCCTCTTGGAAGAACATCACCATCCTCGATGGTGACGGCTCCGATCCGCAAGAGGCCGCGCGCCTGACCAGAGGCGCCGTCGACCTGGTGCGCGACGAACGCCGGCCCGTCCTGCTCCGGTTGAAAGTGCCGCGCCTCGAGGGACACAGCTTCCAGGATACCCAGACCTATAAAAGCGAAGAGCTCGTCAGAAGCGAGTGGGCGCGCGATCCGTTGCCGCGGCTCAAGGACTACCTGGTTCCTGCCATCTTGAGCGAAGAGGAATGGGAAGCGGCCGCAGGTGCTGCCAAGGCGGCTGCCGAACAGGCACGCGTCGAGGCCGAGTCCCGGCCGATTGCAGATCCCGAAACAGTCACCCGCAATGTTTTCTTCGAGGGCGAGATGCAGGTGATGGGCGGCCAACACCGTGCCGGATACCGGGCGCCGGAAACGACCGAGCGGATGGCAGGCGACGGCCAGCGGATCAACATGGTGACGGCGATCCGGCGAACGCTCGACCACGAAATGTCGATCAACGACAGGGTGGTCCTGTTCGGCGAGGATATCGGCCCGAAAGGCGGCGTCCATGCCGTCACCCTGGGGCTCCAGGAAAAATACGGCACAGATCGCGTCTTCGACACCTCGCTGTCGGAGGAGGGCATCGTCGGCCGCGCCGTCGGAATGGCGCTTGCCGGCCTCGTGCCCGTGCCTGAAATCCAGTTCCGCAAATATGCGGAACCGGCGAGCGAACAGATCAATGATTGCGGGACGGTCCGGTGGCGGACCAACAACCGCTTCGCCGCGCCGATCGTCCTGCGTATGCCCGGCGGCTTCTTTAAATGCGGAGACCCGTGGCACAGCCAGACGAACGAAGTCGCCTTCGTCCATCAGCCCGGCTGGAAGGTCGCCGTCCCGTCCAACGCCGAGGATGCCGTCGGGCTGTTGCGTACCTCGTTGCGCGGCAACGACCCGGTGATCTTCTTCGAGCATCGCGCCATGCTGGACCATGCCTGGGCACGGCGCCCCTATCCCGGCGACAACTTTGCACTGGCCTTCGGCAAGGCGAAGTTCACGCGCCAGGGCAGCGACATTACCCTCGTCACCTGGGGCGCCATGGTGCACCGTTGCGAAGAGGCGGCAGAGGGAATTTCCGCCGACGTGATCGATCTCAGGACATTGATGCCCTGGGACCGCAATGCCGTGCTCTCCTCGGTCCGCCGCACCCGTCGCTGCCTCATCGTCCACGAGGATCTCGGCACCGCGGGCTTCGGGGCGGAAATCGCCGCTGCGGTCGCGGACGAAGCCTTCATCGATCTCGATGCCCCTGTTTCGCGGCTGGCCATGCCCGATATACCGAGTCCGCATAACCCTGTCCTGCTCGACTGGGCGGTCCCCTCGACCGAGCGGATTCGCCGGAAGATCACCGAGCTTCTGGAGTATTGAGCATGGGTGAACTTGTCGACATCAACGCCCCCGTCGAGCGGGAGGGGACGAAGGCGGTCGTCCGCAACTGGCTCAGGAAAATCGGCGAAAGCGTCAAATCGGGCGACCCGCTCGTCGAACTCGAAACCGACAAGGTGACGCAGGAGGTCCCCGCTCCCGCCGACGGCGTCCTCAAGGAAATTTTGATGGAGAACGGCGACAATGCCACCCCCGGCGCCGTTCTCGGCCGGATCGGCAGCCGGGCTGCCGGTGTCGATCTGCCTGCCTCGCCTGTGCCGGCGGTCACCTTGGAGACGTCGTCTGCCCCTGCCCAGCCTCCGCATTATTCACCAGCCGTGCGCCGCGCTGCGGACGAATACGGCATAGATCCCGCAACCGTAGCCGGCACCGGTCGGGATGGCCGTATTACCCGCGCCGACATGGACAGGGCCTTTGCTGCCAAGACGGAGCATTTCGAGGCTGCGGCCGAAATCAGCGCCCCCGAGCCGCAAACTCCCGCTCCCAGGACGGTCTCAGCGGAGCCCGGACCGGCGCTGCGTTCCCGCCGGATACCGCACAGCGGCATGCGCACAGCGATCGCCACCCACATGCTGCAATCGATGACGACAGCGCCGCACGTCACCGCCGTCTTTGAAGCCGATTTTTCGGCGATCATGCGCCACCGCGACGCGCATAAGGCGAAGCTGGCGGCGGAGGGCATCACGCTCTCCTATACGGCCTATATCGTATCCGCCTGCGTCACGGCGATGCGCGCCGTTCCCGAGGTCAACAGCCGCTGGCACGGCGATGCGCTCGAAGTGTTCGACGACATCAATATCGGTGTCGGAACCGCCCTTGGCGACAAAGGCTTGATCGTGCCGGTGATCCATCAGGCCCAGCATCTTTCGCTCGCCGGCATTGCGGCGAAGCTGCAGGATCTGACTTCACGGGCGCGATCGAACACGCTTAACGCCGCGGACGTCAGGGGCGGTACCTTCACCATTTCCAATCATGGCGTATCCGGATCACTGGTCGCGGCGCCAATTATCATCAACCAGCCCCAATCGGCGATCCTCGGCGTCGGAAAGCTCGAGAAGCGGGTCGTCGTCCGTGAGGTCGATGGTGTCGACACCATCCAGATCCGACCGATGGCCTATGTGTCGCTGACCATCGATCACCGGGCGCTGGACGGCCATCAGACTAATACGTGGCTCAACCATTTCGTCCAGACCCTCGAGAGCTGGCCCCAATGAGCAAATCCCATGACTACGACGTGCTCGTCATCGGCGGAGGGCCTGGCGGCTATGCCTGTGCGATCCGCGCCGCCCAGTTGAAGCTGCGGACGGCCTGTGCCGACTTGCGAGACACTTTGGGTGGCACCTGCCTGAATGTCGGCTGCATCCCGTCCAAGGCGCTCCTCAACGCGACGCACCACTACGAACTGGCCGTAAGTGGAAAGCTTGGCGCGCTCGGCATCGACATCGGCAATGTAGCCTTCGATCTCAGCCGGCTGATGGCAGCAAAAGACGACACCGTCTCGTCGCTGACGAAAGGCATCGACTTTCTCTTCCGCAAGAGCGGCGTCACACGCCTGAAAGGCAAGGCGCGGTTTGAAGCAGAAAACAGCATCTCGATCGATGGAAAGCAGGTTACTGCGAAGTCCATCGTCATCGCGACTGGTTCGAAGTCCGCCCCCTTCAATGGCCACGCGATCGACAATCCAGGCGGGCGCATCGTCGACTCGACGGGCGCACTCTCCTTCAGCATGGTTCCGGAGCATCTCGCCGTGATCGGCGGCGGTGCCATAGGTCTCGAACTCGGTTCCGTATGGCGGCGGCTGGGTTCTCAGGTGACCGTCATCGAATATCTGGACGTCATCCTTCCGGGCATGGACAAGGACATCCGCGCCAAGGCCCTGCAGATCCTGACGCAACAGGGCATGACAATCCTCACCTCCACGGCGGTGGAACGGATTTCGCAAATCGAGAATGGCGTCACCTTGTCAATCGCTGGCGCCGAAGGGAAGCGAACCCTCTCGGCATCGGCCGTCCTGATCGCGACCGGCCGCCGGCCGAACACCGATGGTTTGGCGCTCGAAAAGATCGGCTTGCAAACAGACAACCGCGGCCACATCCCCATCGGCAGCAAATGCGAGACGGCAGTGCGCGGCATCTATGCTATCGGCGATGTGACGCCCGGTCCCATGCTGGCGCATCGTGCCGAGGATGAAGGGATCGCCGTCGCCGAACATCTGGCAGGACTCGTCCGCCCGATCAGCCATGCGGTGATCCCATCCGTTGTCTATACGAGCCCGGAAATTGCCAGCGTCGGTCGGACGGAACAGGAACTGAGGGAGGCCGGCGTCTCCTTCACGAAAGCCGTCTTCCCGATGTCTGCCAACAGCCGCGCCACGGCGAACCGCGAGCCGGAGGGTTTCGTCAAGATCCTGGCGGATCGGGAAACGGACGTCGTGCTTGGCGCCCACATCATTTCGGAGACGGCGGGGACAATGATTGCGCAGGTCGCCCAGGCCATGGAATTCGGCGCCACGTCGGAAGACATCGCCTATAGCTGCCATGCCCATCCCACCCATAGCGAAGCGGTCAAGGAAGCGGCGATGGGAATTCGCGGGGAAGCTATTCACATATAACGATGCGCCTGGGGCGCTGCGGGCGAAGGACAAATCCTGCCCAGCGCCGATGAGGGCATCAACGGCGACAGCCCGAGAGTGGCGAAGAACTTGTCTCTTTGGGCTTGGGTACCGTCCAGTAGCGGCCGTCACCGGAATTCCGCTCCGCGACCCAAAACGGTCCGAGCCAGATGAGCAACAGACCTGCCGCAAGCGGTGATCCCAGAACCGAAACGAACACGACGGCTTGCATAGCGATGATTTCCATTGATCTTCGGCGTCAGCTTTGCTGACTTGTGCAACTTACAACCGGTCGAACCGGTGAAAAGTTCCATTGGAATCACCGGTCCGTATCGGTGCTCGCTGCAGCGGCCCTCAATGTCACCCATCGGCACGGACAGCCTCCCCGCGCCCCTGGCGACCGCGGCAATGAACCGTCGTGTAGAGCAATTCCAGGAAAAGGGTGTAACGGTTTTTCGTCCAGAATCGCATGATTTTCAAATGGTTAGGCCAGTCATTTCATTGTTTAAATGAAACAACGAAATGATCTAAACGGCCACCGCCAACACGGCGCAACAGTCGCCCGCCTTGATCAGCCCGGGAAAGTGACGGGCAACCAGCATTCCCGCCATCTTGGCGTGAATTTCGATCGGCTCGGCGCCGGTGCGGCCAGTCGGATAAATCCGCGCGATCAGGGCGCCGGCTTCGACCGCCTCTCCAAGGTCGATCAGGAATTCGACAAGCCCGCCATCTTCGGCGAAGGCGAAACAATCACCGCTCGGCATGTCCAGCCACTGTGTCGGCTGAACATCGATCTCGCCCTTGAGTATCCCGGCATGGCGCAAGATATTTGTCGTGCCGCGCTTGGCGATGGCAGCGCTTTTTGCCGTCGCGGATCCGCCGCCGCCGAGCTCGGTCGTGATGAAGATCTTGCCCATCTCCTCGGCGGCCGTGTCATACATGCCAACCGCATCGATCTCGAGCATCTTCATCGAGTAGGGTGCGCCGAAGGCTTTGACGAAGTCGAAGGCCTTTGCTTCCTGCAGTTTGTCCGGAAGAACGTGGGCCGCACAGAAAGGCAGGAAGTCGAGGGTCCGCCCGCCGGAATGGAAGTCGAGCACGACGTCGGCGAGCGGTAGAAGGACGCGCTGGAAATAATCGGCGATCTTCTCGGTCACCGTACCGTCGGGCCTGCCCGGAAAGCTGCGGTTCATGTTCCCCTTGTCGATCGGCGAGGTGCGCGCCGCGCCGAGAAACGCCGGGTAGTTCATCGCGGGCACGATGATCACCCTGCCCTGCACCTTCGCGGGGTGAAGATTGCGCGCCAGATCGAAGAGGGCAATCGGCCCTTCATATTCATCACCGTGATTGCCGCCGGTCAGGAGGGCCGTCGGGCCCTCGCCGTTCTTGGCGACGGTTATCGGGATCATCACCGAGCCCCAGGCGGAATCGTCGCGGCTATAGGGCAGCCGCAGAAACCCGTGCTGAATGCCGTCCGCTTCGAAATCGACCGTGGCGCTAATCGGCGACGGCCGCAAATGCTGGTCCGTCATGGCTCAGTCCTTGACCATCAGCTTGCGCGGCACGGAGGCGAGGCATTCGACGCCGCTCTCGGTGATGAGAATGCTCTCGGTCGTCTCGAAGCCCATGTCCTCGAGCCAGAGCCCTGTCATGAAATGGAAGGTCATGCCGGGCTTCAGTTCCGTCTTGTCGCCAGGACGCAGGCTCATGGTGCGTTCGCCCCAATCCGGCGGATAGGAGAGACCGATCGGATAGCCGGTGCGGTTGTCCTTGACGATGCCGTATTTCTTCAAGACCGCGAAGAAGGCATTGGCGATGTCCTCACAGGTGTTTCCAGGCCTGGCCACCGCGAGGCCCGCCTCCATACCTTCGAGCGTTGCCTTCTCGGCGTCGACAAATGCTTGCGTCGGCTTGCCGAGAAATACCGTGCGCGACAGCGGCAGATGATAGCGGTTGAAGCAGCCGGCGATCTCGAAGAAGGTGCCCTCCCCCTTCTTCATTGGCCGATCGTCCCAGGTCAGATGCGGAGCGGATGCCTCGACGCCGGACGGAAGAAGCGGCACGATCGCTGGATAATCGCCACCGATGCCGTCGACGCCGCGTGTCCCGGCATCGTAGATCTCGGCGACCAGGTCGCATTTGCGCATGCCGACTTCGATCTTGTCGAAGATCCGCTGATGCATGGCCTCGACGATACGCGCGGCGTTGCGCATATATTTGATTTCCGTCTCGCTCTTGACGGCACGCTGCCAGTTGACGAGTGCCGTTGCGTCGATGAAGCGCGCGTTCGGCAGATGCTTCTGCAGCGAGGCGAAAGCGGCCGCGGAGAACCAGTAATTATCCATCTCGACGCCGATCCTGAGCGCCCCCCAGCCACGGCCGGTGAGGATTCCCGAGAGATAGTCCATCGGGTGGCGCTCGGTCGACTGCACGTAATGGTCCGGATAGCCGACGATGTTCTCGTGCTCGAGATAGGCGGTAAGCTTGGCGCCGTTGGCGTCCTGGCCGCGGCCGAACCAGATCGGCTCGCCGGAAGGCGGAACGATCACCGCCTGGTGCACATAGAAGGACCAGCCGTCATAGCCGGTGAGCCAGGCCATGTTGGAAGGGTCGCTGACGATCAGGAGCTCGACGCCCTTGGCTTCCATCGCCTGCCGCGTTTTCCTGAGGCGCGTTTCGTATTCCCCAAGGGAGAATTTGAGGTTGGGTTGGGTCATATCTCTTCCCTCGTTCTTCCGGCCGTGCCGGCTTCAGCTCTCGAAAGTGGTTCCGGCATTCATCGCGTTGGCCCGGGCATAGG
Source organism: Sinorhizobium sp. BJ1 (assembly GCF_002531555.1). NCBI lineage: Bacteria > Pseudomonadati > Pseudomonadota > Alphaproteobacteria > Hyphomicrobiales > Rhizobiaceae > Sinorhizobium > Sinorhizobium sp. BJ1. The sequence goes on from NZ_NWTH01000006.1 coordinate 282,408, forward strand.
CGAGCGTTGCGATAGCGGTGTCCTGGATGCCGGTGCCGGTCAGATCGGCGATCGTGATCTCGTCCGCCCGCCTCCGTCCGGTCTTCTGCCCGGCAATTACCTGGCCCAGTTCCGCAAATTCGGCGTCCGGCGTGATGAGCTCCGCGGCAATCGCGTGATGCAGTTCACCGAGCCGGCGCGTCTGCTTCAGGCTGTCGGCAAAATAAGTGGCGCGAGCAATCGCCTGCGGGTCGAGTTCGTTCTTATGTTCGGCGTCGGAGCCCATGGCGGTGACATGCTGCCCCGACTGCAGCCAACTGGCCTTGAGGATCGGCGCCTCCGACGGCGTGGTGGTGACAACGATGTCGGCGCCCGCGACTGCCGCCTTCGGGTCGGTTGTCGCCTTCACCGGGAAGCCGAGCTTTCCTGCAAGCGCGCTCGCCGTCGTCTCGGCCTTGGCCGCGTCGCGGGCCCACAGGCGCGCCTCGCGGATCGGCCGGACGAGAGCGAGTGCTTCGAGCTGCAGCGTCGCTTGCATGCCGGCGCCGAAGATCGCGGCGACGGAAGCGTCTTCCCGCGACAGATGCTTGGCCGCCACCGCACCGGCCGCCGCGGTCCGCACGTCGGTGAGATAGCCGTTGTCGAGCAGCAGCGCCTGCACCAGCCCGGTTTTGCTCGACAGGAGCACCATCATGCCGTTGGTGCTCGGCAAGCCGATCTTCGGATTGTCGAAGAAGCCTGGGCTGATCTTGATGGCAAAGCCATCGAGACCCGGCACATAGGCAGTCTTCACGTCGACTTCGCCGCGATGCGCGGGAATATCGAGCCTCAGGATCGGCGGCATCGCCACCGCCTTGGTGGCGAGCGCATGGAACGCATCCTCGACGCAGGTAACCGCCTCGCGATCGAGCGGCACGATCCGGCGCAGTTCCGCTTCCGTGAGAATCGTCATCCGTGTCATGCCACTTCCTCCCGAAACGGGTCCGTTTCGCCGTTCATCACCCGCAGATGCAGCCCCATGTCGACATTGCGGCCGGACAGAATGACCGCGATCGGGCCGTCGATGTCTTTGACCTTGCCGGCAAGAAGCGCCGCGATGCCGACGGCGCCGGCCCCTTCCACCACTTCGCGCTCTTGCGTGTAGGCGTGGCGCATGCCGGCGGCGATTTCCTCCTCCGTCAGCAGGACCATGTCGTCGAGGAGCTCGCGGCACATGCGGAACGTCAGGTGATTGTCGAGCCCGATGCCGCCGCCGAGCGAATCCGCCAGGCTCGGATATTCCTCGACGAGCACGGGCCTGCCGGCGGCAAGACTCGCCTTCATGGCCGCGCCGCGCTCCATCGTGAGTCCGATCACCCGCGTCGCCGGCTTACGCGCCTTGATCGCTGCAGCCACCCCGGCGGCGAGCCCGCCGCCCGAAACCGGAACCAACACCGTGGCGACCCCGGGCATCTGCTCGACGATCTCGAGGCCCAACGTACCCTGCCCTGCCACGACCGACGGATGGTCGAAGGGCGGAATCATGACGAGGCCTTTTTCCATGACGAGACGCTCGACTTCTTCCTGCGCCTCGTCCTGGGATTTGCCGACGATCCGCACGTCGGCGCCAAGGCGGCGGATCTCGGAGACCTTGTTCTCCGGCACCAGCCGCGACATGCAGATCGTCGCGACCGCACCTTCCGTCATTGCCGCATGGGCGAGCGCCCGGCCGTGATTGCCGGTCGAGGCGGCGATGACGCCGCGTGCCCGCTCTTCGTTTGAAAGCGACAGCACCGCATTGGTCGCGCCGCGCAGCTTGAAGCTGCCGGTCGTCTGGTGGTGCTCGAGTTTCAGGCAAACGGGGACGCCGCAGAGCTCGCCGAGCGATGCCGAGGCAACGAGTGGAGTGCGCTGCACCCGGCCGGAGATGCGCCGCGCCGCCGCCTCGATGTCCTCGATCGTCACCGGGGGAGAAGCGCTCATGGCCATTCCCCCTCGAGCGGCAGCGCCATCAGCTGTCCGAGTTCCAGCCGCGCCGAGTTGTCGCCGCAGAGGCGAAGACAGGCCCAGGCCGTAGCGTAATTGCTGCTGACGACGGGCTTGCCGATCGCAGCTTCGATCTCGGCGATCACGCCGGCCGCGCGCACCGCTGTGCAGGAGATGAACAGCGCGTCGGATTCGGGCGCCATTGCCTCCTTTGCAAAGGCGACGATCTCCGCAGGCGCGATCCGCGCCATCTCCCGGTCGTCGGTCAGCCCCAGGCAGGTGAACCGGTCGATCCCGAAGCCGAGTTCGGCGAAATAGTCCGCCATTGGCCGGCTGGTCTCGATCGTATAGGGGGTAAGAACCGAAATTCTCTTCGCGCCCAAGGCACGCAAGCCTTTGACCGAGGCAGCCGTCGGGGTCACCACGGCCACCTCCGGCTTCGCTGCCTTGATCGCTGCCGTTACCTCCTCGTCGCCGATGACGACGGAGGCCGAGGTGCAGGAATACATGACGACGTCGAGCGTCTCGCCGGGCAGGATCAATGCCGCCGCCGCGGTCAGCGAAGGCTGCATCGCCCGGAGATTCTCCGGGGTCACCGGATTGGCGTAGGGAATGCGTGCGACATAGACTCCGATCTCGTCGGATGCCACGAGGCGCTGGAAGTCCACTTCCGTCGTATGGTCGGTGGCGAGAATGACGAGACCGATGCGTTTGGCGAGCGGCCGATCGTCGAGGCGCGGGGCGCGCCGCGCCAGGGAAAGGGCGACAGGTTCTTCCATCAGCGCTCGTCCACCCGTGCGTAGCGCTCTTCCAGCCAGCGCAGGAAGAAGACCGAGATCAGGCTCATGATCAGGAAGAACACGCCGACCAGCGTCATCGGCTCGATATAGCGGTAGTTGCTGTTGGCGATGCTTTTTGCCTGGTTCATGAGTTCGAGCACCGTGATTGCAGAAAGCAGCGGCGTCTCCTTGAACATGGCGATCAGGTAGTTGGCGAGCGCCGGGATCATCGGCCGGATCGCCTGGGGCAGGATCACGTGGATCCAGGCCTGGCGTGCGGTGAGATTCGTCGCCTTGGCCGCCTCCCACTGGCCGCGCGGAACGTTCTCGATGCCGGCGCGATAGACCTCGGCCGTATAGGTGCCGTAATGGATGCCGAGACCGATGACGCCGGCGACGAGAGCCGGCAGACGGATGCCGATGTCCGGCAGCACGTAGAAGATGAAGTAGAGCTGCACCAGCAAGGGCGTGCCGCGGATGAACTCGACGGCAAAGCTCGTGGCGCGCGCGACCGGCGCCGGCGCCACCATACGCAGGATGGCAAAGACAAGGCCCATGACGGCAGCGACAGCAGCGCCGAGGATGGTGGCCAGAATGGTGATCTTCAGCCCCTCGATGAGGGTCGGCATGATCTGGCGGACGAATTCCCAATCCCATTCCATGGTCAAATCCTCACGCCGTCGAGGCCACGGCTGACGCGCCGCTCCAGCCAGCGCATGCCGAGCGAGATGAGCCAGGCCATGACGAAGTAGAGCAACAGTATCGTCGCGAAGGGGATCAGCGTGCTGCCCGTCTGCGCCCGGACCACCTGAGCCTGGAAGGTCATGTCGGTCAGCGAAATCAGCGAGACGACGGCAGTTCCCTTCAAAAGCTCGATCGCGTTGTTGCCGAAGGTCGGCAGCATCAGCGGCAGCGCCTGCGGCAGGATGATGTGCCGCATCGCCTGATAGCGCGTGAGATTGAGCGCGATGCAGGCTTCGCGCTGCTCGCGGCCGATCGCCTTAACCGCACCTCTGACAACCTCCGCGCCGTAGGCGCCGACATTCAAGCCGAGCGCCAGCACGCCGGCCTGCAGCGGTGTCAACGTGATGCCGGCAAAGGGCAGCACGAAATAGACCCAGAAGAGCTGGACGAAAATCGAGGTGCCGCGGAAGAACTCGATATAGGTCGTGGCCAGCGCCCGCACCGCCATGAAGCGGCTGACGCGCCCGAGTCCCGCCGCAAAGGCGACCACGACGGCAAGCGCCGAACCCATCAGCGTGAGCTGAACGGTCACCCATGCGCCCTCAAGGATCAATCCGATATAGCCGGACCAGTCGATCATCGTTCCGTTGTTCCAGTCAGATTTCGGCTTGCTTCACGGTATGACCCTCCCCACCTTCCCCGCCTCGATGCGTAGGGAAGGCGGGCGAGGACCCGGTTTAGGCTTATTTCGCGGCGCAGAGCTTCTCGCGCGTCGTCGACATCGCGGCCTTGGCCGAGAAGCCGTAGGGCTCGATGATCTTGGCGAACTCGCCGGACTCCTTCATCTTGGCGAGTTCGACGTCGAAGGCATCGCGCAGCGCCTCGTCGCCTTTTCGGAAGGCGGCGCCGTCGCAATAGACGGGCGCCCCTTCGACCGGAGCCACCACCTCGATGTTCGGGTCATTCGCCTTCGACACCAGATCGTTGATCGACAGCACCGGCAGCGAATAGACGTCGATGCGGCCGTCTTGCAGCATCTTCATGCCGCTCTGGCCGTCCGGCACGACGATGACGCGATCACGCGGCACGCCGGCTTCGAGCGCCAGCTTTTCTTCGGTGCCGCCGCCGGGGGCGCCAATCTTCGCATCCGGATTGTCGGCGATGTCCTTGTAGCTCTGCAGCTTGAGCGGATTGCCCTTCTTCAGCGCGAAGGCCTCGGCATCGCAGAGGATCGGCTGGGAATAGGCGACGGCCGCGCAGCGCTCCGGCTTCATGAAGAGGCCGGCGGTGATGGCGTCATGACGCCCCGCCTGCAGGCCCGGGATCATCGCGCCGTATTCCGAGATCGAGGCGACGACGTCCGCAACGCCGAGACGCTTGAAGATTTCGCGGGCGACATCCGGGGCAGCACCCGAAACCTTGCCGTCGGCACCGACCGCCGTAAAGGGCGGTTCGTTGGCGATGGCGATGCGCGCGAAACCCTGTTCCTTCAGCTCCTCGAGCTTGTTGTCATCCGCGGCGGCGGGAGTAGCTACAGCAACTGCCATCAACGCCGTTGCACCTGCCGCCATTGCCGTCCAGTCTTTCAGTTTCATCGTTCCCAACTCCTCTGTTGTTCTCTTGCTGTTGTTGTGTGAGGCAATGTCGGCCGTAAGGGCTTAGACGCGGTGCCCGGCCGCTATGATCTTGCGCAGGAAGGTCTGCGTTCGTTCCTGCTTCGGATGCCGGAAGATGTCCTCGGGCTTGCCTTCCTCGACGATCTTGCCGCGGTCGAAGAAGAGCACGCGATCGGCGAAGTCATGGGCGAAACCCATCTCGTGGGTAACGAGCAGCATCGTCATGTCGGTCTCGGCGGCAAGCTTGCGCATGACGTTGAGAACCTCTTCGACGAGCTCCGGATCGAGCGCGGATGTTACCTCGTCGAAGAGCATGATCTTCGGCGAAAGCGCCAGCGCCCGGGCGATCGCGACGCGCTGCTTCTGGCCGCCGGAGAGCTGCGCTGGCATGCTTTTGGCCTTGTCGGCGAGGCCGACCATGTCGAGCAGTTCCATTGCCCGCTTTTCGGCCTCGGGCCGGGCGATGCCCTTGGTCAGCCTCGGCGCCAGCGTCACATTGTCGAGGACGCACTTGTGGGGAAACAGGTTGAAGTGTTGGAAGACCATGCCGATCTTCTCGCGCATGCTGTGGAGATGCCGCTCGTCGGCCGGCACGAGACTGCCGCCCTTCTTCATGTGGTAGAGCTGCTCGCCATCGACCTGGATGAAGCCGTCGCTGATCGTCTCGAGCGTCATCAGGATGCGCAGGATCGTCGTCTTGCCGGAACCGGACGGTCCGATGAGGGCAAGCTTCTCGCCCGGCATCACCTCCATCGACAGTCCATCGAGCACGGTCAGGGGACCGTATCTCTTGACGATGTTGTCGATGCGGATGATCGGCTGGGGCATTCGCGGCTCTCCCTTCGAGACCGATAATGTCCTAACGATGATCTGGTTCCAAAATCATGTCAATGTGAATAATAATATCATGACAATTATTCGGACAATGCCCTAGGAATGAGCATTGCGTCAAATCACGAGCAGCAACGCCTCCGGATCGCCGAGCGCCAGAGACGCCACGATCCCGAGCCCGGTCTTGAGCTCCTGTTCGCTGGTTGAGCCGAGCGAAATCCGCACGGCCGGGCGCCAGCCGCTGTCGGCCGTGCGGAAGGAGGCACCCGGGGCGATCGCGACGCCGCGCAGCCGCGCTTGCGAGACGAAGGCGTCTTCGGAGTGACCCTCGGGCAGCGGCAGCCAGACATGCAGACTCTGCGGATGGGTGCGGTGGGCAAGCCTGCCGAACGTCTCCGTGGCGATTGCATGGCGCGCGGCGAGCGCCCGGCGCTGCCAGTTGACGAGTTCCATTGCGGTGCCGTCGCTCACCCAATGCGTTGCGATCTCCGCGATCGAAGGCGTCGCCATCCAGTTCGAGACGAGGTGTCGGTTGGCAACCGCCGCGACGTAGCGATCGGGAGCAGCGAGGTAGCCGATCCGCAAGCCCGGCACGGTGATCTTGGTAAAGCTCGTGACATACAACGTGCGTTCCGGCGCCAGTGCCGCAACCGGCGGCAGGCGCTCCTCCACCAGCGGCCCCAATATGTCATTCTCGATGATGGCGATGTCATGCCGGCGCGCGACCTCCGCAAGCGCTGCGCGGCGCTCGGCACTCATCAGGGTCGCCGTCGGGTTGATGACCGAGGGCTGCAGGAATATCGCCCGTATTACCCCCTTGCGGCAGGCCTCGTCCAGGGCATCCGGGATCATGCCGTCGTCATCGATCGCGACGCCCTGGAGGTGTATGCCGAGATAGGTCGAAAGCGGCACCAGCGTGTGATGGCTGATCGCCTCCGTAGCAATCGTCGAGCCGGGAGGGGCGACGCTCATCAGCGCCACCGTCATGGCCGAGGTCGCGCCGTTGGTGAGGCTGATGTTGAGCGGCGAAATGTCGAGACCGCAGCGCGAAAGCCATTCGGCGGCGACATTGCGGTGGCGCGGAAACACCATGTTCGGCCGGAACGAAAGCGCCGAGCTTGCCGGCAGGTTCTCGGCAAGCCAGCCGAAGGCCTGCCGCATCTTGTCGAGATGGATCTGTTCGCAGACCGGCTTTAGGATGGAAAGGTCGACCAGCTCGCCGAGCCGCTCGGGCAGATACGGCGGCTCCGGCTCACGCGGCCGCGCCTGCACGAAGCTGCCGCGCCCGACCTCGCCGGAGATCAGACCGCGCCGGATCAGCTCGTCATAGGCACGGCTCACCGTCTGTACCGAGAGCTTCAGCTCGTCGGCGAGCTTGCGATGCGTCGGCAGCCGGGTGCCGTTCTGAAGCCTGCCGTCCTGGATGGCACGGGCGAATTGATCGGCCAGCGAGAGGTAAGCCGGGCGGCGCAGGAGCGTTGTGTCGGGCGTCCAATTTGTCATGATTTGAACAGTGATCAAAATCAGCTCAATTGACAATGCAAAACTCAGCACCCAATGTCTTTTCCTGGACTTTGACGCGACTGCAGCGCCGCGCGTCTCATCAGACGTGCAAAGGTCGCTGTAGCACTTTGAATTGCCGCATGGGATCGACGGAAGGAACCCGCATGAAGCTCGACGCGATCGATCTGCGCATTCTTGAGGCGATCCAGGCTGATGGACGCATCACCAAGCTGGCGCTGGCCGAAAAGGCCGGGCTGTCGCCAACGCCCTGCTGGATGCGGCTCAGGAAACTCGAAAAGGCCGGCATCGTCACCGGCTATCATGCGCGCGTCGCACTACGCCGTGTGGCACCGGTTGCCAGCGTGATGATGGAGGTCACCCTCGGCAATCACCGGCAGGCCGATTTCGACCGCTTCGAACGCGCCATCGCCGCAATTCCAGAGATCGTTTCCTGCTGGTCGGTCGGCGGTGGCGTCGACTATATCCTCAAGGTCGTGACGGCCGACATTGACGCCTATCAGCGGCTGGTGGACGAACTGCTCGGGCGAGAACTCGGCATCGACCGCTATTTCACCTACATCGTTACCAAGACGGTCAAGGAGGAGACCGTATTGCCGCTTGGTTCGCTGTTGTCGCAGGTGAATTAGAAACGACGAGCAGGCGGAAGAATTCCACATCCTTTCCGAGCGCGCAGATCCTTGGACTGGCCGAGAAGGTGTTGGTACGGAGTGAATTGGTAAAGCGCCAGCGATAGCTGGCCTAAAAGGGCGGCCGTGGTTCAGGCACTCTCCCCTCAGACATAGGAGATGTCTTAACTCTCGCCATCGTCCATCGACAGAACTTCATGCCGTTTCAATTCGTCGATGGCCTCGATCGCTTCGTCGGCCGACCAGCCTGCAGAAACGGCGGCCTGCACCAGCCTCGTTTCTACCTGTTGCTCGAGCTCCATATACAAAGGCTCTAACGCTTCCTGCACGGTCAGGATGTGTTCACCAGCCATCACGACAGGGCGATGGGGCAGTGACGCGGTCATGGCACAATCCTCCCTCCTTCACGCGGACGTGTTCTGCACAACGTCCCAATCAAGCTTCTGTTCCACGCACGCTCATCGATATTCAGGAGAGTTGGATGGCCTCTCACGCGAAGGGCGGAAAACCGCACGCACTGTTCCTCAACCGACCCAGACAGTCTCTCTTGCCGAAGCCTCTGCTTTGGTCAAAGTCTCTCCCGGCGAGCGGCGCAATGGACAATCTCTCGCGGCAACAGTGTCAATCTCTCCGCAACAGACGAGGAGACTTGGACATGACCGCTATTTTTGCGCGCACCGCCTTTCACGAAGCGTTGAAACAGCTGAACGACCGGCAATTGCTGCGGGAGCTCGCCTATGTCGGCGGCCGCTGGATTGCCGGACGGGACGGCAAGTGTCTCGAAGTCAGTGATCCAGCCAGTGGTGCCGCCCTCGCCTTCGTCGCATCGCTCGATGAGGGCCAGACGTTCGAAGCGATCGGTGCGGCGGAGAAGGCATTCAAACCCTGGCGCAACATGCTGCCGCAGGCGCGCGCCGCCATCCTGCGCAAGTGGCACGAGCTGATGCTCGCGGCTCGCGAGGACCTGGCCCTGTTGATGACGCTCGAACAGGGCAAGCCACTCGCCGAGTCCCGTGGCGAGATCGATTACGCGGCTTCCTTCATCGAGTGGTATGCCGAGGAGGGCAAGCGCCTCAACGCCGAGAGCGTGACAAGCCACCTCGCCGGCGCCGAGATGATCGTCCGCCGGGAAGCGCTCGGCGTCGTCGGCATCGTCACGCCATGGAATTTCCCCTCCGCCATGATTACCCGCAAGGCGGCCGCCGCACTTGCGGCGGGCTGCACCGTGGTTGCGCATCCCTCCTCCGAGACGCCGCTTTCCGCTTTGGCACTTGCCGAGCTCGGCGAACGCGCCGGCCTTCCCGCCGGCGTCTTCAACGTTGTCACCGGCAACGCCGCAACGATCGTCGGGCGCCTGTGCGAAGACGCGCGAGTCCGCGCGATGAGCTTCACCGGGTCGACGGAGATTGGCCGGTTGATTGCCGCCCAATCAGCGCCGACGATGAAGCGGCTGGTCATGGAACTCGGGGGCCACGCACCGCTGATCGTCTTTGCCGATGCGGATGTAGAGAAAGCGGCCGATATTGCCATCGCCGCGAAGTTCGCCACTTCCGGACAGGACTGCCTTGCCGCCAACCGCATCTATGTCGAGCGGCCGATCCTCAAATCCTTCGAGGAGGCTTTCGCGGCGCGGATCGCCCGCTTGACGGTAGGACCCGGACTTCGACCGGGCACCGACATCGGGCCGCTGATGCACGAGCGTGCCGTCGCCAAGATCGAGGAACAGGTTGCGGACGCGCTCAAACTGGGCGCCAAGCTTGCCGTCGGCGGCACGCGCCACGCGGCCGGGCCGCTATTCTTCCGGCCGACGCTTCTGACCGATGTGCCCGACGATGCACTGATCATGCGCGAAGAGACTTTCGGCCCCGTCGCGGCCGTCACCGCCTTCGACAGCGAAGACGACGTAGTCGCCCGGGCGAACGACACCGAATATGGACTCGTCGCCTATGTCGTCACCGAAAACGGCGCCCGCCAGATGCGGCTCGCCCGGGCACTCGAATACGGGATGGTGGCGATCAACCGGGTGAAGATCACCGGCGGGCCGATCCCCTTCGGCGGCTGGAAACAATCCGGGCTCGGCCGCGAAGGCTCGCGCCACGGCATGGAGGCCTTCACCGAGCTCAAATATCTCTGCGTCGACACCGCCGCCTGACCGACTTCTGACGAAAGGAAAGACAATGCTCGAAAAAAGCAACGAACTCACCGCCTGGGACCGCGACCACTTCTTCCATCCCTCTACCCATATGGGGATGCACGCGCGTGGCGAGAGCCCGACGCGGGTCATCGGCGGCGGCGAAGGCGTCTACATCACCGACATCGCCGGCAAGCGCAGCCTCGATGCTTTTGCCGGGCTCTACTGCGTCAATGTCGGTTATGGCCGTCAGAAGATCGCCGACGCCATTGCACAGCAGGCGAAGAACCTCGCCTATTACCACGCCTATGTCGGCCACGGCACGGAAGCCTCGATCCGGCTTTCCAAGATGATCATCGACCGGGCGCCGGAAGGCATGTCGCGCGTCTATTTCGGGCTATCCGGTTCGGACGCCAACGAAACCAACATCAAGCTGATCTGGTATTACAACAATATTCTCGGCCGGCCGGAGAAGAAGAAGATCATCTCGCGCTGGCGCGGCTATCACGGCTCGGGCGTGATGACTGGTTCGCTGACCGGCCTGCACCTCTTCCACAATGCCTTCGATCTGCCGCGCGCGCCGATCCTGCACACCGAAGCCCCCTATTACTTCCGCCGTCCCGATCGCTCGATGAACGAGGAGCAGTTCTCGCAATATTGCGCCGACAAGCTCGAGGAGATGATCCTCGCAGAAGGTCCCGATACCGTTGCGGCCTTTATCGGCGAACCGATTCTCGGCACCGGCGGCATCGTGCCGCCGCCCAAGGGCTATTGGCAGAAAATCCAGGCGGTGCTTCAGAAATACGACATCCTGCTCGTCGCCGACGAGGTCGTGACCGGCTTCGGCCGTCTCGGCACGATGTTCGGCTCCGATCATTACGGCATCAAGCCGGACCTGATCACCATCGCCAAGGGGCTGACCTCGGCCTATGCACCGCTTTCCGGCTCGATCGTCTCCGACAAGGTCTGGGACGTCCTTGTCCGCGGTTCTGACGAACTTGGCGCCATCGGCCATGGCTGGACCTATTCGGCGCACCCGATCTGTGCGGCGGCAGGCATCGCCAATCTCGAGCTGATCGACGAGCTCGGCCTCGTCGAGAACGCCGGTTCGACGGGCGCCTATTTCCGGGCGGAACTCGAAAAGGCCGTCGGCGAACACCGCCATGTCGGCGAAGTGCGCGGTGACGGGTTGATGGCGGCAATCGAATTCGTCGAGGATCGCGACGACCGGAAGTTCTTCGATCCGGCCCAGAAGGTCGGGCCGCAGGTGGCGGCAGCACTGCTGGAACGCGGCGTCATTGGCCGCGCCATGCCGCAGGGCGATATTCTTGGCTTTGCCCCGCCGCTCTGCCTCACCCGCGAGGAAACCGACATCGTCGTCAAGGCGGCCGATGACGCGATCCGGTCCGTCCTCGGCCGCTGAAGGAGAACGCCTATGATGCATTCCGTTCCGAAGACCATGGCGGCCGTGCTGCTCACCGGCCACGGCGGGCTCGATAAGCTCGTCTACAGCCGGGAGGTCCCGGTGCCGGCTCCCGCCGCCGGCGAGGTCCTGATCAGGGTCACCGCCTGCGGCATGAACAACACCGACGTCTGGGTGCGCGAAGGCGCCTATGGCACCGAGGATGACCCGGCTGCTGTCTCGACCTGGCGGCGCCAAGGCAACACGCTCACTTTCCCGCGCATCCAGGGCACCGACACGGTCGGCCACATCGTCGCCGTCGGCGACGGTATCGACAGGGCGCGTATCGGCGAGCGCGTCATGGTCGATTTCTCGATCTACAACCGCGATGACGACAGCCTGGCCGACATCGACTATATGGGCCACGGCCGCGATGGCGGCTATGCCGAATACATGGTGCTGCCGGCCGAAAACGCTCACGTGGTGGCGACCGATCTCACCGATACCGAGCTCGCCACCTTCTGCTGCGCCTATCTCACCGGCGAGCGCATGCTGGAACGAGCGAGGCTTGCGGCGGGCGAACGGATCCTCGTCACTGGCGCGTCGGGCGGCGTCGGCTCGGCGATCATCCAGCTGGCCCGCGCCCGTGGCGCCATCCCGATCGCCGTCGCCGGCCCGGGCAAAGAGGCTGCCATGCTCGATATCGGCGCCGAAGCCGTCGTGACCCGCGGTCGAGGCGATCTCTTCGAAGCCGTCAATGAAGCCGTCCAGGGCGAACCGATCGACGTCGTTGCCGATCTGGTCGGCGGTCCCCTCTTCAATGATCTCTTGAAGATCCTGCGCCCGGAAGGCCGCTACACCACCGCCGGCGCCATTGCCGGTCCGGTCGTGCAGCTCGATCTCAGGACGATGTATCTGAAGCAATTGGAGCTGCACGGCTCGAGCCAGGGTCGCCGCGCCGATTTCCGGCGGCTGGTCCGATACATCGAAGACAAGAAGATACGCCCCCTCGTCGGCGGCGTTTATCCTCTGTCGGAATTCCATCGGGCGCAAAGAGACTTCATGGCGAAAAATTTCGTCGGCAAACTCGTCGTCGTCCCGGATTGAAACTCGTCGACCGCCAGCGGAAATGCGCAACTAATTAGAGTATTCCCAGCCAGGAAAACCGCGGCCCTGTGCCGCGGTTTGTCGTGTCGGTCGTGCTTGGCCGCGATGATTTCTTTCAAAGGTACGCTAGACAGGCTCAACTACCAGAACCCAGATTTGGTGCTCCGGCTTCAGTTCATTTGACGCGTTTATTAGCATATGAGTAAATTGACGCACCAAGGGGGAATTTCATGGATTTGGTAACGCTCGTCATGACCGTATGCCTTGTCACGGCACCCGAAAGGTGCCGAGAAGAGAGTATGCAACTTGAGGCCCACGGATCGCTGACGCAATGCATGTTCCAGTCCCCCGTGCACATCGCCAGTTGGTCGCAGCAGCATCCGTCTCTGCGCGTCAAGAAATGGCGATGCAGACTTCCGGACGTTGACCGGGTCATCTGATACGCGCGCGGTAGGTCAAGGTATCCGATGGCGCCGACGAAAGCTCATCTGCTTCGCGGGTCAGGCGATCGCGAAGCGGCGATCGCACGCAGACCGGATCCGTGGTACTCGCGTCGCCGGCCAGCGCCATCGCCTGGCAACGGCAGCCGCCGAAATCAATTTTCTTGCGCTCGCAGCTCCGGCAGAGTTCCGGCATCCAGTCCTCGCCGCGATAGGCATTGAATGCCTTACTGTCATACCAGATCTCAGAGAGTGAACCCGCGCGCACATTCTCGAAAGACAGGCTTGGAATGGTTTCCGCCGCATGGCAGGGAAGCACCCGGCCGGATGGCGTGACGTTCAAGCCCACCCTCCCCCAGCCGCCCATGCACGCCTTCGGGTATGTGGAATAGTAGTCCGCGGGTACATAGTCGATGACCAGTGTACCCTCATATTTCTTGCGCGCCTCGGTGACGGTTTGCGTCGCCCGATGGACCTGTTCGCGTGTCGGCATGAGAGCCGCCTTGTTGCGCTCGGCCCAACCGTGGAACTGCACGGTCGCGACCTCGATACGACGCGCCTTCAGCCGAATCGCCAATTCGATCATGGCCTCGATTTCGCCCATGTTCTGCCGGTGACAGACGGCGTTCAGCGTCAGCGGGATGCCGGCATCCGCCACCCAGCCCGCGACGGCGATCTTTCGTTCATAACCGCCTCCATATCCGCTGATTCTGTCGGCGCTTTCGGGAGAAACGCCCTGGATGGAGAGCTGAATATGATCGAGCCCCGCATCGGCCAGCTTGCCAATGCGAGCCGCAGTCAGGCCGACGCCCGACGTGATCAGATTGGTATAGAGTCCAAAGGCAGCCGCTGCTTGCGTCAACTCCACCAGGTCCCGGCGTGCCGCCGGCTCGCCGCCGGACAAGTGCAGATGCAGCACGCCGAGAGCGGCGGCTTGCCTGAAGACGCCGATCCATTCCTCCGTAGAAAGCTCCTCATCTGCCCGCGTCAGCTCGATTGGATTGGAGCAATACGGGCAGGCCAAGGGACATCGATGCGTCAACTCCGCCAGCATCGCCATCGGCGGCGGCACGCTTGGGATCCTGGCTTTGACTTCTTCTGCAAGGGCGATGCTATTGCTCATTCGACGATCTCCAGCATGCGGCGGATGGCAAGCTCGCGGGCGAAGGACTGGACATCGCTGGCAATCTGGGCAACCGGGGCCTCGAACTGCGCCGCGAAATCGGTGGCGATCCGATCGAGGCTCCGTTTGCCATCCAGGGCTTCGACGATTTTGACGGCGATCTCGTCGAGAGCCATGGCACGTTCCGGTGCCAGCAGAACCGTATGGCCGCGAACCGTATCCTCGCGCAGCCGGACCCCTCGCGCCAGTTTGACGACGCTGGAACCGGAAATCACGGGCGCATCGGCAGTCATTCGGCCTTACCCCTTTTCAACGTGCCATTGATTGCCGCAAGCTGTCGTGGCGCAGGT